>JADZEF010000083.1 GCA_020850695.1 Planctomycetaceae bacterium | reverse complement strand
GCGATCACGTCCTTGCCGACAGGGATCTGGTCGAACTGCATTCATGAGGCGGATGTGTTGCCATCACAATCTGCGTGATCAGCGGAGCGTCCGCGATATTCCTCGGCTTCGACGGGCGAACCATTGAGCGGGACTTCCCTTCCAGGCTTTGGTCTGCTGATTAAAGCGAGTTGCCGCCGGGTTTTCCGTAGTCCGGCCTTCCAAGCTCGACGAAAGCTGACGCCCGCCCTTGGATGGGCGGATGACGAGGCGGAAAACACGAGGTAATGCGCCCTATCCCACGACCACGCGTCCATCTGCCTGTTGAGCAGTGCTTGCAGGGGAGACTCTGTTCAGGTCGCGAGCCTGCTCGGCTCCTTCAGGTAGATCATCAGCACCGCCAGATCAGCCGGAGTGATGCCGCTGATGCGGCCTGCCTGCCCGAGGTTCCGCGGTCGCACCCTCAACAGCTTCTCGCGAGCCTCGCGGCGCAGTTGAGGCACCGCCGCATAATCGAACCACTCGGGAATCGGCTGCGACTCCACCTTCCCCTGACGCTCGACGTCCGCCATCTGCCGGCGGATGTAACCGTCGTACTTCGTCTCGATCTCCACCTGGCGGATGGCCGCCGGAGCAATTCCCAGCGCGGCGACATCCGGCGAAATGCCGCACAGCGTCTCCCATGTCACCTCGGGACGGCGCAGCCACTCTTCCAGCGTCGGTCCCTGGTGCCGCGCGGTGCGGAGCAGCTTCTGTGCACGCTCGATGTCGTTCTCGTGCGCTTCGAGCCGCGTCGCCCGCTCGGCCGAGACAAGTCCAATTCTCTGCCCCAGCGGCGTCAATCGACGATCGGCGTTGTCGTGACGCAGCAGGAGTCGGTACTCGGCCCGCGACGTAAACATGCGGTAGGGCTCATCGACCCCTTTCGTCACGAGATCATCGATCAGCACGCCGAGGTACGCCTGGTTGCGATCGAGAATTAGCGGAGACTTTCCCGCAAGCTTCAGCGCCGCGTTGATGCCCGCCAGCAGCCCCTGCCCCGCCGCCTCTTCGTACCCGGTCGTTCCGTTGATCTGCCCGGCGAAGTACAACCCCTGAACGCGCTTCGTCTCGAGCGTCGCGTGAAGCTGCGTCGGCGGGGCATAGTCGTATTCGACGGCGTAGCCGTACCGCATGATCTCGGCCCGCTCGAGCCCGCAGATCGACCGCAGCATCTGGTCCTGCACATCGCGCGGCAGGCTGGTCGAGATGCCGTTGACGTAAACTTCGTGCGTCTGCCGCCCCTCGGGCTCGAGAAAGAGCTGATGCGACTCCTTGTCGGCGAACCGCACGACCTTGTCTTCGATCGATGGGCAATACCGCGGCCCGCGCGAGTTGATCTGCCCCGAATACATCGGCGCCCGATGCAGATTCGCCCGGATGAGGTCGTGCACCGCCGCATTCGTCTCCGTCAGCCAGCATTGAAGCTGCGGGTGCGTGATGCGGTCGGTCAGGAATGAGAAGGGTTGCGGGACGTCGTCTCCAGGCTGGGGCTGAAGCCGAGAGTAGTCGATCGTGCGGCCGTTGAGCCGGCACGGCGTGCCGGTCTTGAAGCGATCGAGTTCGAAGCCGAGTAGCCGCAGCGAATCCGAGAGTGTCCCCGTCGTCCCTTCCCCCGCACGTCCTCCCGGTGTCTTCGCTTCGCCGACGTGCATGATCGCCTGCAGGAACGTCCCGGTTGTGATGACGAGGGCACGGCAGCGATAAACGGCGCCGCCGCGAACCCGCAATCCGACGATCCGCGATCCTGTTTCCTGGCCTTCACCCTCAACCCTCAACCCTCGCCCCTCAACCAGAATCGATTCGGCCATCTCCTGCCGAAGCGAGAGGTTTTCCTGATCCTCCACGCGCCGCTTCATCGAGAACTGGTAGGCCTTTTTGTCCGCCTGGGCGCGAGGGCTGTGCATCGCCGCCCCCTTGCTGCGGTTGAGCATGCGGAACTGCAAGCCCGTTTCGTCGATGACCCGCCCCATCTCGCCGCCGAGAGCGTCGATCTCGCGGACGATCTGTCCTTTGGCCACCCCGCCGATCGCCGGGTTGCAGCTCATCTGCCCGACGGTGTCGCAGTTCATCGTCACGAGGGCCGTGCGGGCTCCCATGCGGGCGGCCGCCAGCGCGGCTTCGCTCCCCGCATGCCCGGCCCCGACCACCACCACGTCAAAGTCATAGTAACTGTCGCTCATCGCCCTATCTTATTCACCGGTGGCAGAAGCGTCATCCGGACCTGTCGCACCAAGCCGCTTTCCCAGATCGCCACGCGTCCATAAAGAGCGGTTGACTTTGCCGGTTGGGAAAACTTCTCCGGCGGCGCGTCCGCGGCGAACGATCAGAGGAGGTTCCGCCATGATCGTGCCTGCGGCTGCCTGCCGATGGAATCGAAAAGGAGAGGGAATCGATTCCCTCGTACCTGCCGACAGCTCCCTCCAACGAAGCGAGTCGACTCCATGCCGGACGAGTTGCGCGACCAGGACAAGTGGACAGTCACCGATTCGGACGAATACGAAGAGATCTCGACCGACGAGGTCGATCGCATCGTCGCCGAGCTCGAAGCGATTGCTCTGACCGCCGAAAGCGAGAACATCCGTTATCACCTGGCCCTCGCCGTCCAGGACATTCTCGGGCTCGTCTACGACGACGAGGCCGACATTGCCGAAGCCGCGTGAGGGAGTCGCTCTCTCCTCACAACCACGATTTTGACTGTCGAAGACAATGCCTCGCAACGACCGCAGTCGTTGCGAGGCTTTGTTGTTGGGCTCGACAATCGCCTGACGCTCACTCGGGATCGAACGTGTCGGGTGCGGCAAGGCCGTCCGTCAGCAGCAGCCCTTCCAGGGCCACGATGCTCCCCCAGAGTTCCCCGAGAACTTCCGTGTATTGCAGATTGGTCTGCGTATAGGTCCGTTGAGCGATCTGCAACTGAAGGTAGCTGACCTCGCCTGCGTCAAACAGGGCCTGGCTGGCTTCCAGCGTTTCCTTCGCCGCCGGCAGGATGCTCTCGCGATATCGGTCCGCCTGGCCAAGTGCGGTCGCGTAATCGCGATACACATTGGCCAGGCTTCGCTTGAGCGAACGCTCGATCCGTTCGATCTCGCGGCACGCCCGAATCACCTGGGCTTCGGCGGTGCGGATGTTCCCCTGGTTGCGGTTCCAGATCGGGACGTTGATGCCGATTTGAGCGCCCGCAACGTGATATTCAGTCGCCGAATCGTAATTGTGAATTCCCTGAGCGACGACATTTGGAATCGGTTCGACCCGCGCCCGAGCCACCTGGGCCTGAGCCTTACGGGCGGCCGCGCGGGCGGCGCCCAGGAGCGGACTGCGGCTCCGGACTTCCTCCCATGAGGCGTCCCAGTTCAAGTCGGGAATCCCCTCGTTCAGGTCACCGAGCAACGTGCATCCATCCATCGGGCAGCCGACGACCGCTTCCAGCCGCTTCCAGGCGGCGTTGCGGCTGTTCTCCGCGCTGATCAGCGTTTGACGAGACGTCTCCAGCTCGATCTTCGCCTGCAGCACATCGACCCGCGTCCCTTCTTCCCGTTTCAGTCGGGCGTCGGTGATCCGCAAGCTCTTCGATGCGACGTCGACCAACTCGCGGGCGAGGATCTCGCGACGCTCGGCCACCAGCACCGCGTAGAACTCGCGCCGGACCGACGTCACCACGCGAAGATGCTGCGCGCGCAATCCGTACATCGCCTGCCGCACGTCCTGTCGCGCCACCTGCTGGCTCAGTCCGAGCTTGTTCGCGGTGACGAACTCCTGCTCAACAAAGTATCCCTGCTGCCCGCGCTCTCCTTCGTTACCGATTTCGCTGGCCGAATACCCCGCGGAAGGATTGGGATAGAGACCTTCCTGAAGGACCTGTCCTTCGAATCTTCGAATGTTGGCGCGAGCCTGGCCGAGGGTCGGATTGTGGCGCAGCGCCATGTCCTGAAGCGCTTCCAGCGTCACGGGGCCATGCCCGACCGGCCTCGCTTCGACTTCGATAACCGGGACACGAAGACGTGCGGCATCGGCGGCGGGCGGCGTTTTCTCCGGGCGTCCCTCTTCGTACGGAACCTCCGCGCTCGTCGGCCGGATCAACCGCGCGAACGGCCACTCCAACGCCGGCAGGCTTTGCGGGGCCAGGCCCGCCAGGCCGGCTGCCGAGAAGACCAGTTTCCGCCAGGGCGCTCGTGCCATCGTGCCTCGCCTTCCTTTGGAGGACTCCACACTTCAACCGAATCGACCGTCTTACTTGTCACGTTGAGGCAAGACCGCAATCGTGGCACGACCCGATTGACCCGCAAACTCAACTCAGAATCGCACAACACGGCCAGATCGCCCGGTCATGGGAGCCGCGCCTGACTTCGGCGTCGCAGTGTGCGTGACGGCACATCGCGTGAGCACTTCGGAATCCCGTCGCGCGCAAAGCTCTGCTCTCCTGGAGAGATTGCGCGCAGCACGCCGACCGCGCGAGCCGCCTTGAGTCACGCTACGATCTCTGGACCAACAATTTTCGACTTCACAAGGAACTGCTCATGGTCGGTGAGACGCTCGCACCGGTCGCCGTGCTGGGACTGGGGACGATGGGGCACGGCATCGCCCAGACGTTCGCTTTGGCTGGTTATCCTGTGCGCGGTTTCGACGCCCACCCTGCGGCAAGGGCGTCGCTGGTCGATCGAGTCCGACGCAATCTCCAGGACTTCGTGGCGGTCGGGATCATCGAGCCCGATGTCATCGAACCGGCGCTGGCTCGACTGTCGGTCTTCGAGACCGAAGCCGAAGCCCTTCGCGGAACCTGGTTCGTCACAGAAGCTGTCCAGGAAGACCTGGCGGTGAAGCAGGAGCTGTTCGCCCGCATCGAAGCCTTCGTCGACGATGACACGATCCTCGCGAGCAACTCCTCGACATTCCCGATGTCGCAATCCGCCGCCCGCATGCGGCGTCCGCAGCGGGCCATCGTGACGCACTGGTTCAATCCCCCGCACATCGTCCCCACGGTCGAAGTCGTCCCCGGACCGCAAACTCATGAGAGCGTCACCGAGCGGACGCTCGCCGTGTTGCGGCAGATCGGCAAGCTGGCGATTCCGATCCGCAAGGAACTCCCGGGATTCCTGGTCAATCGCGTTCAAATCGCCGTGATGCGCGAGGTGTGGGACCTGCTCGATCGCGGTGTGGCTTCGGTCGAGGAGATCGATGCGGCGATCCGCGGCAGCATGGGATTTCGCCTCGCGGCTATCGGCCCGCTTGAAGTTCACGACTTCGGCGGACTCGACGTTCAGACAGCTGTGTTCCGCAATCTGGCTCCCGAGATCCGGTCCAGCACGACGGTTCCCGACGTCGTGCAGAAGATCGTCGATCAAGGGAACTTCGGAGCGAAAACCGGGAGCGGGTTCTACGAGTACCCGCCCGAGCGCCTCGCCGAGCGGCGCTCGCTGCGCGACCGGAAGTTTCTGGAGTTGCTGAGGATGTTCTACTCCTCGTCGACTGTCAGCCCCGTTCAGTAAATGCGATGCAAGAGGGTCATGAAGGGTGGCTGGGGCCGAGGCTTTGCGAGCCCCCCCGCGGCAACGGATGATGTGTTCGCTGGAACTCTCGTCGGTCGGTCCCAGCCATTCACCGTTTGTCGCTCGATCTTGTACCTCGTTTGACGCACATCCATCCATGATTCGCCCGTCGGTTGAAGTCGCTGAAGGCGCGCGGATCGGCTAAAAAAGATTGTCGTCTCTCCGCTCGCTCGCGGTGGAATGACCCTGTCGACGCACGAAGGAGCGTCGCTTCTGGAAGTGATCCGTTCATGTCCCGCGGAAAACCGATGTCTGGAATGCGCCTGTCAATCGTCGGTGGGATTTCAATGGGCCTGGCGCTCGGGTGCGTCGCCTCAGTGCGAGCGGACGATGCCGCGAGGGCTGACCGGTTCGAGAAGCAGGTCCGCCCGCTGCTCGTCGAGCACTGCCAGAAGTGTCACGGCGCGAAACGACAGGAGGGTTCGCTCCGTCTCGACGCCCGCGTCGGTATCACCAAAGGAGGCGACAGCGGTCCTTCGGTCGTTCCCGGAAAGCCGGATGCGAGTCTGTTGATCCAGGCGGTCCGCCACGAGGGGGATCGCTCGATGCCCCCTGACGTGAAGCTCAAGCCGCACGAGATCGCCGCGCTCGAAGAATGGGTGAAGGACGGCGCGTACTGGCCCGAGGAAAAGATCGTCTCGCTCACGCGGAGCGGTCCGCCGAGCGAAGTGGAACGCAGCCACTGGTCATTCCAGCCGATCCGCCGCCCCGCGATTCCCGAAGTCCGCGACGCGGCCTGGTCTCTCACGCCGGTTGATCGCTTTGTGCTGGCCCGGCTCGAAAGTGCAGGGCTTGCTCCCCAGCCTCCGGCCGATCGGCGCACGCTGCTACGGCGCGTGACGTTTGACCTGACCGGATTGCCACCGACACCGACGGAGATCGCCTCGTTCCTCGCCGACGATTCTCCGGACGCGTACGCCCGCGTCGTCGAGAGACTCCTCGCTTCGCCCCATTACGGAGAACGCTGGGGCCGGCACTGGCTCGATGTCGTGCGGTATGCGGATACTGCGGGCGATGGCGCTGACTACCCTGTCCCCGAGGCACACCTCTACCGTAACTGGGTCATCCGGGCCTTCAACGCCGACATGCCGTTCGACGAGTTCCTGAGGCAACAAATCGCCGGCGACATTCTTGCCCGTGAACGCGCCACGCAAGGAACGATCACGGACGCCGAGTATGCCGACCTCGTGACGGCGACCGGCTATCTCGCCGTCACCAAGCGGTTCGGCTACAACGTCAACACCGAATTCCAGCACCTCGACATCGCCGACACGATCGAGACGGTCGGCCGGTCGCTGCTCGGGCTGTCGCTCGGCTGTGCCCGCTGCCACGACCACAAGTACGAACCGGTCACCGCCGAAGACTACTACGCCCTCTACGGGATCTTCGCCAGTTCGACGTTCGCCTTCCCCGGCGGCGAGGAGCACAAGCGGCCGGCGAACTTCGTGCCGCTCGCAACGCCGCACGAGGTCGAGCGACTGAATCGCGAACGGCAGCAGGAGCTAGCGCGGTTCGACGCCTTACTCAAGAAAGCCGAGGCCGAACGCACGGCCGCCTACGATTCGGTCCGGTTTGCGGGCGGAATCGACTTCGGCTTCGAAGGCCAGTCTCTCGAATCGGCTCCGGCGTTTCCGTGGTTCACTGCCGGGCCGAACAAGGTCCTGGTCGACGCCCAGAGTCCTTACACCAACCTCCATCCTGCGGGAGGCCGCGGTCTGCGACTGGGGAAAGGAGTAGCCAACGAGGGCATTCGCCAGCAGTTCCCCGCGATCTCGGCGGCTCAGGCCGAAACGCTTCACTTCAACATCGACTTCCGCAACGTCGATGCCCCCAAAGCGAGCGGCGCCTACCGACTCTTCCTGAGCCACGGCGTCATCACCACGATGGGCATCGAATGTTCGGTCGAAGCGAACCAGTTTTCAATCCGCAACGGCGATGCCTGGGAAGTTGTGCGGCAGCTCGAAACGGGCGCCTGGTACAACCTGCAGTTGACGCTCGACCTGAAGGGGAAGCGATATTCGGGCCGCATCGGACGTCCGAACGACGTCGTCGAGTTCCACGATAAATCGTTCGCCGGCGGATGGGACGGCGTTCTCGACACGTTCATCAGCGACAACCTCGGCCAGAAGAAAGGGACGGTGGTCACTCGCGACATCGACAATCTCGGGCTGACGGCGACCCCGATCGGCCCGGTCGATTCGAAAGCCGCCCCGCCGAAGGAGGCGGCCGCCGGCACGACAGGGCAACCACCACTGGGTGGCGAGAAGCTTCGCGAACAGCTCGCGGCCATCGATGCGCGGGTCAAGTCGATCTCGGCAGAACGCGACGCGGCGGGCAGCCGCTTCACGTCACCCGCCGCCTATGGCGTCTCCGAGGGACAACCGCACAACGTCAAGCTGCAGCGCCGCGGCGAGCCCACGAACCTCGGCCAGGAAGTCCCCCGTCGCTGGATGACACTTCTCGGCGGCGACCCGCTGACGGCCCCGTCGACGGGCAGCGGCCGGCGCGAGCTCGCTGAGTGGATCGCGCGGGAAGACAACCCCCTCACCGCCCGCGTCTTCGTCAATCGCCTCTGGCAACATCACTTCGGAACGGGAATCGTCGCTTCGGCGAGCGACTTCGGCCTCCGCGGTCAGCAGCCGAGCCATCCCGAACTCCTCGACTGGCTCGCCCATGAGTTGCGCCATGGGTCGATCAAATCACTTCATCGGATGATCGTCCTGTCGCGGACGTATCAGCAGGGGAGCGCCGACAACGAGGCCGCGGTCGCGGTCGACTCCGAGAACCGCCTCCTCTGGAAGTTCGCACGCCGCCGCCTCTCGGCCGAAGAGATCCGCGATGCCATGCTTGCGGTGAGCGGCAACCTCGATGACCGCATGCCGGGACCGCACCCCTTCCCGCCGGTCAACACGTGGAGCTTCACCATCCATTACCCGTTCGCCGCCCACTACGACCACAACCACCGCAGCGTCTACCTGATGGTGCAACGCGCTAAGAAGCACCCGTACCTTTCGTTGTTCGACGGGGCCGACCCGAACCTCAGCACCGACGTGCGAGCCCTGACGACGACGCCGACCCAGTCACTGTTCCTGATGAATGATCCCTTCGTGCATGCCCAGGCGCAGAGCTTCGCCCGGCGCGTTCAATCCATTGAAGGGGATGTGCGGGCAAGGCTCGCGTGGGCGGTCGAGGCCGCCACGGGACAGCGACCGGATGACGCTCAGATCGACGAGGCCGCGGCGTTTCTCACGCAGTACGAAAAGCGTCTCGCGGAACTCGGCAAGCCGCCAGCCGAGCAGACAGCCGTCGCCTGGAACGCCCTCTGTCGCATTCTGTTGACGAGCAACGGCTTCCTGTTCGTCGAGTGATCAAACCGCGTGACAAAGAAAGTAGCCCTCTCGCACCGCGAGAGGTAAGCCGGGCGTGCACAGCGGGCCGATGAGCCGCTCCACTCGCATCGACACGGCGGCTTTACCTCATGCGGAGCAGGAGGGCGACATTCAGTGTGACACCGACGCCGCGGCTTTTTCGCCGACCAGCCGGTTCTCGTAGAAACGTTCCAGCCGGAACGGAGCGAGGGTCGGCGGCACCTTGCCGGTCGCAATCCGCTGCGCCATCAGCTCGCCCGACGCGGGGCCGGCCTTGAAGCCGTACGTCCCCCAGCCGACCGTCATCAGGAAGCCCTTCACGTCCGGCGACTCGCCCATGATGGGTGAATAGTCAGGCGTCATGTCGCACAGCCCCGCCCACTGCCGCAGCACATTGACGTTCGCGAGGAACGGGAACAGCTCGAGCATGTGCGTCGCGTTGCCTTCAAGGAAGTGGAGCGTGCTGCGGAGCGAGTAACTCGAGTAGTCGTCGACCTCGGCCCCCATGACGAGTTCGCCGCGGTCGGTCTGCGAGACGTAGCAGTGCAACGTCGACGAAACGACGACCGCGTTGAGGAACGGCTTGAGCGGCTCGGTGACGCAGGCCTGCAGCGGGTGGGTCTCGACGGGGATCTTGATGTTGACCATGTCGCAGATCGTCCCCGCGTAGCCCGCGGTGGCGTTCACGACGGTGTTGGTTTCGATGCGGCCGCGGGTGGTCTGCACCGCACACACGGCTCCGTTCCGCGTCTCGATGCCCGTCACCTTCGTCTGCTGGTGCACTTCCCCGCCGCCGCGATCGACGCCGCGGGCGTAGCCCCACACCACCGCGTCGTGCCGGATGATGCCCCCCGGCGGATGGTAGAGGGCCGCCAAGATAGGGAAGCGGCACTCGCCGAAGACGTTCATCTCGGGGACGAGCTCCTGGATTTCGTCCGGGGAGATGAGCCGCGAGTTGACCCCCATCAGCTGGTTGGTGTTGGCCCGTTCCCGGAGCCCTGTCACGCCGCGCTCGTTGTGGGCGAGCGTCAGGTGGCCGTGCTGCGAGAACATCACGTTGAAGTTGAGATCCTCGGCGAGCTGCTCGTAAAGCTTTACCGAGCGGTCGTAGAACGCGATCCCTTCGGGAGTGCGGTAGTTCGAGCGGACGATGGCCGTGTTGCGTCCCGAGCCGCCGAAGCCGATGTACTTCCCTTCGAGGACGGCGACATTTTTCACGCCCATCTTCGTCAGGTAGTACGCCGTGGCGAGACCATGCACGCCGCCGCCGATGATGACGACGTCGTACCTGGACTTGAGGTCGTGCTCACGCCACATCCGCTGAGTCATGGGAGGGTCGAGGGTTGAGGGACTAGGGTCGAGGGACGGAAATGTCAGTCAACGAGTTACGGGCGGTGCAATCAACGTCCGTTCGTCGCTTGCGGGTTCACAATGCCTTAGCGCTTCACGCCAAAGGGGGCAGGAAACTCGATCCCGCCGGCATCAGACCGAACTCGGCCCCCGCATCGAGCACGACTCCGAGGAAAAACTCGCCCGCGTCGCTCGGCACATGCAGCTCGAAGCGATCGGCAAACCGTCCGAAGAGTGTGTTGACGCCGAAGATCGGCCCCTGGCAGCACCCGCCGACCGGCAACGTCCTCTCGCGAACGTCCACTGCGGTGATCTTCTGCAGAATCCGCTCGCGATCGGGTCCCACCAAGGCCAGCGAAGCCCAGCCGCCGGTCGCCCGCAGCGCTCCGTCAATCGCCGGCAGCGAGCCAAACACCACCGCCCGGTTCCGCGTGAGCCGATAGACATCGGCCCCCTGGTGCGATCGGATCGACCGGACCGGCGGATCGCTGCCAAGGACTGCGGTCAGCCGCTCGCCGGTCAGGCCACCGACCAGTTCCTGCTTGGGGCGATGAGACAGATCGACGACCGCGTTGCCCCCCGCATCCGGCTCGATCGGATACCGCACCGCCACGCAGGCGTTGTGCAGCACCTCGACCTGAGCCCCGCTGCGAAGGTGAAACTCGGTCAGGGGCCCGACGAAAACGGGGCCGAGGACGCCTTCCGCCTGCCAGGGGAGGTCGCCACGGTAAACGGGGGGTGCGTGCATACGTAAGGATGAGACGAAAGCGTGCGATTCGACCGGGCGCGGCCACCGGCCTCAACGTCCGCATTGTTCCGCTGCCTTTGAGCACGCGCGGCGCAGCGCCTGCCCAGAACTTGGTCAGTCGCGTATCTCACCGGAAATCTCTCCAGCCGACAAGGATCGCACGCTTTTTTGACGAGGAGCAAGGATGATTAAAGGAAGGAGACGGATGATCGGAGGTAAGGAGGCATCGAATCGCTGTCAAATCCATTGCAGCCGGGGAATCTGTTGGCCCTGTTCAACCCCCGAGTGAGCGAATACACTCATCAACGCATCGAATTCTGCTCACGCATTCCGTCGCTCCCGCCGATCACCGCCACCCGCCCCCACTCCCCCTCCTCGTCAGGACGCTCCCATGTGGACGATGTTGGGAAGCCCCCGCCGTTGTTGTGATGGACTGACCCGCCGCGAAACGCTGAAGGCGGGAGCCCTTTCCGCTCTGGGCGGTTTTGGACTGCCCCAGATGTTGCGGGCCGAGGAAGAAGGCCATCTGCGGCCGGGTAAAGCCAGGAATGTCATCTTCTTGTTCCTGCTGGGGGGCGCCGCCACGCAGGACATGTTCGACATGAAGCCCGAAGGGCCGGTCGAGACGCGCGGCGAATTCCGGCCCATCCCCACGAATGTCCCGGGAATCGATGTCTGCGAGCATCTTCCGCAATTCGCGAAGTGGATGCACAAGGTGGCCGTCGTGCGGTCAGTCACGCACACCGCGGGGTGCCACAATTGCCTGCCGTGTTACACCGGCTACGACGTGATGCCGCCGGACCAGAGTCCGCGCGACACCGATCCGCCCAGCATGGGTTCGGTGCTCGAGTTCGTCCAATCGAATTACCCCGCCTCTCCCTCCAGCCGTCCGGCCGGCGGACAGCCCCCGCAAGACGACTTTCCCAGCTACGTCTACATGCCGGTTCCACTCGGCTGGGGACAATCGATCCGGCGTTCCGGCCCGTACGGCGGCTTCCTCGGCAAGCGGTACGACTCGCTGACGACGGAGTGCACGCCGCACACCGATCCGGGACTGAACCAGACGCCCGGAAATCCCGCCCCGGTCCGCGGAGCACCGTCGCTTCCCAGCAGCGCGCTCCAGGACGGGGTGACGATCGATCGCCTCAACTCGCGGCGCTCATTGCTGCAGCAGATCGACGATCGTTCGCGGCAGACGGACGTGCTGCTTCCCTCGACGACGTTCGACCGCAACCAGCGGCGGGCGTTCGACGTTCTCAGCTCGTCCAGGCTGCGGAAGGCGTTCGACCTGAGCACCGAAGACCCCCGCGTCGTCGAACGCTACGGCAACACGCTGTTCGGGCAGAGCACGCTCATCGCCCGCCGTTTGATCGAGCAGGGGGTGCGGTTCGTCAACGTGACCTGGGACCTCTTCTGGGGACCGGTCAAGATCGACTATGACGCGTGGGACACCCACACGCGGAACTTCCACATCCTCAAGAACAACAAGCTGCCGGGACTCGATCAGACCTTCTCGGCGCTGATGGAAGACCTCGAAGGCCGGGGTTTGCTGGACGAAACGCTGGTCGTGATGACCAGCGAGATGGGACGTACCCCGCGCGTGAACGGCAACGCGGGTCGCGACCACTGGACCGGCTGCTATTCCTCGCTGCTGGCGGGCGGAGGCATCAAGGGGGGAACCGTCCACGGCTCTTCCGACGCGCAGGCGGCCTACGTGAAAGACAGCCCCGTCCGCCCCGCCGACATTTGTGCGACGATCTACGACCGGCTCGGCATCAGCCCCGAGTTCCGCGTGCTGAACCATCTCGGCCGTCCCGTGGAAATCGGCCACAACGGAACGCCGATCTCGAGCATCCTGGCCTGAGGCCGATCGGAATTCGCACCGGACATCAAAAAGAGCCGCACGGGAACGACGCCCGTGCGGCTCTTTCGCGTGATGATGTCGGAAGGGACGCCCTCAGCCGACGTAGAGGCCCCCCAGGAAGCTGGTGTCGGCCAGGACGGTCTGAAGGACCAGCGGCGGCAGCGCGGCCCGGAAGCCGAACCGCGTCGCCTGCCGCGTCGGAATCGCCGAGTTGTAGCCGGTCCAGATTTCCATCGACCCCGCGGGAGCCCCCGGAGCGAGTGCCGGCCGGAGCGCGACGTTCACCCCCCCCCTGTACGTGTTGGGGTAAGCGAGGAACTTCTGAAGCGCGACGGGAGTCCCGGCGTTCAGGACGGTCAGGCCGGAGTAAACCATGACTTCCGGCAGCATTCCCGCTCCGGCTCCCGTGACGATGTCGGCCCGGCCGTCGCGGTTGAAGTCCCCCACGTCGACGCTGATTCCTCCCTTGAAGGCGGCGGCGTAGGCGTCAAACGATTTGAGCAGGGCGCCGTTCTGGCCGCTGTAGACCTGGATGGTGGCGGCGCCCCCCGCCCCGCGTCCCACGACGACGTCGGCGAAGTTGTCGCCGTTGACGTCGCCTACTCCGACATCCATCCCCCCCCGGAACGCCGCTTCGAACGGGCGGATCGTCCGGAGCAGAGCCGGGTTGGTCAAGCTGTTGCGAACATTCCAGACCTGGACCTCGGGGGCGACTCCGGCGCTGTTCCCGACGACCACGTCGAGCCATCCGTCGTTGTTGACGTCACCCAGGTCGACCGACGCTCCGCCGGTGTACGACGCCGCGAAGGCCCGGAACGACCCCAGCAGCTGCCCATTGACGCCGCTGAAGATCTTCACGTCGGTCTTGCGGCCCTTGCCGGGAACCACGACGACGTCGTCGGTACCGTCCTTATCGATGTCTCCCGTCGCCACCTTCACGCCGCCGCGGAACGTGTTCTCGTAGGCGAGGATGCGGAACTTCCGCGTGTTGGCCATCGCGTCGAAGACGTCGACGTACGGGAGCCCCAGAATATAGGGGCCGGCGCCGAAGGCGACGAGGCGGCTCGTGGCTTCGAAGACGTCGGTGAGGTTGATCGTCACGTTGCCCGTGTCCGACAGTTCCCCGTCGCTGGCGGTGACGATCAGGTTGAAGACCGGATTGGTTTCGAAGTCGAGCAGGGTCGAATTGGCGACCGTGATCTGCCCCGTCACCGGGTTGATGGCAAAGGCCGACGAGTTCGGCCCGCTGAGCGAATACATCAGCTGCGACGTGGCGGCCGTGGCGATTGTCAGCGACCAGGAGTTAAGGGTGCCCGCGTCCCCTCCCACCTGATCGTCGATTTCGAGCTGCCAGACGCCATTGGCGTTCTTGCCATCCAGCATCGACAGAAGCTGCTCCGGACGGAAACTCCCACTGAACGGGGCGACGCCCGAACTGATCGGCGTGGCGGCCTCGTCATCGAACGTCGTGTCCGTGAAGTTGTTGCCGCCTCCCCCTTCGTTGGCCGACAGGGTGATTCGGGTCCCGTCCGGCGCAATCAGCGTGATTTCCAGATCGCTGTCGAAAGTATGGTTCAGATTCAGGGTGACGTTCACGTCGGTGATGGCCCCGCTGCGGCCGGCGACGGTCAGCGTCGACGTCGTCGTGGTCAAATCGGGAAGCGGCAACGGGACGTTGGACGACACATGCGTCTGAGTTCCTCCGGTCCCGTCCGGATCGGTCCCGCTGACCGTGCCGACAACCGTCCCGTTCGGAGAGTTCTCCGGAATCGTGAACATGAAGTTCCCGATCACCGGAGCTTCGTTCACGTTCGTGAGATTGATCGTGATGGTCGCCTGGGCCGACAGCGGAGTCGCGCCGTTGTCAGTCACCCGGACCGTCAAGCTGAACGTCGGCGTCGTTTCGAAGTCCAGGGGGGTCGAATTGGCGACCGTAATCTGTCCCGTGGACGTGTTGATCGTGAACGCCCCGCTCGCGTTGCCGCCCGTAATCGCCCAGGTGAGAGCCTGTCCCGCGTCGGGGTCGCTGGCCGTCGGGGTGCCGACGACGGTGCCGACTAGCGCGTTTTCAACAATGACGAATGTCGCCGGATCGATGGTCGGCGGATTGTTTCCCCCGACCGACGGGACATTGACCGCTTCGATCTCCTCGTAGTTAATCACTGCGCCGCCCGTCGCGATGACCTGCCCCGAGCCCGTTCCCGAGGGAGTGTCGGTCCCGGTTCCCACCAGCGTCAGGATGTCGCCTTCGCCAGAGACTCCGTCCAGGCCGGTGCCGCCGCGGAGGCGAATCGTGGCAGCGATGGTTCCGTCGATGATGATCTCGTCGCGGTTGATGCCGCCGTCGATGAGAATCGATCCCTCGGTGTCGGTGGTCAGATCGATGTTGTAGGTCTCGCTCGCGATCAGCGTGGTACGGGCCGCGTTGGAAAACGCTTCGACCAGCACCGAGACCGTCGTGGAATCCACCCGGGTCAGTGTGATTCGGTCGTGCGCGCCGGTTCCCGTGACGAAGGCAAAATCGGGCGTTCCGTCGCGGTTGTTATCCCGCAGGCCGATGTCCGAATCGTTCGCCGCCAGCAGGTAGTTGTTCGGCTCCGCGACCGCGAAGCTCCCTTGACGTTGGAGGTCGAATCGGGTGACGAAGTAGGGGTTCTCGCGGGTCACGGACCCGAGCCGGATCACGTCGCCACTCGTGAGCAGGGTTTGTCCGGAGGTCACGCCCGTCGTGTGCACATAGGACAGAGTATGGAAGGCTTCGTGTGTCGCCGTGTAGGCGACGCGGTAAGCGAGGTTCTGATTGAACTGTGCCGTCCCCTGCGTCCCCGTGGTGCTGTTGAAGACGGTGTCGAGGAACGTCAGCGTCGCTTCGTCCTGCCGGTTTCCGAGCTGTGTGAACAAGTCGTCGGCGGCGGCGATGCCGAAGAGGCCGAGCCCGTCTTTTCCGTCCTTCCGCGAATCCGGATCGAACAGATGATCGCCGACCGATTCGCCCCCCAGTGCGTCGGACGTGATGTCCATGATGAAGTTGTAAGCATCGAACTCGCCGAACGCGTTTCCGTCGTTGAGCTGCACCTGGGCGAGCGCTTCGGCGAAGTTCGCGGATCCGACGACGACCACTTCGATGTCGAACGGCTCCATCGCCCGCTGGACGATCGGCACAACCGCGTTCGCGAGGGCGATCAGGTCATCGTTGTCGGTGTCCAGGTCGCCGTCGAAGTCGTACTCAAACGGAGTGAAGTCCAGCGAAGCGGACCCGTTCCCAAGCCCCCCGTTCGCAATGGAATCGGTCAGATCGGAACCCGTTCCGAAGCCATTGATGCCATTGCCGAAAATATTGCGGAACGTGCCCGCGGTCGAGCTGAACGTGTTCCGCATGCCGATGCCCAGACCGAAGTCCAGGAACAGCGTCGTTGCGCGCTGATTCACCGGAAGAACAGTCACGGTGACAATCGCTTCGCTGAACAGGTTCGGATCGCCGTTGTCGGTGACACGGACTAGGAGCTGGAATGGCGAATTCCCGAGCGTGATGGCGGTGCTGTTGTTGACCGTGATCAAACCAGTCAACGGATTGATCGAAAAAGCGCCGTCGGTGTTTGTCGAGGGATTGATGCTGTAGGTCAGAGTCTGACCAACGTCGGGATCGGACGCGACGACCGTGCCGACAATCGTCCCGTGCAACGAGTTTTCCGCCACCCCGAAGGCCTGAGCATTGATGACCGGCGCGGTGTTCGGCGTCGTGCTGGACACCGACACGTCGTCGAACGCCATGCCGTCCGTCGCGACCCGCTGGTTGTCGAATTGCTGGAACTTGATCCGCGTGTTCGCCGACAGCGCCACGCCTCGCCCGGCCGCCTCCGCCACGAGATCGAATGTAAAAGTTTGCGGAGTAAGGCTCGACGCCGATCCGGTCAGGCTCACCAGCCGGAACCAGTTGATCCCATCCACACTGAACGAGACGCCGTCGCCGTTGACGGAGCCGGTAAACGTGTCCGGCAACGTATTGTCTTCATCGCCGAATTCCTGCTGCGTGAATTGCAGCGAGGCCGTCGTGGCGTTCAGCAGGTTGACATGCAGGATCGCTTCATTCAGCGAGCTGCCCCCGCTGAAGCCGTCGTCGAACGTGTCCATCACGATGTGATGGTCGCCCGAGACGGTGCCGAAATTGTCAAGGACCTGAATACGGCCGTTGACGGTCGAACGCGTCTCCCAGTTGATGCCCAGGACTCCGGACGAGAAGTCGTCGGTGAAGTCCGTGCTGGCCGGAGTCGCCGCACCAAAGATGGCGTCATAGGCGTTGATGAGGCCCGCACCCGTAAGAGGATCGAATCCGGGCGCACCGATGTCGATCGCCGTATTCATCAGGATCGTGCGGATCTGAGCCGGCGAGAGTGACGAATTCGCCTGCAACATCAATGCGCCGACCGCGGCCGCGTGAGGTGCGGCGGCAGACGTTCCGAAGAAGTTCGGATGCGAGTCGGCATCGAGACCGATGTCCGAGCCGAAGAATGTCGTGTTGGTCGCGTCGATCGAGGCGATGTGCGGCGCGTTGCGGATTTCCGGAGTGGTGAGACGGTTTCCGGCCGCGTCGAAGAGGATCGTCAAGGGGCCGGCCGACGTGAACGACTCGGGCGACGTCTGATTGAAGTACGGAACGGCGCCCACGCCGATCGCATGGGTTGCACCTGCATGCGCAACGACCGTCGGGCTGTCGGTCCCGAACTCTACGAAAGTGATCCCTCCGAAGTTGTTGGCTCCCGGATTCGTGTACTTCAGTCGCGTCGGATCCGTTCCCGCGCCCGACGTCCGTCGAATCACCACGTCCAGTGCCGTGGATCCGGACGTATTTGTGTACTGGAAATATTCCGACGGAACCTGCATCGAGACGTTGTTTCGGACCGAACTGGCGACGACGGTATCGCCGTTCAGCACGAAGATGTCGAGGTCGGTGTCGACGCCGTTCGTTGTGAAGAACGGGTCGTCCCACTGGAGATTGATTCGGATGGTCTGGCCGTTGTTCACGGTGATCCGCTGACGGGTGTCGACCCCCGCCCCGGGATCAAAGTCGAGCAGTTGACCGGCAAACGTCCCGACCGAATCGGCGGTGAAACTGATGTCCGTGGTCTCGTACGCCTGTCGCGCCAGATTTCCGGCCAGAGCGAAGTAAGCGACGTTCTGGTTCGTGACAACCTCATCAATCGCCTGGGCAATCAGGCCGTCCTGGAAGATCGGCTCTTCGAAATAAAAGATGTCATCCGTGATGACGTCCGCATTGAAGCCGCTGGAGCTGGCCAGCGCGCGAATCTGATTGCCGAAATCGGCCTGACCAAAAAACGCCGAAGCGAATGCCAGAGTGGCCCCCGGCGCGAGGTCATAGACGAGCTGAGCCATCGCTCGTCCTTCGTCGATGATGCCCGAACTCGGCCCTTCCTGCTGAATCGTGACTCCCGCCGGCAGGTCGCCCGACGTGATATCCGCGGCGTAGCCTCCCAGACGATTGAAGCTGTCACTCAGAATGCCGATTCGCATGCCGGACCCGTCGAACATCCCAGGGGCGGTCCCTCGCACTCGATTCGTCTCGAGTACGACATCGGCCTGATCGTCAACGAGGCCAACCCCCGATTCAGGCCGGTAGACCGGACTGATTCCGAGCAGCCCGATATTCGCCAGCTGATCGGCCTGCCCCAACAAGTTGGCACTGATGAATCCTTCCAAAACATGTTGAGCCACCGCTCTGCCCGTCGTCACGAAACCCGAAGCTTCGAGATGTTGCTGCAACGCGACGACGTCGTGCGCCGTGATCGACACGAGGACGCTTCCCTGCGCATCGACCATCAGTTGGTTGTTCACCACGGTCTGCGCGGCCCCCGCGACGTCTCCCGCCGTCATGCGTTGGGCAAATTGCGCGAGTTCGGGCGAGACTCGCGATTGCCAGACCGGCAGATCCTGGAGCGAAGTCTGGACCTGCGCGGTCAGCAGAATTCTCGACTCAAGGTCTTCGACGACGGCCGCGACCCGCGGATTCTCGGTTGACCGTTTAAGCCGCGATGCGGCTCGACCACCCGTTCGTAACGCGCCTTTCTTCTGGGACGATGAACCTGACAACTTAACGAGTGTGTCCTTGACCCATTTCAGAATTGCCATCGATCACTCCAGAAGGCGAAGAGCGCTTCGCCAACGCTGTGGACAGTCGCTAAACGGTCTGCCGAATGGATTTCTCCGCGCAGCCGATCAGCGAAGTCGTTTGTCAGGTTCGTCGTTCGTCCAAATCCAGACCGAATTGCCCCGGCGAGAACTCTCGAATCGCCGTCCGTCGAATGGACAGTGAAATACGAGGTATCGCGACGTCTCCAGACGACTTCCAAGAATTCTTCGATTCTGTTAAGACGTCTACTACTTTCCGCACCAGTTTGGGCAAGTCCTAAGGGTTGTGACAAGGTAATTCCGGGCAAATTCCCGAAAACCGATTTGACAACTCCCCGACGCATGGATGGGAAGTCTCCCGATCCCGCGAACGTCAGATCCCGGTGCTTAGACGCAAAAAGCGGACTTTGTTGTTCGAACTGTCGCCGATGTAGAAGTTTCCGGAGCGATCGACGAAGACTCCGTGCGGGCGGTTCAGGCGGCAGCGCCGCGGGTCGCCGTCGGGGCCGTCTCCCGCCTTGCCGTCACCGACGACGGTCTCGATCTTTCCCGTGGCCGCTCGCATCACACGGATCGTGTGGCTTTCGGTGTCCGCGAGATAAATGTCCCCATTCGGAGCCAGGGCCAGCCCTTTGGGGCCGGCCAGTTGGGCGTCGCGGGCCGGGCCGCCGTCTCCCGCGTACCCCGACTTCCCGGTCCCGGCGAGGTGGTGCAGCGTCCCCCTCTCGAGATCGATGCGGTACACGGCGTTCCCTTCACGAAGGGCCAGGAACAGCCCCCGCTTCGCATCGAAATCGAGCGTCCGCGGACCGTTGAGAGGCGTCCCGGCGAGCGGCGCGCCGTCCGGCGTCCCCTTCTTTTCACCCGTTCCCGAAACCGTCGTGACGAAGCCCGTCGACGGATCGACCGCACGCAGCCGGTGGTTGCCGATGTCGCAAATGAAGAGCCTGTCGCGACTGTCGAGCGCAATCGAATGGGGCGAGCTGAACTCGGCTCGAATTGCGGGTCCGCCATCCCCTGAGAATCCTTTCTTTCCTGTCCCCGCAATCGTCGAGATCACTCCCGTCCGCGCATCCACCTTCCGGACAATCTGATTCTGCATCTCGACGAACAGCATGTTCCCCCGCGAATCGAACCTCACTTCGTACGGCTCGTTGAGCAGTGCTTCCCGGGCGGGGCCTCCATCGCCGGCGTAGCCCTTCTTTCCCGTCCCGGCGACCGTCGTGATCATTCCGGACTTGAGATCGATCCGCCGCACCGCGTGCGTGGTCGTCTCGCACACATACAGCCCGCCGTCGGGACCGATCGTCAGTCCAAAGGGCCCGCCAATTCCGGCCTTCACCGCCGGCCCGCCATCACCCGAGTGCTCATCTTTTCCCGTCCCCCCCAGCGTGACGACTTCCGCCGCGGCCACGAGCGAAGTCGACGTCAGTACCAGCAACGCGGCGAAAAAACCTGTTCGCATACACATGGGGGGGAGGAATCCCGAAGAGACGTGGAGACCGAATCGACGTGCGATTCTGCACGGTCGTCTGCCTCACCGCCACCGCAAGCGCGACCGAACGAGGCCCGCTTCATCCCATTTTTCCGCGTTCCCGCATACCATGCTGCGGTCGATGTGCGTTCCATCCCCGAGCCACCTCTATGTTCTCCATTCAGAAATTCTTCAGTCACGACTCCAAGTTCTTCGACCTGCTGGAGGCCAGTGCGGATGAAACCCGCGCTTCGACGCGGTTGCTGG
>JADZEF010000082.1 GCA_020850695.1 Planctomycetaceae bacterium | reverse complement strand
GGATCCTCGGGGTACTTGAAGACGACGACGTCCCAGCGGTGCGGGTTGCTCGATTCGTACGTGAACTTGTTGACCAGGATGCGGTCTCCCTTGAAGGCGGGAGCGTCCTTGACGTTCATCGTGAAGCGGCAGTTGGGGCAGGCCGCTTCCTTGATGCGGGCCTGCGGCTGATAGAGGCCGTCGAGGCTGTCGACTTCGTCGCTGGCGCCGATCTGGAAGTTCCATCCACATTGCGGGCAATGGCACTCTTTGTGGCGGCCGAAGAGAGTCGGCGCCATGGAGCCTGTCGGGATGACGAAGGCTTCGGCTTCGAACGTCCGGAACAGGAACGCGAGGATGAAAGCGACCACGATGGATTCGATGGTCTCGCGCGTCCCGTCTTTTTTGGCCGGCTTTGAGGCCGAGGGGGTCTCAGCGGACTTGACCGCCGCAACATTCGAGTCGACGGGTTTGGCGGCGGCTTCGGGCATGGGAGCCAGGCAGAGGATAAGAGGACAGAGGGATGGAGAGATTGAGCGACGGAGAGATCTGCGAACTGCTTACTTAGGTCGGATCGAACGGAAAAACGCCGCACGGCTTCTCGCCCAACTTCAATCGTCAGCGAATGTAACGGATTCGCGAAACATCGGGAATCCGGATGTTGAATTCGTGTCCGCCGAGGCTCCAGCGCCCCGGGCGGGACGGAAGGTGAACGACGAACGGCTTCCCCAGGATCAGATGATTCTTCACGCCGGGGTCCGTCCAGTTGCGGCTGTCGGCCGAGACCGGGCTGTTGTCCCCCCGCATGAAGTACGACTCGGAGTCGAGCTGGCACGGGGAGACAATTCCGTTTCGTGCCCGACCGCGGGTGTAGTGAACGTCGCGATAGAGAACGAGGTCCTCCAGCCGCAGCACGGCATCGCGTGCACCCCAGCGCACCGGACGGCGGGCCGGCACGGGCAGAGTTTCATCCTCGGCCGAGTCCTGAGGAAGTTCGTAAGGGTCGAACAAGAGTTTGCCGTCGACTGCCACAAGAACCTGCCGATCGAACAAGGACATCTCGACGAGCGTCTTGTGACCGATAAAGCCCGCCGGCAGCGGCGCCGAGCGCACCGCCTTGGACTCCTGCTCCGCCCACAGCCGCGCCTCCCCCGCCTGGAGGTCGAACTCCAACCGGAAGTCGCCAAGGCCGTCAGACATTTCCAGCAGGACACGCCCTTCACCCCCTTGAACAGTCAATTGGGATGACAGCATGAGGTCGCGGACGGAAGAGGGCCGCGTCCCAATTTCAAGTCGGTTGTATCCGTAGTCATCCGTCACGGGTCCCACGTGTGACTCTTCATACAGCCGCAGCAGGGCGGTCCGCGTTCCTTTGTCCTTGTTCAGACCCAGTGCCTGATCGCGCCAGTCCAGACTCATCGGTCCGGAACAGATCAGCATGCGGGCGCGGTCATCAAACTGGATCGGCGAAAACGGCGAGGAGGGAAGCTTCGGCTCGGGACATTCGGCCGGCAGCAGCACGCGCGTGTGGTAGTCCCCCCCCGCCCGGATCCAGTGCCGGTAGGTCAGCATTTCGACCGCATCCGAGTCCTTCGCGCCGGCCGGATTTTCCGCGGTCTCGGACTTCTTTCGCCGCCGCGCCGAATCATCGAACTCGAACGCCGGACCGTCGGTCACCCAGGAGGGATTGGACCCCGTCACCACCCAGCGCGGCCCCCATTCGACGTCCTCTTCAGGCGGTTCGTGCGATTGGTCATAAACCGGAATACGCAGCGCTCTCTGAGCCGCGAGATCCTTCCGCTGAATCTTCCCGTCGGCGTAAAGATCGCCGCGAATGACCTGCACCGCCTCGCCCGGCAACCCCGCCACGCGCTTCACATACGCCTGCGTCGGCTTGTTGGGATTGCGGAAGACGACGACATCCCAGCGTCGCGGCGGGGAGAACTCGTACGCACATTTGGCGACCAGCAGTTGATCCCCCTGGTTGCGAGGGACGCTGTTCAACTCGATGGCGCTCTGACCGCAATTCGGACATGTCGCGTGAGACGGCTCGAACGATGGCTGTGCGGCGTTGACGTCGGGCAGCGAGCCGGCGACCGACTCATCAAACTGCACGCCGCACGCAAACTGCCACTTGCATTCGGGACAGGTCACCCGCTTGTGATATCCGATGAGGCCCGGAGCCATCGACCCCGTGGAAATCATGTAACCTTCCAGCTGGAAGGCGCGGAATAGAATGACCGCCAGAGAGAGGCAGATCAGCGACTCGACAAACGACCGGACATATCCGCGGACCGGTGCTTCCGCCAGCGCGGTGGAGGGATGGCCCAAGTTCGGATCGAAGGCGGCGGAAGGGAAGCTCGGTCCTGCAGCGGCCGTCGACGAAACCGGTGGCGGAACGAACTCGCCAACTGTCGGAGTTTCCCAGCGTTGCGCTTCGGCCGAATCCGGAGTCACGCTCCGGCGGGTGTCTGCGATGTCTGAATGGGGGAGCCGCACAGGCGTGCCGCCCCTCTCCGACCCGTGAGGGACGTGAGGCCGATCGCTGGACGGGGTGAGAGGATCCATAACCGCCTGTTGAGGACGGAAACGAGGGTTCCACCATTTTACCCCGCGATCGACTTTGACGGAAATACTGATCAGGCCAGCGCTCGACTCAACCGGGAAGTCTACGGAGCATCGGCCAGATCAACCCCTGTTCGTCCGGCGTGCCGCACGGTAGGATAGTGTCAACGCTTCTGGCACTCCGCGACAGGTTCGCCCCCGATTTGCGTTCCGAATCGGCTGCTGTGCGACGGCGATGAGTTGCCCCCGCCTCCTTCCTCCCCGCGCTCCGATGAAATCGCTCCGCTCCGACTCCCTTCCTCCCTTCCGCACTCGCCTGCACAAATTTCTCGCGTCGGCGGGCGTGGCCTCGCGCCGTCAGTGCGAAGAACTGATGCTGCAAGGACGTGTGACTGTCGACGGCGAGGAAATCCGCGACCTGGCGTACATGGTCGAGCCGGCGCGCCAGACCGTGAAGGTGGATGGCTCGGTCGTCCGCGAGCAGCCGAAGCACTATTACGTCATTAACAAGCCGACCGGTTACGTCTGCACGCATCACGATCCCGAGGGCCGTCCCAAGGCGATCGACCTCTGCCCGATCCAGGGTCTGGCCCTCTTCACCATCGGCCGTCTCGACGAGGACAGCGAGGGGCTGCTGCTCGTGACGAACGACGGGCAGATGGCCGAGAAGCTGGCCCATCCGCGGTTCAAATCCGAGCGCACTTACCGCGTCCAGGTGAGCGGCACGCCGACCGCCGAAGCCCTCGAGCAGTGCAAGCGCGGAATGTACTTCGAAGAAGGGAAATTCCGCTTCTACAAGGTCCGCGTGTTGAAGGGCTCGAGCCGGAACGCGACACTTGAAATCGTCCTTACGGAGGGCAAGAACCGGGAGATCCGGCGTGTGCTCGCCCGACTCGGACATAAGGTCCTCAGCCTGCAGCGCGTCGCCTTCGGCCCCATTCGCCTCGGAAGCCTCCCCCTTGGGGAGTTCCGCGTGCTGGGAGCGAAGGAAGTCGTCGAGCTCAAAGCCTACGCGGGCGAGCGTCGCCTCAAGCGGGCGGCCCGGAAGTTCGGCGAAGCGGTCCCTCAGCCAGCGGAAGGCGTGCCCCCACGCCGCCCCCGTCCCGTGGCTGGCGCAGGTTACTCGCAGGAGGGACGCGAGGGGTCCCGAGCGCCGCGCCGTCCTGCGGGAAATCGTCCCGCCGGCGGCGACCGTCCGCGCGGACGCCGAACCTATTCCACAGGGCCCGGGGGGGGCGGCTACGGACAAGGTGGCGGCCAGGGCGATCGCCCCCAGGGCACAGGACGCTCAAACCGCGTCCGCCGCGGCGCCTCCCGCCCGCCGTTGGAACAACAGGGCGAAGGCCGTCGCACTGACGGACCACGTCCTTACCGTCCTCGCACGGGTGGCTATCGCCCCGCAGTCCCGGGTCAGCGTCGTCCGGAGGGACAGGCACGATACCAGGGCGGTCAGGGGCAGCAAGGAGGTCAAAATCGTCCGCGTCCCGTTCGTAAACCCTTCCGAAAGCGGCGACCGGAAGACGGCGGACCTCAACACGAGCGGGAACTGCCACCGGAAGAGTGAAGCCGTCCGAGGATGGGCGTTCCGGGTTATCCCACGGCTGCTTGGGAATCTACTGCGGCCAGTATCCCGTCCCATAACTCGATCCGCGCTGTCAGTGCCCCGATGGCCGCCTCCTCGGCAGACCGCCATCGCGACTCATCGTCCCCGCAAAGCGACTGCATCAGCCGCTCTGCCATCGGTCCATGCTCGCCCGAATCGACCTCGATGTGGCGATCGAGGTAATACCGAAACCGTTCGAGTCCGCCCGACTGCTCGCCGACCCGGTCGACGATCCGGCGGAACACGTCGGGTATCAGATCTTCACGCCCGTAGGTGAAGGCCGAGGCGATGCGGCGGACGTCGCCGGTGGCGATGACCCGAAACGTGAACTGGACAAATTTCCTGACCGACGACGGGAAGGCAGAATCCCGCAATGCTTCGTCAACCGGCATGCCACTCCGCACGGCTTGCAGGAGTTGATCCATCAAGTGAGTGCGAGCGCCGAATGCAGCCATCGCCCGATAGTACAGGTCGAAGTGGCTGGTGCATCCCCCGTGCCCGTCGTCATCGGTCTCTTCGCCGAGAACGATCTGGTTCACAAATTTCCCTGCCTCTCCTGTGCCTTGCAGCGACGGCGTCCACGGCACGGTGATGCAGGTGAGGCGTTGCTGCAACGCTTTGAGAAGCGACATGAAGTCCCACACCGCGAAGACGTGGTGTTCCATGAACGTCCGCAACGCCTCCGGGCTGGCAAGCCGTTGATACAACGGATGATCGAGCAGTTGGAGTCGAAGCGGTTGAATCGCTTGCGTCAATCGGGGAAGTGACACTGATGAATCCGCGACAGTGGAGAGCGAAGGTTGCGGATTGTAGCGGTCGACCGGACGCCGCCAAGACTTGAGGGAGGCGGGGCCCGCACCGCCGATCGGGAAGGTCGGGACGGAAATGGAGAAATTGCGAAGTGGTTTGCGCGACGGAGAGAAAGTTCGCTTGCGATCGGCCGTGCGATTCAATATCTTGCGGTCGCGCGACGAGCGAATCGGAATTGAGCAGAGTTCACCAATGGTTCTGCATTGTTTGGACTTCGCTTTTCCTAGCGCTCGCGTCTCTGGACCGCGGCGACATTCCGAAGGCGTGACCGAACCCGAAAACGGGCAGAGTGTCCACGTCAGTGCCAGTGTGGTACAGATATTGTTGTCAGGCGGAATCCAAACGCTTCGAGAATTCGATAGTAGACAACAGCAAATTCCCCGATAGCTCAATGGTAGAGCGAGCGGCTGTTAACCGCTAGGTTCCAGGTTCGAGCCCTGGTCGGGGAGCCTTTCCAAGGGCCGCAAATATCTGCGGCCCAAGGGTTTACAGAAGACGCCGAGAGGGCAACCTCCCGGCGTCTTTTCGTGCGCGGACGCAAAGTCCGTTGTGGCAAAAGGGTTTGCAACGAAACGGCCAGTTGCCGCTTTGTAAACCGCTGCGGCGAGATTCCGAAGATCGTCACGGGGTCCGTTGCCAAAAGGTAGGTTTCGCCTCGGACCCCGTGACCAGCAACCCTCAAACTCTCGGACTCTCTGGTTCACAAGTCCCAGTGGTTAACGGCTCAAGGGCGGTGCATAACGACTATTGATTTGCAAATGAACATCGGTCGGTGGATCATGATGACCCAGTGTTTGGAATCAAGAATACT
>JADZEF010000081.1 GCA_020850695.1 Planctomycetaceae bacterium | reverse complement strand
CTGTCGCTTCTGAAGCAGCATCGGGGGAAGCAGAGCCTGGTGATGAAGCGACGCCTTTGCGGGTGGAGCGACGACTTCCTGATGCAAGTCCTCGTCG
The DNA here is from genome assembly GCA_020850695.1 of Planctomycetaceae bacterium. GTDB lineage: Bacteria > Planctomycetota > Planctomycetia > Planctomycetales > Planctomycetaceae > JADZEF01. The sequence continues at coordinate 68,285 of JADZEF010000081.1, read as the reverse complement.
GGAGCAGGAGTTAGTGTGCGCTGGCCCTGCACTGGCGGGATGGAGCGGCAGGGAGAGGCGCACTCCTTTCTGGCGACATTCTCCAGATCGTCCCAGATCGTCACTGGGTGAGCTTCATGTACTCCTACCCGAACCTGATCCCAGTTCCGGCTTCGACGGTGCGGCGGATCGTCGAAGCCGTTGAACCGTTCGAGTTCGACCGCATCGACGGGGCGTGGTGGGACATGAGCGTCGAACAAGACGCCAAAGCGACCGTCAGCAGGTCGGCTGAGAGGTACATAGCGGCCATTAATAGGCCCACATAAATTCCCAGGGAAAACCAAGGTTACGTAGGAGTAAGTCGAGATGCCCGTCGAAACAAAATACCAGATCTTTGTGAGTTCGACATTCCGAGAACTGGAACATTGGCGAAAAGCACTCATTGATCAAATACTCCGAACGGAACATATCCCTTCGGGCATGGAGGGCTTTTCAGCCGCTGACGAAGAGGAATTGAAGGTAATTAAACGCGCGATCGACCAGTGCGACATTTACACGGTCGTAATTGGATCGACCTTTGGTTCGGCAATTCCCGACACGACGCCGAACGAAAGCTTCACTCAGCGAGAATTCCGCTATGCATCGGAGCAAGGTAAGCCGATCTTGGCCTTCATCCTGCACGATGACGACTTTGAAGCGGAGCGAGACGGGCTTCCTGCCGAATCCAACGAGCGCAAGCACGAGGAGTTTTTGAGGCAATTTCGAACGGAAGTAACCACAATCGAAGGGAACCGGCACCGTATTGTTGAGTTTTTCCGCAAGAGTGAAGGGGTTCACGGCCTTACGGCTCGCTTTGGCGCTGCCCTCGGAAAGCTGATAAATAGTCCGACCTTCAATATGCCAGGGTGGGTACGCCTGCCTCCAGGAGTAGGAACGAATCCGTTCATTCAGCGAATCATGCTGAAGCTCAGCGGATTTGACAAATTGTCCTACCGATGCACGCTCGACTACCCCAGCACCAAGGCGGCAATGGCCAAGCACTTCTGGTATCGTTTCGGCGCAGAAGTGCACACCAAGCAAGTCTGGCATCTGTATTTTGAATCGGGATCAACAGTCGCATACGTTGCAGAGCGTTTTCGACAAATGTTGCGGGAGGAAGCTGCCGCTTGGGAATCCCATCGGGCCGACTTGCGGATTCACACAAACAATATCCTCACCTACCTAGAATTTACTTTGTACGAAAGATTGCAGTTGGCTCTCGTACCGCATGGTCCGCCAGATGACAATGACAAATACGGAGCAACTTTTGGCTCCCTACTCGAATGTCCAGAATTGTCACACCCTGTTGCAAATATTCCCTTGTCTAGGGCTGACAAGAAGGGTACGAGGTTGGTTGAATCGTTGTCGAAGCAAGTAGTTCCTGCTTCCAAGCCATCACTCATCCTGGCAACGGCTTCGGGACTTGAACAAGCAACTGCTTCCGAGTTTCCAGGGCCACATGTTGGCACCTACCGGAACAAGCTTCTGAAGCGTGCACTTCTGCGGTCTCGGCATCCCGTAGTCCTTTTCTTCGATCATTCAAAGATCTCGCCTTATGGCCCCAAGGGTGCATTCAAGGTGGGCAGTTGCCATCCGGTGTGTGACCCCGACTTCTCTTGGGAGATGGTGGTTAAGGAGAATCCATTATGCCTCTGTGTAGGTGCAGACAATGACGAGGCTATGGATAAGATTGTAAAACTGCTTGAGAGCCAAGGCGCATGGAAAGCTGAAACTCCACGGGACTATGACGGAAAGAAGGCGACCCTTCTTGTGAACGCACAGTTTTGGAATTATTTTGGGAAGTCTCGGACCAACAGCAACAACTAATGATTTTGGAGCCTGTGCGCTGCTGGAAAAGTTTTCTCAGAAACGTCGGAGGCAAATTGTTCTGGTCGGCAATACGATTGCCACTGGGGCCTCGTTCATCGCCTAAGGTCAACTCGCTGAAGAAGATGCAAAGAATGGCCATCGCAACAAGTCGAGTCTCCCATTTCAACCGCTTCATCGCCCAATCTCTTTCAGCCCCGGCAACGCCTTCCTCAGCTTCTCGACACCCGCCTCGCTCACTGCTGTACCCTCGACAGCGAGCGTCCGCAGGTTAGGAAGATGTTTCAGGTGGGCCAGGCCGGTGTCGGTTACCGCCGTACCTTCCAAGTAAAGGAATTCGAGGTTCCGAAGCTGGGCGAGATGAGCGACGCCGATGTCAGTTATCACTGTCTCACCCAGGTCGAGGGCCTTCAATCCGGTGAGCCGACCGATCCCGGTCATCCCAACGTCGGTGACCTTCGTCCTGGCAACGGCCAGGCGCTCAACGCCTCGCAGATGGCCGACAAGCTCCAAGTCGGCGTCGGTCGTCTCCGTGCCGCTCAGCTTCACGACCGTCGCTCGATCGAGCACTGACATCAGGCGATGGCCGACGAGCCGTCGAAGCCAATCTGGCCCGCCCTGCGTCGTTTGGACGTTTCCACCGAGGCGAGTGATCTCAGTGATGGCGGCATGCTGGCGGGTTGTGTTCACCAGAATGGTGACGGAGACGATCAAGAGCGTCGAGGCTGCGACCAGCGAGAGAAGACGAGGAGGGCGGGCCATGCGGGTATTGTAACTCAGCCACTCATGGCAGTTGTCATCGACTTCCGATCGCAGAATTCAACGGAAAAGGGCCGCAGGAAAACCTGTGGCCCTCATCAGCATTTCCGGTTCAATCGTCGAGGTCACACCGGCCTGACGTTCTCGGCGCACGGCCCTTTCTGGCCACGCCCTTCCGTGAACGAAACCGCTTGGCCCTCGTAAAGGCTGTCGTAGCTGACGCCCTGAAGTGCCTTGGAGTGGAAGAACAGGTCTTTACCCATTCCCGTGTCAATGAACCCGAAACCCTTGTCCGTCAACTTCTTGATCTTGCCTTCGGCCATCAGTGCTTCATTCCTTGAGTTATCGAGCGGTTGCCGAATTGGCGACCGCTCTTGAGAACAGGGATGATACTTCATATGCGGCCTCTCGGACAGACGAGTTTTGGTCAGACATTTTGGACGCATGCGATTCATGGTCGTTTGAGGCTACCATATCAGCCATGCTTCACGGTCTGACGGGACAGTCATTCCGTTGCCGATCACCTCATCGAGGTGAATCAGTTACGCATCGAACTGCCTCAGAATCCGCTCAATCCACTCTCTCTGCTGCTTCTGAAGCGACGGCAGCGGATGACGGTACTTGTCTTTCGTGCCCGACTCCAGCAGTCCATGCAGTCGCATTTTCGGATCGAGCCTCGACAGGCATCGCTCGATCAGCGGGTTGAGCCTCGGGCTGAGACCCCAGGCGAGCACGATTCGGGTCTTTGAACTCCGAGGCAGCTTCAGCAAGAGTTGAGCGGACCGCTTCCCGCAAAATACCGTGTGCGATTCGAAGCCTGAGTCCTGTTCGAGTCGGTGGTACTGCTTGAAAAACTCGGTGCTTTTCGAGCACCGTATGTCGGACAGGTTCAGAATTCGAGCGTGCCGCCAATTGCGATGATGCATGAGTCGCATCACCTGATACTGCGTGGTATCGGGTCTGGTCGGGACCAAAGAGACCTTCAGGTCGCCGATCGCCTTGGATCGGATGCGGTTGTTGACCTCGACCAGCGGCCTCGACGAGCCAGGGTTCATCATCAGGGCCTCCGCATCTCGAAATTGCGGTGTGATTGTTGCTTGTCGGGTTGGACGGTCAAGGGCCTGGCTTGTGGCCGGGCCGAAACGGGCGGACTCTGACGGAGCGGAATCATGTCGGCGGGAACTGTCGTTGTCGGAATGACAAAGCATTTTGAAGTTTTGACCGATCCCCGGATCGACCATACCCGCTGGCACGATCTGCTCGACATCCTCGTCATTGCCATGTGCGGGACGATCTGCGGGTGCGACTCCTGGGAAGACCTTCCCCGCTATGCGAACGCGAAGAAGGAATGGCTGCGGAAATACATCCGCCTGGAGAACGGCATTCCTTCGGCCGATACCTTCGCGCGCGTCTTTCAGCGCCTCGACGTGACGGAGTTCATGGCGTGTCTCTCGTCGTGGGTGGACGCGCTGCGGGCGAAGGCGAAGGAGACGGGCGGCGTGGACCTCGTGGCCATCGATGGGAAGACGTTGCGGGGGTCGGGTGACGCTTATGCCGGGAATCGCCCGCTGCACCTGGTGCGGGCGTGGGCGGCGGAGAACCGTCTGGTGCTGGGGCAGGAGGCATGCGAGGAGAAGTCGAACGCCGGTCTTTCGCTCTTCGAAGACAGGACGGCCATCCCGAAGCTCTTGGGGTTGATCGAGATTGCGGGAGCGATCGTGACGATCGACGCGATGGGCTGCCAGACGGAGATTGCGGCGAAGGTGGTGGATAAGAACGCGGACTATGTCTTCTGTGCGAAGGACAACCAGCCGACGCTGGTGGCGGAGATCAGCCAGGCTTTTGACGACGCGGCGAATGCGGCGACTACGCGCGGGACGAAGAGCCGGGTGAAGAGATATAAGACCCGGGAGAAAGGGCACGGTCGCGTGGAGGAGCGGACCTATTATGTGATTGCTGCACCGGAATCTATGAAGCGGTCGGGCCGGTGGAAGAAGCTGACGAGCCTGGGGATGGTGGAGCGTCGGCGAGTGGTGCAGGGGAAGGAGGAGGTGAGCGTGAACTATTACATCATGAGCTTCGAGGTGAACGTCAGGAAGTTCGCTCGGGCGGTGCGTGGGCACTGGGGAATCGAGAACCGTCTGCACTGGATGCTGGACGTGGAGTTTGCAGAAGATGCCAGCCGGATCCGGAAGGGATCATCGCCGCAGATCTCGTCGATGCTCAGGCAGCTGGCGTTGATGGTTCTGCAGCAGGACACGTCGTTGAAATAGAAGACGATTCGTGGCAAACGGAAGATGGTTGGCTGGAGCAACGAAGCCCTCGACGCCCTACTTCGTTCCGCCCAGGCACTTTGAGGTGCGGAGGCCCCTGTCAGCACCGCCAACCGCGCAGATCACCGGTTGCACCCCAGGGTCGCGAGGCTTTGCGAGCGCACGCTGGGTCACGAGTGACGATGCGTCGGTACCCCAACGGGGCAGCCCTTCCAACATGCTTTATCTGGCGGTCAGATATCGCCCGAATCGCAAGATGTAGGTTCGGAAATTTCTGCTCCGCGTAGGGTGCATTTCCAAGTCCGGTTGGCCTTTCCTATCTTCACATGAACAACTCGATGCACATGTTGGAAGGGCTGCCTCGTTGGGGTTCGCGGTGTCCGATGTTGCTGACCCAGGGTGCGCTCACTTCGTTCGCGACCCTGGGCTGTGGAGTACAACGCCTTCGGCGTAAAGACCTCGCACGGCAGAATCGCTATGTGCTAACTCAAAGGGTTATCAATACCACTTCCGCTTGTCGACCAGCGTTCCCGGATCTTCACCCCGCACATAGCGGCGGATGTTGTCGAGCAGCGTGGCGGTGTGCCGCTCGGCAATCCGCGGCGAGCAGGCCGCGACGTGCGGAGTGATCAGGACGTTCTCCATTCCCCAAAGCGGATGATCGGCGGGGAGCGGTTCTGTCTCGAAGACGTCGAGTGCTGCGCCCGCGATCTCGCCGGCCTGAAGCGATGCGGTCAGGTCGGTGAGGTCGACGATCGCCCCTCGCCCGATGTTGATCAGCCACGCCGATCGTTTCATCCGGCGGAAGCGCTCGCGGCGGAAGAGCCGTTCCGTCTCGGGCGTGTGCGGGGCCGCTATGACGACGAAATCGGATTCGGCCAGAAGGTCATCAAGCCGCTCCGTCGGCCAGACGGACTCGACGGCTCCCTCGACTCGACGGCAGACGGGATCGACGCCGAGGATCGTCATCCCGAAGGCGTGCGCCCGGCGGCAGACCTCGGCCCCGATGGCCCCGACGCCAACGACTCCCTGCGTGCAGTCGGCGAGATGCATGTGCCGGCGGTCCATCTCGCTGATGTGGGCGGGCCCCGCGGCGAATGTGGTGCGGGCGGCTTCTCCGCCGACCGGTTCCCATTTTCTCTGCTGCTGCCGCCGCAGGTAGAGATGCAGGTTGCGGGCGATGCAGGTGACATAGCCCATCACATGATCGGCGATGACGTCGGAGAAAAGTCCCCGCATATTGCTGAGGCGGCAGGGATGCTCGATCAACTCGGGGAACAGGTAGTGCTCAAGGCTCGCGGTCGGGGACTGCACCCAATTGAGTCGGCGGGCGGCGGCGAGGAGCGGCGGCGTGATCTTGCCGAAGAATGCGTCGGCGTCGGCAATCTCGCGCTCCGCTTCGGAGGCATCCATTGCGTTGACGACGGTCATCGGCCCGGCCGCTTCACGAATGAGCGTCAGACGCGGCTCTTCGACCGGTGGAAACAGGACGAGCTTCTTATGTGAGAGCGACATGGAACCGGCCCCGCGCGACGACGAAACAGGGATGACCGACAGTATGGCTGGAAATCGCGACACGGCCAACCGCACGCGATTCTGTCTTGAACGGGAGCAACGAGGCGTCGAAGCCTACCGTGTCAAATCCCTCACTATCGCGCTGTACCCGCCGATGTTCCGCTTCGTCGCCGGGCCTTTACCGGGTCGGGGAGGTTTCGTCCGGCCTGGGAAGGCCGGACTACGGAAGACTCACGGCAACGCACTCTCACTGCACGGAGTTGCACTCACGTCTTGAATCCGTCTTGGCGCAGTTGCCGCGTCGCGGTATTTCACCTGTCTTCGCAGGCTGAGCCCGCGAGCTTTGTCAGGGGTGGCAAGGATGCTGCGCACATATTTCATCGCGATCGGATTCGGATTGATAGCGCTGCTGGCGCTCTCCGAGTCCGTCCATGCGCAGTACGCCGACGAAGAAATCCCGGCCGTTGCGACACCTCGCAAAGGGCAGCGACTGCGCGCAACGGAAGCTCCCGTCGACGAGCCCGCCCCGCGGCGGATCTCAAAGAACTCCAGTTCCCGCAGCGAGAACGACGCGGCCGGTGAAACGAAGTCGCGGGTCTCGTCGTCTCCGTGGGCGGTGGGCGGGCCGCTGGTCCTGCTGCTGATTGTCGTTCTCGCAGGAGCCACCCTGTGGAAGCGGCACGGTCCCGGTGTCACGCCGGGCCTGCCGCGTGATGCGGTCGACGTCCTGGGACGCCGCCCGCTCGATCCCCGCACCACGCTGTGGCTTGTCCGTCTCGGGTCGAAAATTCTCGTCCTCGGCGTTTCGCCGGCCGGTGTCGAGAATCTCTCGGAAGTGAGCGACCCGGTGGAAGTCGATCTGCTGGCCGGGCTTTGCCGCCGGCCGACCAACGGCGAATCGTACGTCGACACCTTTCGTACGCTCTTCCAGCGGGGAGAGGACGTAACTGCAACGCCCTCCCCCTCCCGATCGACCAAGACGAAATCGTCCGCCGAAACAACCGCACGTCTTCCCGACAGCCTGCCCGACGAAGCCTTCGCCCGCCGGTTCCAGCGATCCAGCGCGGCGAACGCGGGAGAGGAGGAGTTCCGTGTGGCATAGTGACTCGGAGGGTGCGGAGAACCTCGACAACAACCGTCGCACGGGCACTCCTGCCCGTGAGCCAGTGAAGAATCTGTCGAGCACGCACGGGCATGAGTGCCCGTGCTACGGAGCGGCCAAGCCTCTCGGCCTCGGCGTCACCTCACTGCGAACGGCACTGGTCGCGATCGGCATTCTCGCCGTGATGTCCGGCGCTGCCGCCGGCCAGGAAGCCGGCGCGGGACGCGTCGTGCCCACCCGCGGCGATGTCGAAATCAACGGACGCGGCGAACCACCCCGTCCCCCGCGCCCACGCGTCGCCAACGATCGCGTTGTGCCCGCCGGTGCGGAAGCCCCGAACCTGCTCGTCCCGCCGGCCCCCCCAAACCTCGAGCAGATGACGTCGCCGCAGGGGATGTCGTCGACGCTGCGGCTGATGTTCGTTCTGACGATCCTCAGTCTCGCGCCGTCGATCCTCATCATGACGACGTGCTTTATCCGGTTCGTCATCGTCTTCGGACTGTTGCGGCAGGCGCTCGGAACGCAGCAGCTTCCGCCCAACCAGGTGATCGTCTCGCTCTGCCTCTTCCTCACGTTTTTCGTGATGGCCCCCGTGTGGCAGAAGGCCTACGACGCGGGGGTGAAGCCGTACACGGAAGAGGCTCCGATCGAAGGGATGCGGAACGGCGAAGATCGTTTTGCGGCGGCGACGCGGTTGACGCTGCAGCCGATCCGGCAGTTCATGGCCGACCAGATCGAGCAGACGGGGAACAGCGACAGCATCTGGATGCTGCTCGAGATGCAGCGCCCTGCGGCCGGCACTCGTGCCGCCGAGGAGTATGTCGAGCCCGAGAACTACGAGGACGTCCCGCTCAGCGTACTGCTCCCGGCCTACATGTTAAGCGAACTCAAGACCGCCTTCGTCATCGGCTTCCAGATCTATCTTCCCTTTCTGGTGATCGATATGGTGGTCTCGTCGATCCTCACCAGCATGGGGATGATGATGCTGCCGCCGGTGCTGATCTCGAACCCACTCAAGCTGTTGCTGTTCGTGCTCATCGACGGCTGGATGCTGACCGTCGGGATGCTGGTCGAAAGTGTGCGGCTGGTGGGATCTTGATGAATTCGTCCGAGTACCAAGACTGACCTGCGATGGAACTTCATTCCAATAACCCGCCCGTCCCATTCGCCCGTGTGTTCTGCTGGGCGATCGTCGTTTCGCTCGTGGGGCTCCTGCCGGTGCTGCTCGCGTCCAAGACGTCGCTGCGCGACCCGCTTCTCAAACCGGCGCCGCAAGTCGAGCTCGACAAGCTGCTGTCGGCCGATCCGAAACTGGCGATACCTGAAGTGCAGAGGGCGATCGAAGAACGCGACTCGCTGTCGCTTCGCGTGGCGTGGCTCCAGGCCGGCTGCGCGGACGTTCGAAACTCGGCGCTGGGCTATTTTCTCCGATTCGAGACCGAGCACCCGTCCACGTTCATCGGCGCCGTGCAGACAATCGCCCGGGAGCGGGACGAGCGCGTGTCCGAGATCCACAAGGTGGAAAGCACCGTCGGCCGACATCGGCCATAGCTTCGAATCGACCGAGCGGTGAAATTCGCGGATTGCCCAAAAACAGCCGGTGACAGGAATTCGACAGGGAAGTTCAAGGATGACTCTCGACCAGGTTGTGGAACTGAGCCGCGGGGCCATCATGCTGTCGCTGGTGGTTGGCGCCCCGATCTTGATCGTGGCGGTCGTCGTCAGCCTCGTCGTCAACGTGCTTCAGGCCGTCACGCAGCTGCAGGACCAGACGCTGGCATTCGTTCCGAAGATCATCGTGATGATGCTCACGATGCTGCTGACGCTGCCGTGGATCATCACCTCGCTGACCGACTACTCGATCACGTTGTTCCGGGCGATTCCTTCGGCACTCTGAGGCCCGCGCACCGCAGACAAACGCTTCGGCACCATGTCGTTCCTCGACCAGCACCTCGTTGACCCGATTCTGCAGTGGAGCAACCGCCAGTTGCTCGACCTGGCGACGCAGCATTTCTACGCCTTCACCCTGGTGCTCGTCCGTGTGAGCGGGTTGATGACGATCGGACCGGTCTTCGGAATGTCCGTCGTTCCGGCGAACGTCCGTGTGCTGATCGTCGTCACGCTTTCGCTCCTCGTCACGCCGACGCTGGCGCGGCAGCAGGAAGCGGGCTTCGATCGGCTCGACCTGGACCGCGACGGCCAACTGACGCAGGCGGAGATCCCCGAGGTCCTCCGCGTGCGGTTCGAGATCCCGACTGATGCCGAAGGCTCGATCACCCTCGCCCAATACCGCACCGCACCGCGCTTCCCGCAGACACTCTTTGAATACGCCTGGCTCACCGCAGGAGAGTTTGTGCTGGGGCTGGTCCTCGGACTCGGCGTTCTGGCGATCCTGTCGGGACTGCAGCTCGCGGGCGAAATCATCGATCAGCAGTCGGGTGTGGCTCTCGGCGAGATCGCCAGTCCCGGCCTCGAAATCAGTGGAGCAACGACCGGACGCTTCCTCTACCTGTTTGGCATCACGGCCCTGCTCCTCGCTCATCCGCTGAGCGGGCATCTGCAGATCGTCGGCGCGCTGCTCGAATCGTTCCAGACGCTGCCGGTCGGTGAGGCCTTCGTCTCCATCACGGCCGTCGAACTCCTCCGCGACGTGGTCCATCAATCGCTTGTCCTCGGGATTCAGGCCGCAGCCCCGGTATTCGCCGTGATGTCGCTGGTTGGAATCGCGATGGGATACCTCGGCCACAGCGTCCCACAGATTCAGATCCTCGTCCTCGGCTTTCCCGTTCGAGCAATCCTCAGCTTTCTGGTCCTCGCCGTCTCGCTGACGGGCATTGGACGGCAGGTGTGCGATGTTGTCCCTGCCGTGGTTGATTCGCTCCGTGCGGCCCTGACGGGGCTCGGGTGAAGAAGGATGGGGCGAGGGGGGGATGGGGAGATGGGGGGATGAAGACAATGCCGTGAGGTGGTTCGTCGTGTAGCTGTTTGTTGAGAGACCACAGTCGAATCGTTTGACGTGGGTGGGACAGGAAGCCAGCCCCCCCATGCCCCCATCTCCCCCTCGCCCCATCCTTTTCCGCCGCCATGGACGATGAATCACCGGATGACGTTGGCGATCGGACGGAAGAGCCGACCGAGAGGAAACGCCAGGAGCTGCGGCGGAAGGGGCAGGTCGCGAGAAGCCACGACCTCATCACCGCGTCGCACCTCCTGGCATTGGCGATCGGACTGTGGGCACTCGGGACGCCGGCTGTCGAATCGCTCGGACAGTTCCTGCGCAGCCGCCTCGAACGCGCGCCGCGAACCAGCTTCGACGCGGGTTTCCTGACGGACGAGTTCCGCTCGGTGCTCGAGTGGTGCGCCATTCACATGCTGCCGCTGATGTTGCTGGCGGCCGGGGCTGGCGTGATCGTCGGAATGGGGCAGGTCGGGTTCCTGTGGTTGCCGGAACTGCTGGAGATCAAGTGGTCGAACCTCAACCCGGTGGGCGGTCTCAAGCGAATTTTCTCGATGCAGGGCTGGATGAGGCTGGCAGGCAGCCTTGCAAAGCTCGCGGGGCTCGGCCTGCTGGCGGCGTGGTTCATCTGGCGTGAGATCCCGCAATTCCTGCCAACCACCGATGCCGATATCGGCCTGTTTCTGCTTCTGATGATGAAGTCGATGGTGAATCTCGCGCTGCTGCTGGCCATCGTGCTGTTTGTTCTCGCGCTGGGTGACTTCGGCTGGCAGTGGTGGAGCTTCGAGCGTCAGATCAAGATGACCCGGCAGGAGGTCGTCGACGAGTACAAGGACTCGGAAGGCGATCCGAAGATCCGGGCGCACTTCCGCGAGCAGCGGCAGAAGCTGCTGAAGGCGCAGGAACTCGACAAGGTGAAGACGGCGAACGTCGTGATTACTAATCCGACGGAAATCGCGATCGCCTTGAAATACGACCCCAAGACGATGATGGCGCCCGCCGTCGTGGCGAAGGGGAAGGGCGACCTCGCGGGAATCATCCGACGCATCGCCGCGGAGCATGGTATCCCGATCATCGAACGTCGACCGCTCGCCCAGGCGCTTTACAAGATGGTGCGGGTCGGCGAGACGATTCCGGTCGAGATGTACGAAGTGTTCGTGGAAATCATGAAATACGTTTACTCGGTGACCGGCAAGACCCCGCAGGAGCTGCTGCGGCGGAATGGTCAGTGACAGTCATTCAGGCAGCCGACACTGGTCTTCCTCTCTTTGACATGTCGGAATAAGATCCGAACGATTTTTATAGTAGCCGGCGGAGGGATGGAGGCAGTCGCGAGAACGCGCTGCCGCCGCACGGCACTTCTGAGACCGGTCTCAAGGATGAGAGTATGCGGGGACGGATCACGCCCGCGGATCTGCGGACGATCGACGCGCGGCGCGTCTGCATCCTGAAGCCGAGTGCTCTGGGGGATGTCGTTCAGACGCTCCCGCTGCTGCCGGTCCTTCGCGAGCGCTTTCCATCCGCCGAGATTTCGTGGGTCATCAACCGCGAGATCAGCGACATTCTGCAGGGACACCCGGACCTCGACGCGGTCATCCCGTTCGATCGGCGCGGCGGCGTCTTCGCGTGGCGTCGGATGTGGAACGACCTGGCCCGGCGCGACTTCGATCTCGTCCTCGATCTGCAGGGATTGCTGAGGACGGGAATGATGGCGTGGGCCACGCACGCGAAGTGGCGCGTCGGTCTCGAAACCTCCCGCGAGATGTCCCACTGGGCGAGTCATCTGCTGATTCCCGGCACCGACCGTGAGGTTCCGGCCCACGCCCGGTACTGGCGCGTGGCCGAAGCGCTGGGATTCGGTGATCGTACTCCGCAGACCTGCGTGCCGATGAACGACGAGCATCGGAACTGGGCGATGGCGCAGCTCGGTTCGCTCCGGCGCCCGCTGCTGGCCATTAACCCCGGAGCCAAGTGGGTGACGAAGCGGTGGCCCGTCGAGAAGTTCGCGGTCGTGGCATCCAAGGCCTGCCGCACCTTCGGATTCTCAGCCGTGATTCTCGGAGGCCCCGGCGACCATGTGCTGACCGAGCAACTCCAGAAACTGCTCGAAGAGTTTCTGCCGAGCGGACAAGTGGTGAACCTTTCCGGGAAGACGTCTCTGCTGCAACTGGCCGCCATCCTTGAATCGGTCGACGTGATGCTGACAAACGATTCCGGGCCCATGCATCTGGCGGCCGGAGTTGGCACGCCGGTTGTCGGCGTCTTCACCTGCACCAGTGCCGTGCGTTCAGGGCCGCCGGGCGATCGCCATGCTCTCGTCTCGACCCGCGTCGGGTGCGCCGCGAGCTATCGCAAGACCTGCCCGCACCGCGGCCGCCGGCACCTCGCCTGCCTTGATGAACTCGACGTCGAGCGTGTCTGGCAAGGAGTGCAGTCCGTCGTGCGTCGTGGCGACCGGGTCGCTGCGTAGTGTCTCAAAGATTCTGCAGTCGCCGATTTCCACTGTCTTTCGCCTGGTATTGCCATGTCGACCGCCACCGCAACCACGATGCCCGCTTCTCCGAAGACTGCCGTTGTCGCCGAAAAAGAACCGGCGGCAGTGCGGCTTGGTCGGTTCCGGCTGGTCCTCGACCTCATGGTGCTGATGCTGCTGTGGTCGTTCGGATTGCGTGTGGTGCTGACGGGAGTTTATGTCGGCTGGACGAAGCTGGCCGCGGCGGAGTGGTTGAGCATCTCCGTCGCGGGTCTCCGGTTCGACGTGTTGATCTCGCTGTTGGCCGTCACGCTGCAGATGCTGCATTTGACAATCACCCCGCACCGGCAGATGAAGGCCGCCTGGAGCCGCTGGTTCCACGAGTCACTTTGGACGTTCTCGCTGGTCTTTCTGCCGCTGCTGTGCGTCGCCGAATACTTGTTCTTCGGAGAGTTCGATTCGCGACTCAATTACATCGCCTTCGAATACCTCGTCTATCCAACCGAGGTCTGCTGCAACATCCAGCAGTCGTATCCGGTGGGCTGGCTGCTGCTGGGAGTCGGGCTGGCCGCGGTGTCGATGATTTTTCTGCTGCGGCCGCGGCTCCATGCGGCGCTGGCGTCGACGACGTCGAGAGGAGCGCGATACGGCGTGCCACTGGCATGGGCGGTTGCCCTGGTCTCGCTGCTGTCGACAACCCGAGTGAGGGATTCGGAAGTCACCGAAGACCGCGTCGCCAACCAGTGCGCCATGAACGGAGTCTACAGCTTCGGCTATCACGCATGGACGTGCCGGTTCGAGTTTGACCGGCTGTACCTGACGATCGACAAGAAGCTGGCGCATGATCGTCTCCGCAAGCGGATCGGTCACCAGGCCGATGCCTTCGTCGGAGAGTCCGACAATCCGATCGATCGGACGGTCTCGTCCGGCGCGGCGGAGCGCCCCTGGAACGTCGTGTTGATCCTCGAGGAGAGCCTCGGCTCGGACTACGTCGAAACGCTCGGAGGCAAACAGGGACTGACGCCGAACTTCAGCGAACTCTGCCGTGAAGGATTGCTCTTCGAGAACTTCTACGCGACGGGCAACCGGACTGCACGGGCCCTCGAAGCGGTGCTGACGTCGCTGCCGCCGATTCCGACCGAGTCGATCCTGAAACGCGATAAGTCGGACCGCGTCTACACGCTGGCCAACGTCCTTGAGCAGCGCGGCTACGAGCGGCTCTTCATGACCGGGGGCAACGGCACGTTCGACGGCGTCCGCCAATTCATGACGGCGAATGGGTTCAATCGGTTCTGTGAGCAGAGCGACTACGTGGATCCGTCATTCACCAATGCGTGGGGCGTGGCGGACGAAGACCTGTTCCGTCGCGGCCTGGAGGAAATGGACCAGATGGCGACGACGGGGAATCCGTTCTTCAACGTCATGCTGACGGTGTCGAACCATCGCCCCTTCACCTATCCGGATGGCCGCATCGACCGGCCCTCGTCGGACCAGACGCGCGACAATGCGGTGAAATACGCGGACTGGGCCCTCGGCTGGTTCTTCGAGCAGGCCCGCAAGAAACCGTGGTATGAGAACACGCTGTTCGTCGTCATGGGCGACCACGGGGCGCGGGTCTACGGCCGACAGCAGTTTCCGATGAAGTCTTATCGCGTTCCGGCGTTGATGATTTTCCCTGACAAGAGCCATGCGGGAGAGCGGTCCTCGACGCTCGCGTGCTCGCTGGATGTCGCCCCCACCGTGATGGGCGCGCTGGGAGGCGAGTACAAGTCGGTCTTCTTCGGACGCGACGCCCGCGCGATCCGGGCCGAAGAGGGCTATGCCCTGATGCAGCACAACCACGAGGTCGCTCTGCTCTCGGCCGATCACAAGATGACGGTCCTGGGATCGGGGCGGCGTCACTGGGAATTCCAGCTCGATCCGGCAACCTTCGAACTGACGACGCGAACCGCGTCGAGTCGCGATGGGGTGCTCGACACGATTGCGTTCTTCCAGTCTGCGTACCAGCTCTACTACGACGAAGAGTGCTATCCTCACGAGTTGCAGGCGCGGACCGCGCCGGCCAAGCCGGCGGGCGGGATCTTCGGCTGGATGTCGCGCGGAATGCCAAGTGCGTCGCGGACCTCCCCACGGACGGCCGGGGCGCACAGCATGACTCAAGCCCCTTGATCAACGAGGAGTCTTTCAGGCGTGGCCAGTGAACCCTCGGACTCCCGCGGCCGCTGCCCCTGGGCGCGGGGCGAAGAATACATCGCTTACCACGACACCGAGTGGGGCGTTCCCGTCCACGACGATCGATTGCTGTTCGAGATGTTGATCCTCGAGGCGGCGCAGGCGGGGTTGAGCTGGGCGACAATCCTCAAGAAGCGCGAAGGTTATCGCGAAGCGTTCGATCATTTCGATCCTGCGGTGGTGGCGAAGTACGACGCCCGCAAGCGTCAGAAGCTGATGGCCGACTCGGGCATCGTCCGGAACAAGCTGAAGATTGAGTCGGCCGTCGACAGCGCGAAGGCGTTCCTGAACGTGCAGGACGAATTCGGCTCGTTTGATGCCTACGTCTGGGGCTTCGTCGACGGGACGCCGATCCAGAACGTGCGGAAGTCGCTGAAAGACGTTCCGGCAAAGACGGCCGAGTCCGATGCGCTGAGCAAGGATCTCAAGCGGCGCGGATTTCGGTTCGTGGGCAGTACGATCTGCTACGCCTTCATGCAGGCCGTCGGAATGGTCAACGACCATCTGGTCGATTGCTTCCGGCACACCGAATTGAAGCCGAGGCGTGCGAAGAAGTAACTCGACCGGGCGGTGGGGATGATCGCCTATGGTGCGGCGGGCGCCCAGATTCCTCGGTGTGCGGTACGAGCTTCCTCTTCAATCTTCTGGAAGCGGCGCTTCATCGACTCGCTGTAGGGGAAGCGCGTTTCCGCGCGGCTGAATCCGGCGCGAATCAGCTCTTCATTCAAGACGCGTCCATCGACCGACACGTAGGCCAGGACGCGGTGCGCGGCATCGCGACGTTCGCGGTCGAATTGCAGTTGAACCTCGCCGCCTCGAACGAAGTTCCGTGTGAACTCGGACGCCTCGGCTCCGAGGGCTTCCACTGGCTTGGTGGGGTGCTTCGTCTCGGGGGTGTTGACCCCCAGCAACCGGATGCGGTGGCCTCCCTCCACGATGAGCGTGTCGCCATCGATCACCCGTTCGACTCGGTAAGGGCGGTCGGCGTTGAAGTCGAACGGGGCGGGACGCGTGGCCGCCTGGTAAACGCGATACGACGTCAGCAGCAGGATGGCCGCGGGAATGATGGCGGCCAGGCGAAAAGAGAGACGGCCGAGCATGGGATTCGTGGCGACGGAAGAAAACCGTCAGAGGCCGCGACGCTCAGTTCTCGCTGAAGTTGAGCCGGCGCTTGCGATCGCGGCCGAGCGGATCCTTCAGGAATTGCCGATGACAATTCGGGCAGAGATCGTAGCGGAGCGACTTCGTCCCGCAGTCTTCCAGATCGCGGCAGCCGGTCGCATCCATCTCGTCGAGGACTTCGGCGATTTCCTGGAGGTGGTCGGCGTCGAGATCTTCTTCGTCAATGCCTTCCGGGTCGAATGCCGGAAACACGTCGAGCTTGACGACATATCGGCGATCCTCAAGCTGCTTGCCGCACAGATCGCACGAAAAGTGCAACATCGCGCATCCTTCCCGAAGCGTACGAATCATCTTCCGCCTGTCACCTCAGGCGGTCCCATGAAATCGATTCTAAGCACAAGTCCGCGAACGTGGAAAGTCCCGTTCAACGATTTTTCGATTCAACAAACTTGTGCGTGACCGCGCATCAAAGCAGGAATTTGATTGACTCCGCGGAATCCATCGGTTCATTGCACGAGGACCACGAGATTGTCTCGATGGATCAGCTCTTCGGTCGTTTCGGTTCCGAGCGTGCCGGCCAGGTCGTCCCTTTTTTTTCCGGCGACGAGTCGCGTGTCGCGCGCGTCGTAATTGCAGAGCCCGCGGGCGACCTCGATGCCTTGAAGATCGACGAGTGACACGAGTTCGCCCCGGCTGAAGTGTCCTTCGACGCTGCGGATGCCGACGGGCAGGAGCGACTTGCCGCGCTCGACGATCGCCCGCCGCGCGCCTTCATCGATGACCAGCCGGCCCCGCGGCTTCACCGTGTAACCGATCCATCGCTTCCATGCGGGGACCTTCCGCGGATGCGCGAGGAACAGCGTTCCGACTTCTTCGCCCGCGAGCAGATCGGCGATGACGTTGGGACGCGTCCCGTTCGCGATGACGACGTCGTGCCCGACGTCGGTCGCGGTGCGGACCGCCGAGAGCTTTGACTGCATTCCGCCGGAACCGCGGGCGCTGCGAACGGGAGCTGCGAGCTTCCCGAGTGAATCATCCCATTCCCGCACGAGCGGAATGACGCGGCTGGCCGGATCCGAAGGATGGCCGTCGAGCAGTCCGTCGACGACGCTCAGGATGATGAGCAGCGCCCCGTCGAACAGGTTGGCCACCATCGCCGCCAATTGATCGTTGTCGCCGAATTTGATCTCCGCCACGCTCACCGTGTCGTTCTCGTTGACGATCGGCACCGCTCCGTACTCAAAAAGCGTCGTCAGTGTGTTCCGCACGTTGAGGTACCGCGAGCGGTGCCGGAAGTCGTTCGCCGTGAGCAGCACCTGGGCGGCGTGGCAGCCGTGCTTCTTGAAGCAGTCGTCGTAGACGCGGATGAGATGCGCCTGGCCGGTCGCTGCGGCCGCCTGCAGGTGCGGCAGGTCTTTCGGACGTTCCTTCAGTTTGAGCAGCCCGATGCCAGCCCCGATGGCTCCGCTCGAGACGACAACGACGTTTCTTCCCGACTCCCGCACGAGGTGCACCTGCTCGCAGAGCGACGCGATGCGGTCGACGTCGAGCGTGTCATCCTCGCGCGACAGGGCGTTGGTGCCGACCTTGATGACGACGGTGCGGGCGGCGTCGACGATGGCGCGGCGGGTGGACTTGGACGTCTCTTGCGACATGACGGAACCGCTCGGAAGCGGTGAAGCGATGAGTGAATCAGCGTTGAGGAGCGGACTCTGCAACGACCGCGAAGGTTCGACCGAATGATGATGATTCAGCCGAATGAACGCAATTGCGGTGACATCGCTTCGCCGGATCGCTCTTTGAGGACGCTTTTCAGAAAGAGGGTCTTAATAAGGAACCCAGGAAGGCAGGAAAAAGACCGGGAAAGAAGAGGCATTCCAGCGCACGGCCTCCGGTTCCTGGACTTCGGCATTTCAACCTTCCCTGCCTTTTTCCTGCCTTACTGGGTTCCTTATTCCCAACTCGTGAATCTTCTTCTGCTTTCAGATCGCGTCCACCATGACCGTTGATCATTCCACGGCCGCGAGGATTCTACCCGCGACCTTTCCGCAGGAGGACCTTCAGGCCGAACGTTTCTTCGAACAGCGGACCCTTCTGCTTGAGGGCGAGTTGTTCAAGGGCCAGGTCCTGGATCCGCGGGACCGTGATGACGAGCTGGTTGCTCTCGCGGTGGCAACGGATTTCCTGGATGCGGCCCGAGTGAGAGTGATCGAGGGCGTCGGCCACGCGCAGCAGGGACGCCAGCTTGGCGACAATGACGCGCCCCTCGCGGTCGAGGTTGTTGTAAAGCGGGTGCGTCGGTTTCGGCGAAGCGCGGCGATGGTAGCGAGCCACCAGCGCCACCAGCCGGACGTCGCGATGCCCCAGCCCGAACAGCTCGCTGTGCAGGATGAGGTACATCGAATGCTTGTGGTGACTGCTGAGGCCGATGTACAGGCCGATTTCGTGAAGCAGAGCGGCCGTCTGAAGGATGAGTTCCTGCCGTGGCCCAAGCTGGTGTTCGGCCTGCAAGGCGTGGAACAGCGTGCGGCAGAGGTCGGAGACGTGCCGGGCGTGTCGCTCGTCGAAGTGAAACTTGCGGCCGAGGTCGGCCGCCGAACGGAGAATCTGGTCGCGGAACTCGTCGGTCCACGCGTCGCGGATCGCCATCTCCTTCAGGAGGCCGTCCCGCAGATTGATGTTCGTCACCAGCAGGTGGTCGAGCTTGTACGCCTTGGCGAGCTTGACATAGGTGAGGAGCGCGGGGCCGAGCGTCTCCGCGTCGGGGAACGGGATGTGAAACTTGTGGGCGATCTCGTCGACCGACAACTGCAGCATGCGGTTGGCGAAGCGTTCCAAGGCCGGAACGGAGATTTGCCCCATGTGGTCAGGCACCCAGCCTTCGAGGAGCTGCGACGCGGCGAACCGGACGTCCCCGCCAAGGGCCATCATCTGCGTGCCGCTTTCGGGCGGGATGCTGCGCAACACCTGGTCGACGATCTGATCGATCTGGTTTTCCATGATCGACCGCAGCTTGTCGGCGCTGCCGCGGAACGCATGGAACTGCTGCTGCATGCGGAGCGAGCCGAGCCGGAACGTGTGCGAGTAGGAGACGTTCTCGTGCTGGACGAGCAGCAGTTCGGTGGTGCCGCCGCCGACTTCCACGACGATGGTCCGCGGTCCGAGAGTTTCTGGCTGGGCCCTCAGGTAGGGTTGGGCGCCGAGGTAGGTAATGCGGTTGGCCTCGGCTTCGTCGAGCGTTTCGACGACGAGGCCGGTGGCGATGAAAATCCGGTCGACGAAGTGAAGGCGGTTGGCGGCCTCGCGGACCGCACTGGTCGCGACGACGCGGATCTGCTCGGGCGAAACGATCTGGTATTCCTCGAGCAGCCGGCGGTAGCTCTTGAGCACACGCACGCATTCCTCGACCGTCGTCTTTTCGATGTAACCGCGCGTGAACGAATCCTTTCCGAGGTTCACCGCCTGCGAAAGCGCGTCGATCTGCCGCACTTCCCCCTTGGCGTCAATCTCGGCAATCGCCATGCGGATGGCGGTGGTGCCGATGTCGATGACGGCCACCGGGCGGACGGCAGGCGTGGCTTCGGGGCGCTGCGGTGCGAGTGAGGAGCCGGTGGTCACGGGACGAGTGTCCGCGAGGGGTGCTGAAATGTCAGATCACGAAGGCATTGCGAACCCGCAAGCGACCTAGGCCGGCTGAAGGGACGCGACCGCCCAGGCGGCGGCCCCCAGAGCCGTGGCGTCGTCGCCGAGCTTCGCGGCCACGACCTTGAAGGTGTCTCGATAGGTGTCCATGACATTCTTGCGAGCGGCATCCTTGACTTCGCCGACAAACAGTTTGGGCATGGCCTCGACCAGACCACCCCCCAGCACGATGACGTCTGGAGAGAGAAGGTGGATCACGGCTCCAACCGCCACGCCGATGTGCTTGCAGGCGTCTTTGATGATTTCCTCAATGACCGTGTCTCCCTCCTTGATGGCTTCGGCCAGCGCGCTGCTGCGGATCTCTTTCAGATCGGTTCCGACCAGGGCCGCGAGCTTGGGGGCCTGGCCGCGATAGACGGCCGCCGCAGCAGCCGCGGAAATGGCCAGTCGGCTGGCCACGCCCTCCACGCACCCGCGCAATCCGCACCCGCACCGCGGGCCATCCCGCAGCACCTGGACGTGGCCGATCTCCATGCACGAGCTCTTGGTGCCGCGGATGATCTTGCCTTCATAGACACAGCCGCCGCCGATTCCCGTGCCGGGGAAGACCCCCAGGACGCACCGCGCTCCTTTGCCGGCGCCGAAGCTGTATTCGCCATAAACTCCGGCATCGACGTCATTGGCGATGCGGGCGGGGCTGTTGTACCGTTTCTCGAGAAACTCGCGGATCGCGACGTTTTTCCAGCCGAGATTCGGGGCGTCGAAGATGATTCCCTTGTCGAGGTCGAGCGGGCCGGGACAACCGACGCCGATGGCGGCGAGGCGGTCGTGCGTGACCTTGGCTTCCTCGAGGGCGAGGTCGATTGTCTCGCCGATGCGTTCGAGCCCCGCCTTCTGTCCTTCGTTGCCGCGAGTCTTGCGGCGACGGCGCGAGAGGATATTGAACTCCGCATCGAACACGGCCGCCATCATCTTGGTGCCGCCCAGGTCGAATCCGATGTAGACGCGGTCCGGCGAGGGATTCATGGCTTCTGGCATCGCGGATTGGGTCGGTGCTTCGAGGGGAGGGAGCGGCGAGTTCATGGGATGTCCGGAGTGTGGGCGCTGAACGGAACTCCGTCTCCGGAGAGGCATTCTGACAGACGCCGCGGGAACTCGCCATTCACAATGAGCGGCTTATCCGGCTTCGGACTCGGGTCTCAGGAGGTCCGCGATTCGCCGCGACAATTCGTCCCGCGCGACGCCCGTCACCAGAAAGGTCTTGGCCGTGCTGGTCGCTCCGCTGGCCAGTTCGACCTGTCCGCGCTTCACGCCCAAGGCCTCGGCCAGCACTTCGACGAGAGCCTCGTTCGCCTTCCCTTTGTCGGGCGGAGCGGTGACCGCCACCTTGAGCCGTCCCGCATGCTCGCCGACGACCCCCTGCCGCCGCGCCTTCGGCTGGGCCTGCACCGGAATAAGGACGCCGCCAGAGCGTTCTTCGAGGGAAATCATCGCATGCCTCAGCCCGGAAGTTCGTCGTGTTCGACAGTCGACTTTTCCTCTGCGGTTGCCGACCGTTCGACGACGGAGCGGGTCGGATCGATGAACAGCCACAGGCAGACGCCGACGAGGAACAATCCCGCCATCATCAGGTAGAGCGAGTCGAACGCATCGCGGCCAGAGTACCCCGCCGCTTTGCGGCTCTGGATGTACCATCCGATCAGCTGCGTCGAACCCATCACGCCGATGCCTCCCATGGAGTTCATCAGCCCCCACATGGACGCTCCGTGACGACCGCTGATTTCGGCTACGACAGTCCACCAGGTGGGCATCGACATCTGCAGAAACATCAGCGCCAACGAACTCCCGACCGCTCCGATCCAAGGCTCGTCCGTGAGCGCGACCGTGGAGACGGACAGGCTGGAGAGAAGGACGAGCGTTCCCCCATAAAGTCGCCGGCTCCATTTGCGCTCGTCCGTCCGGCTGACGATGATGTCGGTCATCACTCCGCCCAGGACGCAACCGGCCGCCCCGCCCAGCATGACGACCATGTTCATCCAGGCGGACGTGTCCTGATCGACGCCTCGCGCCTGGGCCAGGTAGGTGGGATACCACTGGAACTGCAGATAGAAGTAGGTCGCCGAGACCATCATGATGGTGCCCAGAAACCACACGTTGGGGCTCGTCAGGACGATTCCCCAGGGAATCGGTTCATGGGCGTGGCTGGAGGCCGTCGATGCCTCGCCCCCATGAGGATTAATCAGTCTTCGTTCCGCCTCGTTGCAGCCCGGATGCTCCGACGGACGGTCCCGGAACCACCAATAGAACAACGCCGCCCAGATCGCTCCGACGATGCCGAGGATTCCGAACATCTGCCGCCACCCGAACACCTTCATCAGCTTGGTGGCGACGAGCGGGGCTGCGGCCGCGCCGAGCATCGAAACCGTCGTGATCATGCCGCGGACGCGGCCCCGGTGTTCGACGGGAAACCATTTCGTCAGAACGAGTGCGGCATTCGGGAATGCTCCCGCTTCACCGGCGCCGAAGAGGAACCGGATCAGGATCAGCGAGTAGAGTCCGGTCGCCGCGCCGGTCAGGGCGGTGAAGATCGACCAGAAGATGACAATCCGGGTGATGACGCCCCGCGAGCCGTAACGGTCGCCCCAGTGCCCCGTCGGAACTTCAAAGAGGCTGTAGGCCAGCGCGAACGCATTCAGCACCAGACTCCAGCGTTCTTCCTGCAGGTCGAGGTCCTTCCGCATCGTGACGGCCGCCACACCGATGCACGAGCGATCGATGTAGAGCAGCATCGCCATCGAGCACAGGAAGAACAGGACGCCATACCGGACGCGCGTCGGCGGTTCGTTCAGGCCGACGGGGGGAACGGGAGTGTGGTCGCGATCGGAAGCCATGAAGGAAGCCGGAGGAATTCGAGAGGACGAAGCGGCGGGAGAGCCAGCATAATCGACGCACCGCCCAATGTCGCACGCGGGGCGATCGCGTCCGCGGATTAAAAGGAGTGAAACTCGGAAGGCAGATGCGAAGAGAATTCCAGCCCAAGCTGCTGATGACTGGCCTTTGTCTTCATTCGCGTGGATTCGCGCTATTCGCGGGCAAAGGTTTCCTCGTCCTTCCGCGGATCAGTTCACCGACTTCTGCTGGACCAGACTCTGCGGGCGTCCCCTCACCCGCACCGAAGTCTCCGTGATTGACACAGTTTTCCCATCCTGACACGATATCTTTCGGCATCGACGGTCACGGACCCGCACGAGGTGGACCGTCGGATATGCTTTGGAGCGATTCCCGCGCCGCTCGACCGCCCAGGGACTGCTGGTCGTGTCGGCGCCTGGTGGGTTCGTGCCGGCCTCGCCCTGCGAAGCTCGGCGGCTGATTCGATCGCTTCCCTCGTTGTCCGACCCGCAACGTTCTCCATTTCCGGGCGCTGGCCCGTGGTCCCCTTTGCCCGAGGACTTTTCGATGACGTTTCGTCGACTGGCCGCCGCGCTCGGCCTTGCGGCGGTGATTGCCGCGCCCGCCTGGGCTCAGCCCGGTGGCCCCAACCGTTTCCAGACACAGCCTCCCGCGACTCGCCCGGCGACCACGCCGAACGGCCGGCCGATCAACGAGCGGCACGAGCGGATCAAGACGGAAGCTCAGGCCGCCTATCAGAAGGGAGACTATCAGCACACCCTCACCCTGATGGAAGGGGTGCTGAAGGAAGCCCCGCGAGATGACGTGGCGCTCTATCTGCGCGGCAGTGCCCGCGTCGAGATCGGCCGCCGCGACGGCAACGCGAAGCTCGTCCGCGACGGGGTGGCCGATGCCCGGCAGGCCATCACCGTGAAGCCGCAGGACAACGCCATCTACTATCTGCCGTACCTCTACGGGATGGCCAGCCTGGCCCAGCTCGAGCAGCGTCCGGAACACGCCGAAGTGGCCATCAAGGTCGGCGAGGGGATCGTCACGCATCCGTCGGTCAAAGCCGAGGATAAGGCCAACATCCACTATCAGATGGGTGTGGCCCACATGATCTTGAAGGATCCGGCCTCGTCGGCAAAGGACTACGAGCAGGCGCTGCGGATGTCGCCCAATCATCTCGGCGCCCTCATGGCCCTGGCCGACGCCTACACCAAGGCGGGCGATGCGGCGAAGGCAGAAAACGCTTACGACCGGGCGACGACCGCCCTGCCGAAGAACGCCCTGGTGTTCAATAACCGCGGCAGCTTCCGGCAGTCGCGCGGCGATGTGAATGGTGCGGTCGATGACTTCACCAAGGCGATCGAGCTCGATCCGACGTTTGGCGTGGCTTACACGAATCGCGGATTCGCGCTGATGACGGCGGGGAACCTGAACGCGGCCGAGAATGACTTCACCGCATCGCTCAACGCGAACCCGAATCAGGATTCGGTCTACAGTTTCCGCGGGGCGGCGCGCCTCGGGCAGGGGAAGGTCGATTCGGCGATTGCGGACTTCACGCAGTTGATCGAGCGGTCGCCGAAGAACTCGGTGGCCTGGTCGGACCTGGGATTCGCCCGGTTCTTCGCGAAGGACTACAAGGGGGCGTCGCAGGCGTTCGATCAAGCGATCGGCCTGAACCAGAATATGAAGTATCTGAACCCGTGGCGGTACTGGTCATTGACCCTGGGCGGAGCGCCGGAAGACAAGGTGAAGGAGTTTGGCGCGGACGTTGGTTCGCGTCCGAAGGACCATGACTGGGTCGATGGCCTGGCCGCCTACGCCACCGGCAATCTGACCCATGACGAACTCGTCTCGTGGGCCGACGACAAAAACCCGAAGCTCAAGCAGGAGCAATTGTGCGAGGCGTACTACTTCCAGGGGCTCAAGCTGGCCCAGGAAGGGAAGCAGAAGGAGTCGGAAGAGGCGTTCGAGAAGGCGATTGCCACGAACGCCCGGCACCTCTCGTCCTACCGCGGTTCTCAATTCGCTTTGTCGAAGTTCTCGGAGAGCGGCAAGCTCCGGAAGTAGGTCGTTGAACGGCAGGCGGTTCCTGACGAATCGCTGAAGTGGGAAACCGAACGGGTTGGGCCGCCTTTGACGGTGGCTCAGCCCGTTTTTCATTTTTGGGAATTCGCCTCGCCCGAGGCGCCGACTCGACATTTTTCGGCGGATGAACCGCTTGTTGACCCTTGCGGTTTCGGCAAGAATAGGAGGACTGGAAGTTCATCGCCCGCCGATCTTCAGGGGGGCGATTGGTTTCGATCGACAGGGTGGATTCGCACCACAGGGCCGAACCTGTGTGAGGGAATGACATGGCAAAGTCGGGTGCACGCAAGAAGCTTCCGAAGGAAGTCGCGGTCATCAATGCCGACAACTGCACCGGGTGCGAATCGTGCCTGGAGGTCTGTCCGGTCGACTGCATCGTCAAGGTGCCTGGCGAGACGATCGGCGTGCTGCAGTCGTGGTGCGAGATCGACGTCGAGCGGTGCGTGGGCTGCGAAGTCTGCGTCCACATCCCGGGCAAGAAGACGGACCCGTACGAGTTGACCGTCTGTCCGTGGGACGCGAGTGAAATGGTGCCGACGGTGCTCGTGGGCGAGACCGTTGCGGCCAAGGGTGGCCCGCCGGGCTACCTGCACGACAACTGGGAACGCGTCGTCGAACCCGCGATCCGCATGGCCCAGATGGCGGCCGAGCAGGCGAAGGCCTGATCGACGAAATCGCTCCGTCAAAAAAGCATCGGCGGGAGAAGGTCGGTTTTGCAACCCGCCTTTCCCGCCGTCTTCGTTCTTTGAATGGAACTTCAATGCGTCATTCGCTCTGAGCCGTCAGCACCACGGCGCGGATGCGGGCGGATGCCATTCCGTCGAACCGCGGGCTGCCAATCACAATGGACCGGGCGGTCCAGCACTCCAGTCCGCCGGACACGAGATTCGACGCCGCCACCGGTTCGCCGTTGATCCAGCCGGTCAGCTTGCCGTCAGCGTAAGTGACGGCCACCTGCTGGGCGCCGGATGCGAGTTTCATCAGCGGGACGGTCGTCGTCTTCGGCTTCTCGGCCGTTCCCGTCCGCAAGGTGACACTCAGGGTCTGGTCTTCGAGGGCGATCAGGAATTGCGGTTCCTTTTCCTCGCCTGACGAGAGCAACACCGTGCGCGGTGCGGACGCGTCGGCCACGACGAGATCGAGGCCCATCGTCCAGCGACCGGCGGATTGGGCTTCGAGTGCGACCCGCTCTTCGATGGCCGTCACCCGCACCATTCCCGCCACGAGGCAGCCTTCCTCATCGATGCGCGCCGAAGCGTCGGGAAGCAGCTTCCAGGCGATGCGGGCTTCGGTGCGGTAGGTGAAGAGATTGCTCAGGTCGAGTTCCGGCGACGCCGCCAGAGGGGCAGGGGCGACCTCGGCGCAGGCCGGGTCGTCGCACGGCGGGGCGAACAGCGGCAGAATCTGGCAGGCCTCGCAGCCGGGGCACCTGGGACCACATCCCAGGTAGCGTGGGGGCGGCGGGACAACGCGGGCTGACCGCGGCAGGTCGATCCCCTTGGCCCGCCAGTCCATGTAGGCCGAGCTCGCCGTTCCGGCCTTCTTGCTTTGAAGACCTCTCAGAGAAAAGCTCTGGTCGAGGCTTCGCAGGGCGTGGGCAATGTCCTTCAGTTCGCCGTTGACCGCACGGGACATCTTGTTTGCCGCACGGGCCTCTTCCGAATCGCGCTGGGATTCCAGGCGTTCTTCCGTCAGGCGTTCGAGTCGGCGGACGCGGGCCTTGAGATCTGACTGAGAATCGACTCCGGCCCCCTTCCCGCGGATTTTTGGCACGGGTGCAGGCGTGGGGGCGGTGGGACGCGGCTCTTCGGGGGGACGACCCAGCTCGGGGCCGTCTTCCGCTCGGCTGACGGAAGCGGGGAAAACCGATGCAGCCAACGCACAAGCCGACAGGGCGGCAGACAAACCCGGCAATCGACGCATGAGGGGAACTCCACGAGGACGGCGGTCCGGGGCGGACCGCACGTCGGTGAGTATCCTCCGTGATTCCATTTTCTGAACGAGCACCGGCTCGCAAGACGGCGCTCTGCCGTCCCCGATGAGTTTCGGCGCGTGGGGTGCGGGAATCAAGGGGGTCGCCCCAAATTAACTTGACGGACGGATGCCTCATCCTGGTCGGCTTGCGAGGCCTTGCCCTCGCCGGGTTATAATCTCGGGATGAATCCGACCAAGTCGCAGGTCAGCCGGCCGATGGTGGGAGTTCTCGCCCTCGTCTGCCTGGCGATCTGGGGTGCGATGTTCCTGCTGCCAGAGTCGTCCAACGCCACCGACCTGTGGCATGGAGCGTTCCTGCGCATCGGAGTGGTGATGGGGGCCTTTTGGATTTCCCTCCCCGCACGCGGTCGCGATGCCGCCTGGTCGGGCATCAATGCCACGACGCTCGTCGGAGCCGCGTTCCTCGCTTTTCTGACGGCTCGGCTCCGGTTTGCGATCATTCCGATCGCGATCGGGGTGGTCACGATCGGCCTCTTCCTGCGGCCGCGCGGAAAGCATCGTCCCGGGACGCGGGCGGTCTGAAAAACGGGTGCCGTCGTCGATCAGGAATCCGTCTGCTAAGCTGGACGCATCCTCTTCCACTTCGGGATCTCCTGCGCCGCGGAATGTCCTCGCATGTCTGCTGATTCGTCGTCCGATCGTCCGCCGTCCGCCGGCTGCACGATTCTTGGCCTGGGGACTGACATCGTCGAGATTGTCCGCATCGGACAGATGATCCAGCGTCATGGTGAGCGATTTCTGACCCGCGTCTACACCAGCGACGAGATCCAATACTGCCAGCGACGCAAGCAGGCCTTTCAGCACTTCGCCGGCCGGTGGGCCGCGAAGGAAGCGGTGCTCAAGACGCTGGGAACCGGTTTCACGAAGGGGATCGGCTTCGTCGACGTCGAGGTCTGCTCGCAGCGGAGCGGGGCTCCGATCATCGTGATGCATGGAGGCGCCCGCGATTTTGCCGAATCGCTGGGGATCGACGAGATCCTGATCACGATCTCCCACTGCAAGGCGTACGCGACCGCCACGGCCATTGCGATCCGGCAGGGGGGACCAGCGAGTTCAAACGGTCGCCGCGACACTCGAACAGCGGATTAGACCGGGGCGCGGGGACGCCGACGCGTCTGAGCAAACTTAGTGGCGCGGCGGGTTCACCGTCCGGCGCCTTCGGACGAAGTTTCGGGGCGTACGCGTGGAGGCCTTTTCGGAAGGCCCTTCTTTGCAATCGCAAGCAGGACCCTGCGGGTGGGTGACGTTCCCAGGGACACTTGACTGTCGAGCCGCGCCGTCAAGGCGGCCTGAGCG
This sequence comes from Planctomycetaceae bacterium, assembly GCA_020850695.1. Lineage (GTDB taxonomy): Bacteria > Planctomycetota > Planctomycetia > Planctomycetales > Planctomycetaceae > JADZEF01. Next base: position 40,092 of record JADZEF010000081.1, on the reverse strand, counting down.
TCCGGATCGGTTTCTTCCCATCCGATGAAGGCCAGGGTCTCGGGCCGGTGCCAGAGGAAGCCGGATTCCGGAGCGAGCACCAGGACGAATGCGGGGTCGTCGACCGTCGGCGGGCGCATCAAGTCGAGTTGTGCGGCGAACAGGTACGGGGCTGCACCCGCTTCGATCTGCTCGAAGGCGTCGAGATCGGCCTCGACCCGGAGCGGTTTGCCGCCGATGGTGAGCGGCACGTCGAGCGTGAGATGGTCGATACCGGCCGCATCAGCGCCGCGGACGAGAGGCGAATCGAGAATGACCCACTTGCCGCGATAGGAAAGTTCGAACTGCCGCTCCCATTCGATGTCGGAACCGTCCGCGGCTTTGTTGGCTTCGGAAATGAGCGAGAAGAGAGAGCCGGGAGCGAGCCGGTTGATGGCCATCGTTTCGCGGAACAGAGCTGCGAGCCGTGCGACATGATCGTCATCCCGCGCCAGCAGCTCGGCCGCAGCCGTCTGGTCGTTCAACTCGGCCTCGAGACCGACGAGGTCGCGTGCGGCGATCAGTTCATTCACCACTTCGGCGCGGGTCCGCAGCATGATCTCGGCCTGCTCGCGGGCTTTGGCACGCTGAACCGACCACCCGGTGACGAGCACGGCAATCAGGATCGTCGCGGTCAGGATCCGAACGGGGGTCAGCTGCCGCCGGAACTGTCGCAGGCCTTCCGTCATACCGCCGCGCCAGCGGACCATGCGCTCGTCGAAGGTCTCCGTCGGGCGGCCCCAGGGAACGGGTTCGACCGGCTTCGACACCGTCTTTTCCGGAGCGGACTGAGCCCCCGGCTGATCCACGGCGTCAAAGTCTGGACGCGGTCGCCGGGGAGCGCGGGGGGTGTCTTCGTCCGCCCAGGAAGCGACGTCCGCCTCAGTGGGCGGCAGCGGTTCGTCGGTCCTGGTCGTTGCTCCAGGCGAGGGCGCTTGAGGCGACTTTTCGGAGTCGATGAACGGCGAGGCGGGACGGACCGGCGTGCTGGATTTCAGCTTCTTCGGCTTCGGCCGGGGATAGACGTCGTTCGGCAGGACGAATAGCAGTTCGCCGCAGCGCGGGCAGGGAACGGTCTGAAAACGTGCGAGCCGCTCCCCTTCGATGTGATGGCCGCACCGGCAGGCGACGTCGTACGGAACGGGTTCGGGAGTCGGATCCGGACCGCCTCGACCGAATACTTTCGCCGCCGACTGCAGCCAGCCCGACATGGCGAACCCCGCCCTCATTAATGCTTTTCAAAGCTCCGTTTGATCCTGTCCCCTCACGGCAGCGATCTCTCTTCCGTCGATTATTCTGAGCGGTTTGACGAGGGTCAATCCCGTGGATCGATCCCCGCGATCCCCTGCATGAATCCGCGAAGCTTTTCTTCGGGGAACATCACAAAAGAGTATTCGCGATTGCGGAAAACGCTATTTGCCGCACGTTGCTGGCGAATCTGAGCGAGTTCCGCCCTCGCCTTCTGCTGCTGATCGGCGGTGAACGCGGCGATGCGGCGAGCGAGATCCTGGAAGCGATGAAACCGCTCGACCCGCGCCCGGTGCCGTACCTTCCGACAGGACATGCCGGGCGGACACTCGGGTTCGCGTTGATTCCGCAGCGCGAGCCGCTCGGCCCGCAACGTATCGGCGTCCGCGTTCCAACCGGACGACAGATGACGATCGCCGTTCCATTCGAGGTCGCGGAGCAGCGTCTCCAGCCGTCGCTCGTCCGCGGCCGTCACGTTGTAGGCGGGACCGATCGGGAGATGAACGGTCGCGGAAACCGTCAGGAACTCGGGCGGACAGACGCCGAAGAACCGCGAGCAGATCCGGTCGGTCATCTCATCGTACTTCGCCCCGCCGATGCCGTGCACGAAGACATCGGCCAGGCAGAGCCGAGAGAAGAGGGTCGTCGTCAGAGCGCGGGTCCGCAAGCGGATTCCCTGCTGTGACATCTCGCGTAGCCCTTCGACAGCACAGCAGGCATCCATGTCCGGCGCCAGCTTCAGTCGCGCGAATTCCCGGCGGCCGTCCGAGAGAAGAACGCATCGTCCTTCCTGACGGGCCATCAGTCGGCCGCGGACCTGATCTCCTTCGCGCCACACCCAGAACGGCGCTTCGAGCCAACCGTTTTCTTCCTTCAGATCGGGGACGGGATGAGTGCGGCTGCGGACTCGATTGATCCGCCGGTACTGCCCCAGCGCGGTGTTATAGACTTCGCGGAACCGCGGAAGATTCGCGAGGATGTGGCCGGTGAACCACAGGAAGGGGTCGAGTTGACAGAGATGACTGAGAGGGACTTCGAGGTTTTGAAGCCCCCAGCGGTTCTCGAGCCGGTGGCGGATGGTGGTGAAAGCGTCTCGAAGCGAGCCCCCGGGGAGCTCGCCCGCGGAACGCCTTGATGGATTGATCGCAGCGGTCAGGTGGGCGCCGGCGACCGCATCCTGCCAGAGGTCGATCGCCATCGGACGAACGCCCCAGGGTTTCAACGCTTCGCCGGCGCGGCGGGCGAACGATTCGAAGAGGCCGCGATCGAGGACGCGGGCCTCTTCCCACGGTTGAGCCGGACGCTCGACGTCGACCGCGATCGTGTCGAGCACCGGACGCTCGCGCGGACCACTCGGCACGATCAGGCGCGTCCCAGGCAGTGTGTCATTGTCGACGACGAGGTGCAGCGGGATTCCCCCCGCCCTGGCCGCAATGCCCGCCACTGCGAAATTCTTGGCCCAGACTCCCGGGTGAAACAATGCGGGCTGATGTCCACCAACGATGAGCGGCACCGAGGGATCGGCGACGGGAGCGACGTCGACGCCGCGGAGCGCCGATGTGTACCGCACGGCCGCTTCCAGCACCGATTGTCGCGCCCAGGCGCGGAGTCGCTGGAGCGAGCGGCCCTGAAGGTTCGGATTCGCGGCATCAAACAACTCCCGGTTGGACGCCAGGACCTGCTCGGCGTCTGAGAGTTCGGGCCTTGCGTACAACGAGCCGTCTGACTTCGGAACGCGCAGATGCTGTCGAACCCACGGACGTTCGGCGGCGCAGCGGGGGTCGAGCATGGAGAGGGGTGATGAGGTGGCGACGGTCAATGGATGATTCCATGCTCGAGGTGGGAGACGTCGGAATTTTACGAGTTGATCCGAGTCAGCTTCCGCACCCCGATTCGCATGCCGCCGGCGACTCGCACTTCCCCGCGAAGCTCCGCGCCATTTCGCGTTCGAAGAGATCCAGATAATACTTCCGCCGGATCTCGGACTTGTCGAGCGAACCACCGAACGAGCGGGCCTCTTCAAGATACACGAGAGGCACGGGGAATTCGACGATCGTCTGCCCCGCCGCCACGGCCTGCACCCATACCTGCAGCGGCATTGCGTACCCCAGCTCCGTGATGTCGTACGCCTTGAGAGACGGAACCCGATAGGCCTTGAAACCGCAGAAGGCGTCCGTCAGGTTGAGTCCGAGGCGATCGTTGATCAGGCGCGTGATCTCGACATTGATCTTGCGGCGCTCTTCCGGCGGGATGCTGGCCCCCTCGAACTGCTTGAGGTAGCGGCTGCCTGACACCATGTCGATGTGCCGGCCGTCCGCCGGGTAGAGGGCTGCGGCGAGTTCCGGAATCAGCCGAGGCTGGTGCTGGCCGTCGCAGTCGATGGTCACGAGGACGTCGTATTCTTCGTCGATCGCCGTCAGGAAGGCCGTCCGCAACGCCGCGCCGTAGCCGGCATTCGTCTCATGCGTGATCACCCGCACGTCGGTCTGCGTCGACAGAAGTTCCGGCGTTCGATCCTTCGAGCCGTCGTCGACGACCAGGACATCCTGGCTGAACCGCTTCACCTCCGGGAGAACTTCCAGAACGTGCCGCTCTTCGTTGTAGACGGGAAGCGCCGTAAGAATCCGTGGCATCAGGAAAGCTCCGGGTGATGTTCGAGCACTCGCCCGATTCTAGACCAGGCGTGTTGGAGGTCAATCGCCGCAACGGCATGCGACAAGCATCAAAGTCTTTTTCCGGGAAGACCTTCCGTGCGACCGGCGGGATCCGGAAAACCTTCCAGCGGTTCGGTTGAGACTCCCCTGCAGAGGTCTACAATACGCGCCGGGAAACCTTACATCGCCCTCCACCAGGATTCTTGCCATGGCCTACACGCTCCCCCCGCTGCCGTATCCGCCCGCCGCGCTGGAACCGCACATCGATGCCAAGACGATGGAGATCCATCACGGCAAGCACCACCAGGCCTACATCACGAACGTGAACACGGCACTCGCCGACCACCCGCAACTCGCGTCGAAGTCGGTCGAAGATCTGGTCAAGGACCTGGCCGCGGTTCCTGAAGCGATTCGAACCGCGGTCCGCAACAATGGCGGGGGGCATGCCAATCACACGCTGTTCTGGACGGTCCTGAAGCCGGGGGGCGGCGGCAAGCCAACCGGCGAGCTGGCCTCGGCCATCGATGCGAAGTTCAGCAGCTTCGACAACTTCAAGGCCGAAATGAAGAAGGCGGCCGTCGGTCGCTTCGGCAGCGGCTGGGCGTGGCTATCGGTGGCGAAGGGACAGATCCAGGTCGAAAGCACCGCGAACCAGGACACCCCGCTGTCCGAAGGCCGCACGCCGATTTTCGGCATCGACGTGTGGGAACACGCCTACTACCTGCACTACCAGAACCGTCGTCCCGACTACGTCGACGCCATCTGGAACGTCGTGAACTGGGACGAAGTGGGTCGCCGGTTCCTGGCGGCGAAGTAATTCGTCCGGAGACGAAGGGATCTCAGCGGTCGGATGGCCCGTTTACGCGGGCTGCCGGCCGTTTTTGTTTCTCATGACGGAGAGGTGCGGGACAGAGGCTCTCGAGGAGAGCAAGGACAACCAACAGGTCCGCGTGGGATGTCGGCTCGCGAACCCGAGTCCGTTGATCGATTGATCGGTCTCTTGCCTGACGGCGTCACTCGCCGAGCAGCCCCTTCGCCAGCCGTCCCAACGCCTCGCCTTCGATCTGACGGACGCGTTCGCGGGTCAGGCCCATCGCCTCGCCGATTTCCTTCAGCGTGCGGGGCTCGGCGTCGTCGAGGCCGAACCGCATCCGCAGGATGGTCGCTTCGCGCGGCTCCATCGTCTCGAGCATCCGCAGCACGTGGACGAGGTTGTCGCTGTCGATCAGTTCTTCGTCCGGGGCCTTCGTCCGCTCGTCGGCGACCATTTCGCCCATCGTCCAGCCGCCGTCGGGCTGATCGCCTTGCGGGTTCTGGTTGTAGAGCTGAATGGCCTTCTTGACGATGCGGAGCTTCTTCCGCGGCAAGCCGAGATCCTTGGCGACTTCTTCCGGTGTCGGCGGGCGGCCCAGGTCATCGGTCAGCTTCGCGGTGGCGCGACGCCACTTCGACAGGAGTTCGACCATGTAGGCCGGAATGCGGATTGTCTTGGCCGAGTTGACCAGCGCCCGCTTAATCGACTGCTTGATCCAGTAGCTGGCGTACGTGCTGAACCGCGTCCCCATGTCGGGGTCGAAGCCTTCCACCGCGCGCAGCAGACCGAGGTTCCCCTCTTCAATGAGGTCCTGGAGCGGCAGCCCCTTGCCCGTGTAGGCCCGGGCGATGTTCACGACGAGCCGCAGGTTCGCCCGGACCATGCGGTCACGGGCTTCCTTGCTGCCGGCCGAGATCTGACGCGAGAGGTCTTTTTCCTCTTTGGCGGTCAGCAGCGCCGTCTCGTTGATTTCCCGCAGATAGGTTTCCAGCGGGGTCTGGACGCCGGGTGAGAGGCGGCGTCGGGCAGTCTTCTGCATGGCGGGGGGTGCGTCAGGCTGGAGGGGAGAGCCGTCGGATGGCCGATCGACGGAGGACCACGCTCCCGTGGCCGAGCCCTGCGCACCCTGGCGACGGAACGCCCGGCCGCACGCATTGGAGGCGCACGCGCTGGGCGACTCCTTCCAATGGTGTCACGGGCCGATCCGTCGACGGACCTTTCAGGTATCGACCTCCCGCAACGGGGTACTCCATGCCAAGCGAAGCGGCGCGCGGCAAACCCCACCGATGAGGACGAGACTGCCCGAGGGGAAGGGATCTTCCTGATGCACCGGATGTCCCTTCGGCACGGATCGTGCTGTTTGGCCGGGAAACAACACTGCGGGTCCGTTCCCGGCAGGGGCTTGCAGCTTCAGAGGGCCGGGGATGTAATGATCCGATCACATTGCAGGAGTGGGCGATGCAATACGAAGGACGCGAAGAGAGCTCCAACGTCGAAGATCAACGCGGCGGAGGCGGCTACGGCGGAGGATTTGGCGGGTTCGGCGGCGGTGGCGGTGGACCGCGCATGGCGATGGGGGGCGGCGTTGGCACGCTCGTCATCTTCGTCGTTCTGATGCTGCTGGGCGTCAACCCGATGCGGCTGCTCAATCCTGGAGGGGGGCAAGCCCCCCCCGGACAGGGCGCGCCTGGCCGCCAAGGGGGACCGCCTCCGGGACAAGACGAATACGCCGATACCGTCAAACTGATCAAGGTCGTCCTGAAGGACACGGAAGACGTCTGGCATGCCGAGTACCCGAAACTCGGCCGCGGCCAGTATCGCGACCCGAAGCTCGTGCTTTTCACGCAGAACGTTCGATCGGGCTGCGGGCTTGCCAGCGCCAACATGGGGCCGTTCTACTGCCCGGCCGACCGCAAGGTGTACCTCGACGTGCAGTTCTTCGATGAACTTCGTGACCGGTTCGGAGCGAAGGGCGACTTTGCCGTCGCATACGTCGTCGCGCACGAAATCGGGCACCACGTGCAGAACCTCGCCGGCATCTCGGATCAGGTCCATGCCGCTCGCGAGCGTCTGAGCGAAGCGGAATACAACAAGCTTTCGGTCCGGCTCGAGCTTCAGGCCGACTTCCTCGCGGGCGTGTGGGCCAAGCGGGTCGATCAGACGAAGAAGGTCCTCGACCCGGGCGACATCGAGGAAGCCATCGAGGCGGCGCGGGCGGTCGGTGACGACAGGCTGCAGAAGCAGGCGAGAGGCTATGTCAAGCCGGAGTCCTTCACGCACGGCACCTCGAAACAGCGCGCCCGGTGGTTCAACCGCGGCTACGAAACCGGCGATATCAAGCAGATGAGCGATCTGTTCGAACTGGAATACAACCAGCTGTGACGTTTCGGCCTTGGCGGGAGGGAAGCGTCAGGATTCAACCGCTGATCTGGTCAAACGCTGATCTGGCCTTGATCCCCACGATCGAGGAGATTGGATGAGGCGCCCTGCTCTTTGAGACGCCAGCTGCGCGACTCAAAGGCCTTGGCGCAGCGCAGGAAGGCGCTGACCAGTCGCGGATCGAAGTGCTTGCCGCTTCCTTCCTTGATGATCTCGACGGCCCGCTCGTGGGGAAACGCTTCTTTGTAGGAGCGTTTGCTCGTCAAGGCGTCGTAAACGTCCGCCACCGCCGTGATCCTTCCGCACAGCGGAATCGACGATCCGGAGAGTCCGTGCGGGTACCCGGTTCCGTCCCAACGCTCATGGTGCGTCAGCGCGATCTCGCGCGCCATCACCAGGTAGGCGGCGTTCTTGTGGACAGCCGTCACCGCTTCGAGGGTGCTCGCCCCGATGGTGGTGTGCGTCTTCATCACCGCGAATTCTTCGGCCGTGAGCTTTCCCGGCTTCCTCAGGATCTGGTCGGGGATTCCCACTTTGCCGATGTCATGCAACGGCGTCGTGAGATAGAGCAGGTTGATGTAACGCCCGTCGATCGTCCCGGAGAAGTCTTTGTCCTGCGCGAGCTCTTCGGCAAGGATTCGCGCGTAATCACGCATTCGATCGACGTGACAGCCTGTTTCGTCATCCCGAGACTCAACCAGCTTGGCCAGCGCGAAAATCGTCAGCTCGCGGCTCTCGAGGCTCAGCAGTCGTTCTCCGGCGCGAATCCGCACCAGAAGTTCCGCGGGGCGGAAGGGCTTCGAGAGGTAGTCGTCGGCGCCGGCTTCGAGGCAGCAGACGACGGAATCCAGGTACGAATGGCTGGTGAGAACGATGATGTAGATGTAGTTGCCGGCATCCTGCTTGCGGATCAACTCACAGAGCTCGATGCCGGTCAGTCCGGGCATCTGCCAGTCGGTCAGGAGGATGCGGAACTTCCCGCTTCGGAGCAGCTCGAAGGCCTCCAGGCCGTCACGCGCGGTCGTCACGCTGTACCCGAAACTGCTGAGCGCATGATCGAGCAGTTCGCAGATCTGCGGATCGTCGTCGGCGACAAGGATGTTCATGGAGGTCATTCCCTGCTTCGGAACGTCGCATGGAGGATGGCATTGGTCTTTTTCGCGGACTCGGCATGGACATCGGGCAGGCTCGGCGCAGCCTGCTGAAACTCTCCGCAGGCCTTCGCCAGCGCTTTCAGCGAAGAACGGGCCGACTCTCCGTCGCCGCGGACACAGGCACCCTCAAGTTGTGATGCCAGTTCCGCCAAATGGCGGCACCCGACGTTTCCCGCTTCTCCTCTCAGACGATGCGACCTTATGCAGGCCTGCCCCCAGTCGGCCGCTTCGACCATCTGTTCCAGTTGTTGCACCGCCTCGTCCAGGCCGCTGCGGAACCGCGCGAGAACGCGGTTCGCCAGGTTCAGGTTGCCCATGCACCGGTCGATCAGATCGCGTGCGTTAATCCAACGTTCAGTCGCTGGGACGCGCTCCGCGTTGCGGGTGTCGATGTCAAAAGCTGCATTCGGCGCCACGAGGAAGGCCTCACTCAAGTGAACTCTGATCGTTCATCACGAAACTTAGCTCGCCACGGAGGCCCGCTGCGGCGAGAAGGGGGGAAACAAGGAATTGATAACGATCTGCGGGTGGGCAAAGGCGAGAAAAGGGGTTCTTTCGAGAGACCTTGGTGATTTCACTCATGAGATTTGCCCAATCGTTACAGCCGCTACAAAGGGGATGGAATGCTTGAAACTTACAATGGCGCTCCGTGCCATCCCTCACGACGGTTACAACCGGTAGCCGACGTATCGTGAGAAGATCCGCTCCGCATTCATTCGACCCTGGAATGTCCGATGTCACGGTCCCTGACGACTTCTGTCGCTTTGGTCGTGGTGTTCGCCTCTCGCAGCCTGCTGGCCGACGGGCTCTTTCTCAACGGGGTTTCGCCGCGGTCCATCGGGCGCGGAGGAACGAACCAGGGGTTCGCGGACAACGGAGCGATCATTCTCGAAAACCCCGCCGCCATGACGAATGTCGAAGGCCGGGGACTGTTCGACATCGGCGGCGATCTGCTGTTCACCGACTTTCTCTACTCCGACCCGGCGAATTCACGAGCCTCGAGCACGACGGTCGCGCCGCTTCCCCAGATGTCCGGCATCTACAAGACCGAGGACGGCGTGTTCGCGTTCGGCCTGGGCGTGTTCGTGCCGGCCGGGTTCTCGCAGAACTACACGATGAACGGCCCCGCGCCGTTCGTCGGGCCGCAGGAATATCAGTCGTACGGCTCGCTGATCCGCATTTTGCCGGCCGTCGCCATCCAACTGACGGAAGATCTTTCGATCGGCGGAACACTCGGCGTCTCGATCAGCGAGGTGGAGCTTCGCGGTCCGTATGCCCTGCAGAGCCTCGGTGGCCTTCCGACGCTGACCGACCTCGATGTCGATGGAACCGGCATCAACGGCTCGATCGGCCTGCAGTACCTGCTGACAGAAACGACGACGCTCGGCCTCACATGGCAGAGCCAGACGAATATGGACCTCAAAGGCAAGACGAACGTCATTCTCCCCGGCGGCCTGAGTTCCGACTACGACACGAAGCTCGGCATCAAGTGGCCGCAGTCGGTGGCGTTCGGTGTTCGGCAGCAGCTGGGGTCGCACGTTTTCGCCGCCGATCTCATCTGGCTCAACTGGGGAGACAGCTTCGACAACTACACGATCAAGCTGTCGAATCCGAGCACTCCCGGCTTTCCGCCGGTGGTCAACGATCCGCTTCCGCTGCGTTGGAAAGATACCCTCTCGGTCCGCCTTGGTTATGAATACGACCTCGGCGACAACCAGACGTTGCGGCTGGGTTACGCCCACCATCCGAACCCGATCCCGTCCTCGACGCTGACGCCCTACATCCAGGCGATCACCCAGAACGCGTTCTCGGGAGGCTATGGGTTCCGCGTCTTCGACTGGGATGTCGATCTCGCCTACATGTTCACGGTCAGCGGAACCGAGCGGGTCGGTACGAGCGCATTTCTCGGCGGGGACTTCAGCAACAGCACGCACAGCGGACAGACGCATGCCGCCTGCCTCAATCTGATCAAGAGGTTCTGAGCGAAGCCCGTTCAATCCGGCCACGGAAACGACGGAGAGAACGGAGCGGAACGAAAACGAAGACGGTCGTTGTCAGCAGCTCCGTGGTCTCCGTCCAATCCGTCGATTCCGTGGCCCTTCTGACGCATCTGAGGCTCCAACAGTCAGGTGCTCGCAAAGCCAACCCCTCTGTTGCTCCGAGTCCACTGCACAATCTCCGCCAGGACGTCGCGGATCTCCTCTGGATCGACCGGCTTCGACACAAACCCATCCATTCCGGCGGCGAGACAGTCCTGCCGGACTTCGTCCATGACGTGAGCCGACATCGCCAGCACGGGGACCCGGCGCGATCTCTCGCGCGCCCGCAAGCGGCGGGTCGTTTCGAACCCGTCCATCTCCGGCATTTCGACGTCCATGAAGACGACGTCGAACTCTCGGTCCCGCAACAGATCGAGCGCGTCCTGTCCGCTCTCCGCCGCCATCGCCTGGTGCCCCATCAGGTCCAGCAATCCCACCGCGACTTCCTGGTTGATCGGGCTGTCGTCGACCACCAGGATCCTCAACGCGACTTCGGATGGCGACGGCCTCATCTCGCTGGGGCTCTCGACCTTCCGTTCGCCGCTCATCGCCGACGCCAGGGCGTCGTGCAGGTCGCGGGGACTGACCGGCTTCATGAGGACGTGGGTCATCCCCGCCTGCTGCGCCCGCGACGCGGCCTCCTCGGCGCCGGCCGGCAACAGCGTCACGATCCGCCCGACATCGATGAGACCCGCTTTCGCGATCTGCGCGAGGACTTCCATCTCGTCGTCTGCATTCGCGGACACGTCGAACAGCAGAACATCGAGGCCCGGCCACCCGACGAGGGCCAGTTTGATGTCGTCGATCCGGTTCAGCGTCGAGGGAGTAAGGCCCCATGCGTCCAGCCAGGCCGAGTGCGCGCTGCCGACTTCGCCTTTCGACGAGAAGACGAGCCCTTTTCCAGCCAGAGGAAGGCTGGTGACATCGACGACCGATTCGGCCGCGTCGGGGAGCCGGGTCGGAATCGCGATGTGAAACTCACTTCCGTGCCCGAATTCGCTCTCGACCCAGATTCGGCCCCCCATCAGCGACACGATCTGCGAGGAAATCGCCAATCCGAGCCCGGTGCCGCCGAATCGCCGCGTGATCGACGCCTCCCCCTGATCGAACGCCTGAAAGATGCGGTCGAGACGGTCGCGGGGAATGCCGATGCCGCTGTCGCGGACGACCAGATGGATCGAGCCATCCGCATCCACCTCGCCCCGGATGTCGATGCCGCCGCTCGACGTGAACTTCACCGCGTGGCCGATCAGGTTCAGCAGCACCTGCCGCAGGCGGGCCGAATCGCCGACGACCGTCGCCGGCAGGCTCGGCGAGAGACGCGTGGAGATGTCGAGCCCCTTCTGCCAGGCGGACACCGACAGCAGCCGAACCGATTCGACGATCGTCTCGTGCAGCGGGAACGGCCGCGATTCGAGTTCGAGCTTCCCCGCTTCGATCTTGGAAAAGTCGAGCACGTCGTTGAGCATCGCCAGCAGGGCCTTCGCCGACTGGCTGATCGTGCTGACGTAGGTCCGCTGCCGGTTCGACAATTCGGTGGCAAGGGCTAGTTCGGCCATTCCGATCACGCCGTTCATCGGCGTGCGGATCTCGTGGCTCATCGCGGCGAGGAACCGCCCCTTCGCGACGTTGGCCGATTCGGCGATCGCCTTCGAGACAAGCAACTGATCCTGCGTGACGCGCAGTTCGGCCGTCGTGCGTTCCAGTTCCTGGTTCGATTGCGCCAGTTGCTTCGCACGCTCCTGCAGGCTGGCCGTCCGGTCGGCGACCTTGCGTTCGAGGGTGGCATTCAACTGTTCGAGCTTGGCGAACCCCTCGGCGTTCTCGAACGCCGCACCGGCCAGCGTCGCCAGAAAACCGGCGATTCGTTCTTCGTCCGATCCGAACAGCCCTGCGACGTGGTTATGAACGACGTTGAGGGCCGCCACGACCTTCCCGCGCATCTGGATCGGCGCCCGCAGCGCCGAGCGCGATTCGTCCTCTGCACTCGCGTCCGTTTTCGGCGGCAGGATCCCGCTCCCTTCCAGGGTTTCCGGCCAGTCGCCGCGCTCGTCCGGGGATCCCTCATTGAACCAGACCACCTGCGCCTGCTCGGCACGCAACAGCCGCTTGGCCGCGTGCGTGAGCTTCTCGCAGATCGTGTCTTTCGAGAACGACGAGACGATCACGCGTCCCGTCTTCAGCAACGTGTCGAACCGGTCGATGAGCGACACACTCGGCTGCGCCGTGGCGTCCGCAGTGCCAGAGCGGGGCTGGTCGAGTGCTGAAAGCCGGGCAAGTTCGGTCCGAGCAGATTGCTGGAGTGCCTCCGCGTCCGACCATCCCTGCTGTGCGGCGACCCGCGCCATTTCGGAAAGGGTCAGTGCCCGCTCGTGCGGGGCGCGGTGGGATTCCGCCTTCGCCAGGCTGCGGTTGAAGAGCCTCCGTGCGCGGGACGGCCGTCCGCGCATCACGGCGAGCAGGGCTTTTTCGCGGAGGATTCGGGAAAGGTCATTGCGGAACCGCCACGATTCCCGCGTGGCCACGCGCAGGGCCGATTCGGCAATTGCCATGTGCCGGCGGCGCATCGAAAGGTCGAGCGAATGGTCGCGCTCGGCGACGATCCGGGAGGCGGTCGCCAGCCACACGTAGACCGGCAATGTGTAGGGGTTCCGCACGCCGCTCGTCTCGACGATGGAGCGGGCCCGTTCGAGCGTCACCACCGATCGGAGCGCTTCGCCGAGATAAAGATCCTGCACGGCAGATGCCAGAAGGACCTGAGCGGTTCCCTGCGCGTCATGTCGCTCGCGGGCGAGTTCCCGTTGAAGCAGGTCGGCGGGAACGCGTCCGGCGGTCGCGCGGGCCCAAACGTCGAGGATGATGCCCGATGCCTGCTCGTCTCCCACCATCATTCCCGAGGCATGGTTCCGCTGCGATTCGTCCGCCGCCCCGCGGAGGTCACCCAGGTGCAGCCGCGCCGCGGCGATCTGGTACCGGGCAATATGCACCTGCCAGTAATCGCCCAGACGTTCGAGGATCCGCACTGCCCGCCCGCACAGCTCAATGCACTCGTCGTAGCGTCCTGCCGCATACTGCACCACGCCGTAGTAATGCAGCGACTGCCCCTGGCCCCAGAGGTCGTTCTGGTCGCGTCGAATGGCGAGCGACCGCTCGGCATACGTGGTTCCGCGTCCGATCCACCGCAACAGAACCATTGCCGGCGCATGGTCCGAATAGGCTTGCGCCAGCTCTAGGGTCGGCGCATAAGTCTCGCCGCGATTCATGCACCGCAGGTGAGCCCACATGGCCAACGGCAGGCTTCGGCAATACCAGCAGGCGTGCGCATACCCGCTGAGCATGCGCATGGCGAGACGTTCACGCGCGTCGGGAGGCCGCGGCGTTCGATGCACGAACCACCCATGGAAAACCGTGTGCAGCGCCTGGACGAGGATTTCCCACGAGAGCCAGGCGGCCACCGTGACGCGCCAGACGGGCACCCGGAAGCCAATGGTCCGCAATCCCTCGGAATACTGCGCGAGGGCGGCATGCATATCCCCTCGCTTGATCGACAATTCGCCTCGCTTGCAACTGACCTCGGCCCGCGACTCGGGGCCTTCGGCGAAGTCGGCGGCCCGGTTGAACTGCTCTCCCGCTTCAGCATATCGACCACGCAGCATCTGGACCGAGCCGAGCCCCTCGGCAATCTGGAACCGAATGGCCGCCGGCTTTTGCGCTGCGGCCCGCTCGGCGATGCGAAAGAGATTCTCTGACAGCTCGAGGGCATGCTGCTCTCGAGCGTCTGCCGCCGCGACGAGCGCGTGTTGCAGGGCTTCCTCGCTCCGTCCCGCGGCATCGAGATGGATCGCGAGTTCGGCGTGCGGAACCACGGCCTGCTTCAGCAGATGGTCCGCGGCTCGCGAATGGAGCTGCGTCTTCTTCTCCGGCGCCTGACGTTCGAGCAACGTCTCGCGGATCTTGTCGTGGACGAACGCGCAGACATCGTTCCAGTTCCACCAGAGGAGATGCCGCTGCCGCGCATCGTTGGCGGCATTCAAGGCGTCCGTGGTGGGGAGTTCGCTGAGCGTGACGGCCATTTCGAGCGAGAACTCGGATCCCAGCAGCGCGCCCGCTTCGAGAAAGGCCAGCGTGACCGGATCGAGCTGGCTGAGCCGCCGGGCGAGGAACGCCGCCGCATGCCGCGACGATCGCACGACGTCGAGCGCCTTCAGGTCGACTTTCCAGGTCTGCGATTCCGAGATCAACGCCCTCGATTCGACCAGTCCGTGAAGGATGGCCGACGCCATGAACGGACTGCCGTCGGCCAGTCGCGTGACGACTTCGACCGCCGGCGGAGGCAGCGGACCAGCCATCGATTCCAGCAGCCGAAGGATCTCGGAGTCCTTGAGCGGCCCGACGCCAATCCGCACTCCCGGCTCAATGCGGCGAAGCGGGTTCGTCTCCGACACTTCATCCGAACGGTAGGCGACGACGAGCTGGACGTATCGCTTTTCTCCGGGGCGCTGGGCCTGGAGAACCTGCCACCGCAGCATCATTCGATACAGCAGGTCATCCGCCCACTGGACGTCATCCAGGATAACGACCGCCGGATGTTCGCTCGTTCCCAGGGCGTCCAGAAAGTCGGCCATCGCCGCCAGTAATCGCGACTCGCCTGCGACGACGGACGGTCCTTGCGTCTCCTCGCTTCGGAGCACCCGGGCGAGAGTCGGCAAGGCCGCAACGAGGTCGGCCGTTTGTCCCTGAAGCCGCGCGTTGACATGGTCCGCCAACCGCGTTTGCGATTGGGCGGCCGAAAGAAACGACGCCGCGACGCCTTCAAAGAGCTGGAACGGCTGCCCGACGTCCGGGGTGGCCCGCCCTTCGAACACCCATAGCCCGGCCTTCGTGCAGCGGACTGCGAACTCGGACAGGAGCCGCGTCTTGCCGTAGCCCGATTGCCCTTCCACGACCGTCAGCTGCGGCGTTCCGGCGCGGGTCAGCTCGATCTGCTTGTCCAGGATCGCGACTTCCGCCTGCCGCGCCACGAACGCCGGCCGTGCGAGCGACCCGCGATGATCGTGCGCCCCGATCGTCAGATCCGGATCAGCAATGCCCGCCCGCAGTCCGGCTAGAAGGTTCTGCAGGTCATGGCGGACGGCCTCTGCCGTCTGGTAGCGCGCATGAACCTCTCGCGCCAGAAGTCGCTGCAGGAGTTCGTCGAGCGCGCGAGGAACATCGACGCCCAGTTCCCGCGGACCGCGCAGCGGCTGCGTGGCCTGATGCCACAGAAGCTGATTGAGATCAGCACCGTCGTACGGGGGGTGTCCCACGAGGGAATGGAACAGGAGACAACCGACCGAGTATAGATCTGAAGATTCCGATACCTAACCACAAATGATCTGACTGCGTTCTGGCGCGGAATATCGCGAGACGTCGAGCAGTGCGGTCGCGGAGGACGATTCGCAGAGGAGTAACTCAAGGGCACCTGGCCAGCTCAGGAGGGAGGTCGTTCCGGCATCCTGCTTGATGCAGATGATGTCGCTCGGCTGAATCCCCGTATGCAGGATTCCATGCCGATGCAGCTCCGCCAGTCCGCCCAGCACGCCGAGGCATGTCGAAATCGCATCCATCGTCGACAGGGGCCCGGCCTGGAGGCGGGCCTTCAGTGTGACGCCATCCTCTGGCTGGCGAGTCACCAGCCAGAATCGGCCATCCTCTCGTCCCTGGAACACGAGTGGCACCAGATGAGGGTGGTTGAGGCGCGCCAGGACTGCGGCTTCATGCGCGAGGCGGATGGGGAGTCCCGACGGAAAACCATCGAGCCGCAGCGACCGCAGCAGCACATTTGAGCTGTTGGACGCATCGATCCCCTCGAACACCTCGGTCGCCCCGAACTGCTCCACGCGCGCGCCGAGGCGAAACCGTCCGGCGAGAACATCTCCGGAGGACGGCTGGGATTCTCTTGCGGTTCCCCTCGATGCGGTCACGTCGCTTCCCACAACTGGCGCGGATCGCCTGCGACGCACGGAGCGCCGCGTTACCCGTCAGCAGTTCCATAGCTCATGCCGCTGCATCAGGAGGCGAATGAGTCGTTTCCCCTGATGGGCTTGGGAATCACGTGGGACCGATGTCCCTCCAAAGCAACAAAATGGCGCTCTAGGGAATTCAGGAAAATTTCGCAAAACCATAAACCTTGACGGTTCTCACGGTTGCACTGGGGGTGGCACCACCGGTCTTTGGAGATTATCCGCTAGGATATTGATAAGTGTTCTAAGCACTGGAACAATCAAAACCGTTCTTTTCCCTTCGCTCGTTCCAGTCGGAATTCACATGAGCAGTTCTGTTCACACCCCCCTCCGTCAATTCTTTTCGCAGGATGTCGAGGAGTTCAAGAAAGCATTGGCCGCCATTGAGGCGCAGGCCGACCCTGACGACGACCCCGAATCCGACGACCTGCTCGAAAAGTTGACCGCGGCGATCCATCATTCGCGAGAGGCTTGCAAGGCGGTGGAGTGCGAGCTGACTTCGGAAGAGCTCAAGCCCGCCCAGGAGCGATTTCGACAGGAGATCGCGCCCTGGTTCGACCAGAGCTGGTTCATGCAGCGCGCCAAATTGAAGCCTCGCGGCTATCCCGGCGACTTCGAAACGCTGACCGGCATCTACGAGCAGTTGCCGAAATCGAAGGGCTTTGGCGGCTACCTCGACCGGTACTTTCTGAAATCCGACCTGGCGCGGGCGGTGCGGGGACGTTTGGACGGCATCCAGACGTTCCTGATTCGAGAGACGCTCCACCGGGCGAAGCGCGTGTCGATTCTGGATGTCGCCTCGGGCCCGGGTCGCGAATATGCCGTCGGGTTTCTTTCCGCCAAGCCGGGGATCGCCCTCAAATGCGTCGACACGGACGACCAGGCGCTGGAATACCTGCGGACGCATATCGATCCGAATCTCCAGGATTCAGTCGAGCTGAGTTGCTTCCGCTACAACGCATTGAAGATGTCATCGGCTAAGGCGAATCTCGCCACCTTTGGAGAGTGCGACATCATTTACAGCGTCGGCCTCTGCGACTACATCCCGGATCGCTATCTCCTTCGGATCCTGGAGGGATGGCGCGAATCCGTGTCGCCGGACGGCATCGTCTATGTGGCCTTCAAGGACTCCACGCAGTATGTGGCGGCCGAGTACCAGTGGCACGTCGACTGGTTCTTCTATGAGCGGACGGAGGCCGACTGCCGTGAGCTTTTTGCCAGGGCCGGTTATGACGCCGATCGCCTGCAGATGTTCCGCGACGAGACCGGCATCATCATGAATTTCGTGGCTCGCCAACCGGCCCTGCGGCGCCACCGACTGGATGAGGCGCACTCCCTCTCGCGTTCCGTTCCGGCGCAAGCCGCGTTGGTGCATCAGCAGTAAGCCAATGTGGCGAATCGCTGACGGCGGCGCCCTTCGCATGCCGCGGTCGCCAAGGCGCTCGACAATCGAAGCAGGCTGGCTCGGCCGTCCGCATCAGGATCCGGTCGAGCGCGGCGCCAGCGATACAGAATTCCGCGTCGCAGTACTCCCGCGAATTGCCCCGCTCCGGCCATGCATCGGGCATCGGCCGGAGCGGGGCCTCGATCTTAACTCGGGAATCGACTTCCGTGACCGTCTCGAGGCCGCGTCGTCGCGCGCGGTTCGACGCCACGTGCCTCCACGAAGGCCGGCGGAATGAAATCCGTTGCGAGGCGCAAGCGGTGAATGCGCGGAAACGCGCCGTTGGCGTGTCGTTCCCATGCGGTTCGTCGATCGCGGAGTGACCGGCCGTCTGCCATTGCCAAGGGAGCCCTTCCACGTGAGACTCGATCGATCGTGGAACGTCCAACCGGCCGGCAGTCTCCTGTTGGCTCACGAGTTCCTCCCCGGCCGACGGACCGCAGAAACCCTCTCGTGTCTTTTCGGCCGGGTGATGCGCCGTGCCCCGGTGGCGCGTGACGAGAGCGAGACATGTCTGGATTCGCATTTCGGAAGCATGAAACGGCGGCAGAATCGCTTCGGCGGATTGTCGACGACCTGCTGCAGTCGATCCGAGAACTGATCCCTCAGACTGAGACAAGCGAGAAGGCGCTGCACGAAATCAGCAAAGCCACGAAGCGGTTGGTGGCCATCGCGTGCCTGATTCCGGGCTCGGAAGGCAAGGCGTTTGAGCATGCCATTCAGCATTTTCGCCACCCCATCGGACCGCGTCGGGACGCCGAAGTGATGCGGTCGATCTGGAAGGAGTTCTGCGAACGATTGGTCGGGACGACCGACATCGACCAGGCGATGAACTGGGAGGCCTTGGCGCAACGCCATTCTCAGGATGCGGAAAAAGGTCCAGAAGAGACCGCGTGGCTGGGCGATCTGGACGCCATCGATCGCGAATGGAAGCAGGTGGAGCTTCCCTCGACGAAAGCCCCGTGGTTTCTCGATGCCGTGCGGAAGGAATACCGTCGCGGCCACCGGATCGTGAAGCCGGGCCTGCATTCCGCATCGGACCGTCTGCTTCACAAGGTGCGCAAGACTGTCAAACGCACTCAGTATCAACTGGAATTGATGCACAAGGCTTGCCCGTCGCGACTTTCACCCGAGCACGATCTCTGGCTGCGACTCGGGGATCTTCTCGGACGGCAGCATGACCTGTCGGTTTTTCGCGAAGCGGTCGACCGTCCCACCCTGGATCGGCTACCGCAAGGTTTGGCCGAATCTCTGGTGGCCGCACTCGAGGAGAAGCAAAGCGAAGTCACTCGCACGATCGAACGGGAAGCCCCTCAGGCCTATCTTTTCCGCCCGCGGGATTTCGCCGGATTCCTTCAACGGGCCTGGGAGCACTGGCGTCATCCCGCCGAGTAGCGTCCCGGACGACTGTCCGGCCAGTGGCAAGACGGCGTCAGTTGCATCCTTCAATGCGTGGCCGTGCTTCTGAGCATGTCTCGTGTCACTTGTCTCCCGCGCTCCGTGCGCCTCGGATGCTCGGAGCACTCCAATGCAGAAGGCAAAAGGCGATTTGCAGGATCAAGCAGGGGAAGCAGAGAGAAGACAAGCAGAGGCGAAAGAACTCATGTCGCATGCGGAATCGGCCGCTTCCTATCGACACCTGCATTTTCTCTGCCTCCTCTGCGTGCTCCTGTTGAACGCTTTTGTCTTCCGCGAGAAGCCGTGTGGAAGCAAGCGGCAAAGTGGATCTGCGGACCGATCGTCGTGGACGATTGGCGGTGTACCAAAGAGAAGGTGCACGCGTCGGAGTCCGGCCCGAAATGCGAGGCATATACCGCAACGCTGGAATCTTCTTGGAACGATGAAGCATTCGGAGTAACGTGACGAATGCTGATGCACCCTTCGACCTGGGCCAAACGAGACCGTCGCGGCTCGTCTTTCTTCCGCCCACTCTTCGCACTTCCAGGCCGCTCCGTTCGGATTGCCCCGCGTGGCAATTCTCGTCGCGCACCGTCGTGTGAAGCATCATCGGATGGCCGGTCGAAGACGATGCTTCGAGAGCATCGGGACTCGATGTCCCCATCACATGAATGATTCGGACGGAACGCGGGGAGGACCACACATGTTGACGATCTTGGACGGTCGGTCGGCCATCACGGAACCGACACTGAAGGAACGGGTGGGGGCATTGATCGAATCGCGGGCGGGATTGCGCCGCGGGCAGATCGAGATTGGTGAAGATGAGGGGGGAATCGTTCTGAGCGGAGTGGTCCGGCGGTATTACGACCGCCAGGTCGCACTGAAGTGCGCGCAGCACGTGATCGGCGTCCGTCGCGTCGTCGACCGGATCACCGTTCAGGATTCCGCGGCGACCGACTCGGGTCACTGGCGGCGCGCTTCCCGGAGTGGCGAGTAGATTTGCCGTCCGGCGTCCGTCGGGCATCTCCACGGATGGAGAGCGATGGAAGATGAAGCGCGCAAGGGACGAGTGCCCCGTCAGCGAAGCGACAACGCCGGTGCTGCGTCGGTCAGGGATCGTTCCCCGCCAGATGCAGCACCGGCGTCTCGAGTTCCGCATGTCCTGTCAGCGAGCGTCTCAGGTCCCCTGGCACTTCAAGTAGAGTGCCTTGAGGTACGGAATCGGTTCATTGCCGAGCGCCTTGAGAATGGTCCCGCCGGCTGTGAAGCAGTGAGTGACCCAGCTTTCGTCGCCGTACTGCATGAGGGCTGAGCCCCCTTCGCCGCCGCCGACGTAGGTCTGCACGCCCGCCTCGGTCAACCGCTTCAGCTGCTTCATGAACTCGCGCGTGCCGTGCGAGAACCGCTCTTCCTCGAACTTGCCGAAGACGCCGTTGTGGAAGGCGTAGGCCGGCCCCTTGCCCGCGACCAGCTTCTGATTGTGGAACTCGATGAACTCGCCCACCTTCTGCTGCTGCACGGCGCGAGTCTTCGGGCCGACGTCGAACTGCGCCTGGCCATCCGGAATGAAGTCGCTGACCGACTCATCGCCCAGGACGAAGTCGACCGGCAGCACGAATTCGATCCCCTTGCTGCGGCCATCTTCCAGCATCCGCCGCGCCTGTGCGAGGTGCTTCTCGCCGATGTAGATTTCCTTGTTGACCGGATCGCCGGAGAGGCCGAGCTTGAAGTCGGGCTTGGCCGCCTTGATGAGCGACAGCGCCAGCGAACCCGCACAGATCACCATTTTCACCGTGCCGCGGGCGAGAATCTGCTCGAGGTCGGTCAGCTTCTCGAGCTTGATGCCCGAGAAGACGACGAGTTCGGCCAGCCGCGTCTTGGTGACGTGCTCGCGGAGTTCCTTCGAAATGTAGGCCCCCAACGCGACCTGGTCCATGGTGAGGGGAACGAGCGTCGACGAGAGGTCCATGTTCGACGACGCGAAGCCTTCGTTGATGTGCACCGCCGCCAGCTTCCGCATGCCGTTGGCGTAGGCCGCCAGCTTCCCCGCATCCCTCGCGATGCTCTCGGGAGTCGCCTTCCAGAGGTACTGCTCAAGGCTGTAGCGGCGGGTGTTTTCCAGCAGCACCGTCGTTCCGGGAGCGGCCTTGCTCACCTGGGCCACGGCGGAGTCGAGGATCTCACCCGTGTCGTTGTTCATCCACTCGGGAACGAAATCGACGGTCGCCGGAGCGCCCGCGGCGCTCAAAAGGCCGGAGATGTGCTTCGCGACGGGGGCCAGCGACAGCTCGGGCTTGCGGCCCATATGCCCGTAGAGGATGGGGATGAACTTGTGTTCGAGGCAGAACTTGAGCGTCCCGATGAGCGACTTCAGCCGTTCATCCTCTTTCACCTTGCCGGACGAGTCGACCTTCACGTCGGTGTCGCCGCGGACGAGGATCCGCGTTCCGGCGGGGAGCTTGGCGAGCGAATCAAGCGACGGGATCGCCTCCAGGCACTTTTCCAGCGGCGCGAAGCCCCCGGTTTCCTGAACGAGCTGAGTACACCACGCAGCGGTCTTCTCCGGCGACACGGTCACGTCCGACACTCCAGAACGACGAGAGGGGCATCCAAAATCCGAGGCGTGCGGCCCGCGCCGCCGACCACCGGACTCTTCGCGGAGTCTGGAATTGCCGGGGGGGAATGTCAAGTGGGAGAGTTGGCACGCCCTCTCAACGTCACCTTGAGCTTCGATATTGCCATTTTCCATCCCGTAAGAACGCGAAGCGCCAAGCGATGGTGGCCGGCGGCGGCAGTCTCACAAGTCGACTTTCGTTGAGCGGTCCGCTGCGAGGTCCGGAGAAGACGGCACGGACGGGGGGCCGCCGAGAGGGAAATGACGAGTTGCTTCGGCGGACTGGCCGGCTGTCAGTCCACTTCCGATGCAAGACACCTCTTACGACCCACGGTAAGCTGAATCGGAACAGTTGGCGTTTTGTTGAACCGGGCCGATCGAGTCGCTCGCCATGCCGCGCACATATCGCATCGCCGTCATCGGTTCGACAGGAAAAGGAGACTATGGTCATGGTCTCGACACCGCCTTCGTCGGCGTCGACCGGGCCAGAATCGTCGCTGTCGCGGATGATGATCCCAAGGGGCGCGAGGCGGCAGCAAAACGGATCGGCGCCGAGCGCGCCTATGCCGATTACCGCGAGATGCTGGCGAAGGAAAAGCCCGACGTCGTCTGTATCGGCCCGCGCTGGATTACCGATCGAGTCCCGATGACCGAGGCGGCAGTCGGCGCGGGTTGCCATGTCTATTGTGAAAAGCCGATGGCCGGTTCACTGGCTGAAGCCGACGTCATGGTCGCGGCGGTTCGCAAGGCGGGCGTGAAATTCGCGATGGCTCATCAGTGGCGGGCTTCGCCGCCGGTGCAGCAGGCGATTCGTGACGTGGCGGCCGGAAAGTACGGCCGCCTGCTCCGCATGCGGGCGCGGGCCAAGGACGATGCCCGGGGCGGGGGCGAGGAACTTCTTGTTCATGGAACCCATCTGTTCGACCTGATGATGGCTTTTGCCGGTCCGCCTCGCTGGGTGAGCGGGCACGTGGGGGTTGGTCCGCGGGACGCGACGAAAGCGGATGCCCGGCAGGGGACCGAGCCGTGCGGGACGATCGTCGGCGATTCGATCTCGGCGATGTATGGCTTCGACGGGGGCGTCCGCGGCTACTTCGATTCGACGGCCGGGCTGGCGGTGGGAAAGCGAGACTGGGACCACCTCTACGGACTCTCTCTCGAATGCGAAAGAGCGTTGCTCTACCTGCGGCAGCCGGGGGACGTCTACATCTACGCGGCTCCGCTCGTGCTGCCCGACCTCTCGAAGCTCGAATGGAGCAAGTTGTGGGTCGAAGCGTGGCATTTCACCGCCGAGCATCAGCCGCGGGATCATGCGAAGACGTTCATTCGCGAAGGGAATACCTACCTTGCCCACGACCTCCTCGACGCCATCGAGCGAGACCGCGAACCCCTCTCACCGATTTCCGCGGGGAGACTCGTCTCGGAGATGGTGCAGGGGGTCTACGCCTCGCACCTCGATGGCGGACGACGGTTGGCCATTCCGCTGGTTGAGCGTGCGCGTCCGCTGGAGTGAGGGACGTCGTTCTCCGGCATGAAAAGCCCCACCCAGCGTGCGTTCGCCGGGGCTCGCGACGCTGGGCTCTCTGATGAAACGCCTTTGGCGTAGGGAAGCCCGCAGCATCTCTCGAGTCCACCACAACGGGCAATGCAGATCCGCTCGCACGCCGGATGGCCACGGTCAATGAGGTCTTCCTTGCCTCCATTCCGTCACGGGCTCACAATGAGCGTCCACCGCACGCCCGTTCCCTGAGTCGACCTCGAATGCTCGCGAAGCTTCACACCTACTCGCTCTTTGGCATCGAGGCCAAGCCGGTCGAGGTGGAAGTCGACATCTCCCCCGCCGCCATGCCCAAGACGATCCTCGTCGGACTGGCCGAAGCGGCGGTCAAGGAGAGCATTCACCGCGTCGAGCGGGCGCTGGTCAACA
Source organism: Planctomycetaceae bacterium (assembly GCA_020850695.1). GTDB lineage: Bacteria > Planctomycetota > Planctomycetia > Planctomycetales > Planctomycetaceae > JADZEF01. The sequence continues at coordinate 16,401 of JADZEF010000081.1, read as the reverse complement.
GCGGGTACGAGCGGCCGTTCGATCGGATCGTCATCAACCTCAGTCCCGCCGATCTGCCGAAGGACGCCGCCTCGTTCGATCTTCCGATCTCGCTCGGACTCCTGACCGCCAGCGGTCAGATGACGTCCGAGCGATTCGCCGACTATGCCTGCGTCGGAGAACTGGCCCTCGATGGTACGCTGCGTCCGATTCGCGGGGCGCTCTCGATGGCCCTCGCGGCCCGTGAGCAGGGAAAGAAGGGGCTTCTTGTTCCCGTTTCGAACGCGCAGGAGGCGGCGGTCGTCGAAGGGCTCGACATCTTCGCCGCCGATACGCTGGCCGAGGCGGTCGGCTTCTACACCGAGCAGCTTCCGCTGGAGCCAGTCAGCTTCAGCTGGCAGCAGGCGGTCGCCGACCACGGCGCGTACGTGGACGACTTCTCCGATGTCAAAGGACAGGAAGCGGCCAAGCGGGCGGTCATTGTAGCGGCGGCTGGAAATCATCACATTCTCATGATCGGCAGCCCGGGAACCGGGAAGACGCTGCTCGCCCGGCGGATCGCGACGATCCTCCCGCGGCTGTCGCAGCAGGAAAGCCTGGAGACGACGCGGATCTGGAGCGCGGTCGGTCGCATGGAACCGGGGCAGTCGCTCGTGCTGCTGCGTCCGTTTCGACCCCCTCATCACACCGTATCAGAAGCCGGTTTGGTAGGCGGCGGCAGCACACCGGCTCCCGGGGAGATCTCGCTCGCTCACAACGGGATCCTGTTCCTCGACGAGCTTCCCGAATTCAATCGGCGGACGCTCGAAGTGTTGCGTCAGCCGCTCGAAGAGAACTGCGTGACGATCTCGCGGGCCATCGGCAGTGTGACGTTTCCTGCGAGCCTGATGCTGGTCGCTGCGATGAATCCCTGCCCGTGCGGATTTCGTGGCGACCCGCGGCGGCAGTGCCAGTGCAACCCGATTCAGATCGAGCGATACCTCGCCCGCATCAGCGGACCGCTGCTCGATCGGATCGACATCCACATCGAAGTTCCGCCGGTTCCGTTCCGCGAGTTGTCCGAACAGAAGACGGGGACCGACAGCCAGCATATGCACGCCCAGGTGATGGCGGCCCGCGAGATCCAGCAGCGGCGATTCGAAGGTCAGCCGGTGCAGATCAACGGGAAGATGTCGCCGCGGCAGATCCGCACTCATTGCCGGCTCGATGCCGATGCGGAGAACCTGCTCAAGACCGCCATGGACGAGATGGGATTGTCGGCCCGCGCCCATGACAAGATCCTGCGCGTCAGCCGCACCATCGCCGACCTCGAACAGTCGGACCGCATTCAGGCGTCACACCTCAGCGAGGCGATCAACTACCGCACGCTCGACCGGCGGTATTGGACGTAATTCTTATTCGGTGGGGACAACTCACCATCTCGGATCTGATTCGAACCAAGCGGGTTTGCAGGCCTCCGGGGAGAGAAGACATGCTTTCTGTCTACCGCATCGTCCCGGATTTCAACAACTTTCGGTACATCATGACCGACGATGTCGCTGCCTCAATGGTGCATCGATTTGACGGAACATCGATCAAGGATGCTTGGGTACCGCTGCCCCTCTATCTGGCAAACCCCATGAAACCAGAACCGGACATCTGGGGTTACTCGCCATACAGAACAGTTCTCGCAGTAGCACCAAAGGCGGCGACGGAGCTCTGCACTTTCATTGACCAGTCCTGCGAAGGTTTGCCAATGGAATGCGATGGCATGAACCTGCTTCTCTGCAACGTGACCTGCGTGGTAAATGCGCTTGACCGAAAGAAATCCAAGCACAAGGAAGGTTTACCACATTGGATTGATGAATACGTTTTTCATCCGAACCGTTTTGAATACTCCTTATTCAAAATCCCTGAGACCGCGATGTCAGAAGTTCTTTGCGTCGAGGGATTGTCAGCTCCTCACGACGAGTTCAAGGGCAGGGTTGAGATGCTCGGGCTGAAAGGGTTGATCTTCCAGAAGCTGTGGTCTGGCGGATGAGCCAGCTCTTGCAGGGTGGGCACTGACCACCAATTCGCTCAGGTCAGGAGCATGGTGGGGAGTGTTCACCCTACAAAAACGCAACCCGTCAGTCATCCCCTTCGGCGAAGTCGCGGGACTGGCGGTTCATGTCGTCCATGCCGTTGAGAGTCGCCGAAGACTTCGAGCCATACTTGAAATCGGACGGATCGGCCTCGACGTCTTTGAGGAACCGCCGCAACTGCCGGTTGCCGCGACGCTTCAGATCCCGTTTCAACTCGCGGTAGAACCGCTTTTCGTCGACCGTCATGGGCGAGCTCTCAAGAGGAAACCGTTCGACCACACCGATCGAACGCGGAGGGCCGGGTGGCCTGTCCGATCTCACGTGGGGGACACCACAAATGTAACCCCGGTTCGCGAGAGGGGTCGGACTTCCTCTTCAGAGAACGCACAACTCGCGGTGGTTGGCTCAAAAAATCGAGCCTATTTTGCCCAACCGAGCGAACGCTGCACGGCGGCATTCCAGCGGGCGTGCTTTTCGTCAAAGGGCGCACGGTCCGCCGTCGGCTTGAACTCCCGGTCGAGAGCCCAGTTGCGGCGAATGTCGTCGCGGTCCTTCCAGAAGCCGACCGCCAGCCCCGCGAGATAGGCCGCCCCCAGGGCCGTCGTCTCCTGGCACTTCGGCCGCTGGACCGTCACCCCCAGCAGATCCGCCTGAAACTGCATCATCAGGTTATTGGCCGTCGCTCCCCCGTCGACCTTGAGCGAGGCGAGATTCAACCCTGAATCCTGCTGCATGGCGTCGAGAACGTCGCGGGTCTGATAGGCCATTGACTCAAGAGCTGCTCGCGCCAGGTGCGCCTGCGTGGTGCCGCGCGTGATGCCCACGATTGTGCCGCGGGCGTCGGGATCCCAGTGCGGGGCGCCGAGGCCGACGAAGGCCGGAACGATGTAGACCCCCTCGGTGTCGGGGACGCTGGCCGCGAGAGCCTCGATCTCCGAAGCGGACTTCACCAGTTTGAGCCCGTCGCGGAGCCACTGCACCACCGCCCCCGCCACGAAGACCGAGCCTTCGAGACAGTAAACGACCTCATCGCCGATCTTCCAGCCGACGGTCGTCAGCAGTCCGTGCTTCGAGGCAATCGGCTTCGTCCCGCTGTTCATCAGCAGGAAGCATCCGGTGCCGTAGGTGTTCTTGGCGCTGCCGGGCTCGAAGCAGGCCTGGCCGAACGTCGCCGCCTGCTGGTCGCCCGCGATCCCCGCAATCGGAATCGCCTTGCCGAAGTGGGCGGGATCGGTCTCGCCGTACACTTCGCTGGAGGCCCGCACCTCGGGCAGCATCGCTCGCGGGATGTTGAGCGCCTTCAGAAGTTCGTCGTCCCATTCGAGCGTATGGAGGTTGAAGAGGAGCGTGCGGCTGGCGTTGCTGACATCGCTAATGTGCTGCTTGCCGCCGGTGAGCCGCCAGACGAGGAATGAATCGACCGTCCCGAAGAGGATCTCGCCGCGCTCGGCCCGCTCCCGCAGGCCGGGAATCGTGACCAGCAAATGCGCGATTTTCGTCCCGGAGAAGTAGGCATCGAGGACGAGGCCGGTCCGTTCACGGAACAGAGGTTCGAGGCCGTCCGACTTGAGCCGCGCACAGATCGGAGCCGTGATGCGGCTCTGCCAGACAATGGCGTTGGCGACCGGCTTTCCGCTGTCGCGTTCCCAGAGAACCGTCGTCTCTCGCTGATTGGTGACGCCGATGGCCGCGATGTCGCCCGGCGCGGCGTTCGCCGCCTTCATCGCCTCGCGGGCCGTCGCCAGTTGTGACGCCCAGATCGCCTCGGGGTCGTGCTCGACATGCCCCGGTTGCGGGAAGAGTTGCGGGAACTCCTGCTGAGCCGAGGCCGCGGGATGCCCGTCGCGTCGGAAAAGGATCGATCGGCTGGAGGTGGTCCCCTGGTCGAGAGCGAGGGTGTAGTCGGGCATGTCGGGCATGTCGGGGAAGACGGAGTGACGGAGTGACGGAGATCGAGCGCGATGGTGTTGGTCACCACTCGCTAATTCTCGTTCAATCGTCTACCGATGTCACTCTATGCAAGCCCCATCGTTCCCTTTGTCCCTCAATCCCTCTGTCCCTCAATCCTCTTCACCGCTCACAGGAACAACCGCAGCCACTTCAGGCTTGCGGCGTCGAGCGCCTTCCGATCGACGATCTCGTATCGCACTCCATGGCTGTCGGTGATGATGAGCCGGCCGCCGCCGAGCTTCCGCAGGTTATCTTCCGAGTCCAGCGTGAACTTCGTCCGGCCGCGGCTCGTCTCGACGTCCCACACGCATGGCGGGCTGTCGCCGGTGACGTTCAGGATCCGCTGGATCTTCGGCACGAACTGTCGCTCGGAGAGCTCGGCCAGGACGATGGCTCGCACCTCTTCCGGAAGCTCCGCCATGTCGCTGACCTGCACGACTTCCTGGCCGGTCTTCGTATCGATGAGCGATACCCAGCGGTCCGGATCGCTTAGCGGAAAGCTGCGGACGGGATGGACGCCGGGAACCTCGCGCCCATCCGAATGCCGCAGGACAAGGCGACCCCAACCGTCGCGTTTGAGGGTGAAGGGGGACATGGTCTAGGGTCTAGGGTTTAGGGTCTAGGGTCTAGGGTGGTCGATGGGCTCACGAGTGTCGCTTGCGGGTTCGCAATGTCTTTGCATCCTCTTCCGACAAACGCAGCCAAAAGGCATTGCGAATCCGCAAGCGATGAATGTGGGACGAGCGAAACACCCGCTATTGATTGATTGGATTGCTGCATGGCCCTCAACCCTCAACCTTGAACCCTCAACCCTACAACGCGATATCCGAATGCAACTGCTGCTGTGCCTGATGGAGGCGGGCGTAGTGTCCGTGCTGGCTGACGAGTTCGGCGTGGGAGCCGACTTCCACGATGCGGCCGTATTCAAGGACGACGATGCGGTCGGCCCGGCGGAGCGTGCTGAGACGGTGAGCGATGGCGATCGTCGTGCGGCCGCGGACGAGATTCTGGAGGGCTTCCTGGATTTCACGCTCGGTCTTGGTGTCGACGGCGGAGGTGGCTTCGTCGAGGATCAGGATTCGCGGATTGATGAGAAGTGCACGGGCGATCGAGATGCGTTGCCGCTCGCCGCCGGAGAGGCTCTGGCCGCGCTCGCCGACGAGCGAGTCGTAGCCTTCCGGGAGTTGCAGGATGAACTCGTGAGCCCGGGCCGCTTTGGCCGCTTCGATGATCTCCTCGCGGGTCGCATCCGGCTTGCCGTAGGAAATGTTCTCGGCGATCGTCCCGAAGAACAGGAACGGGTCTTGAAGGACGATGCCGATGTGCCGGCGATAGTCCGACACGGCGAATGACCGGATGTCGATGCCGTCGACCAGGATGGCCCCTTCGGCCACGTCGAAGAAGCGGCAGACGAGGTTGACCAGCGTGCTTTTCCCGGCCCCCGTCTGACCGACGAGTCCGACCATTTCGCCGGCGGCGATGTTGAAATTGAGGTCGTGGATGACCTTCCGATTGCCGTAGCGGAAGCCGACGTGCCGGAACTCGATATCGCCATGAATGCGGTCGGCCGGGATGGGCCGCCGCGGTTCCGGCACGCTCGAGACGCGATCGAGGACATCGAAGATGCGCTGGGCGCTGGCGGCCGCCCGTTGCGAAGCGCTGACGATGCGGCTCATCGATTCCATGCGCGTGTAGAACCGGCCGATGTAGGCGAGGAAGACGGTGAGGTCGCCGACCGTGATGCGTCCGCGGAAAATGAGCCAGATGCCGAATCCCCAGACGACCAGCAGGCCGAACTGGTTGAGCAGGACGATCATCGGCCAGAAGAACGTCCAGACCGAGTTGACCCGATCGTTCGCCTGCACGACGTCCTTATTGGCGTGTTCGAACCGTTCGATCTCGCGGCGTTCCTGGGCGAAGGCCTTCACGACACGGATGCCGGGGATCGTGTCGGCGAGGACGCTCGTCATCGTCGCCCAGGCCCGGCCTCCCTGCGTGAAACCGTGCTGCAGACGGTCGCGCGTGGAGTACATCAACCATGCGATGAGCGGAAAGGGCAACAGCGACACGGTCGCGAGGAGTGGGTCCATCCAGACGAGGATGATGGCCGTCCCCAGGATGAGCAGGACGTCGGCGGAGAAGTCGACGACGCTGTCTGAGAGGAAGGTGCAGAGCCGGTCGGTGTCGGTGCTGATGCGGGACATCAGGTCGCCGGTCCGCTTGCCGCCGAAGTATTCCAGCGACAATCCCTGCAGGTGCGAGTACGTCTTGTTGCGAAGATCGGCGCTGATTCGCTCGCTGACCCAGGCAAGGACGGCTCCCTGCCCCCAGCTGAGAAGCCACGCGAGGACCGCCGCCCCCGCGAGTCCACCGAGGTAGTATGGCACGAGCTTGAACCGGGCGCGTGCTTCTTCCGCCGAGGCCGCGACGTTGGGATCGGCCTTCTCGTTTTCCTCAGGGGTTTCGGCGTTAGCGGGTTCGGTGTTCGCCTTCGCCCCGCCATCCGGTTCCAGCAACACCGCCTGGGTGTACGGAACGAGGATGTAGTCCATGATGGGCTTGGTCAGGTACGGAGGGACCAGTCCTGCCGCCGTGCCGGCCGCCGAGAGGGCGAAGCCGACGAGGATCATGAACATGTGCGGGCGGGCGAATCGCGCCAGCCGGAACAGGGCCATGCGGTTGGCGTTTTCGTCTTCGTCTGCCGTGTCGGGCTCAGGCTGCTCGATGTGCGGGACCGCTGGCAACTGCTTGAGCTGCGCCTCAACCTGCTCGACGTAGGAGTTGGCCGCCTTGGCGAGGGCAACGGTGTAGCTCCACACCGCGAGCCGTGCCGTCTGTGAGAAGAGTTCGAGCCGGCCGATCCCTCCGTGGTCGTGCGAGATGATCGCCGCGATCGTCGGCCGTTCCCAGGTGCGGATGCGGGACGTCCCACTGGGGGAGACTTCGCCTTCCGAGTCGGCCGAGATCATCCGCCGGTTGGTGAGGGCCACCAGCACCGGTGAAAACTGGTGAGCGGCATTCAGATCAGCCTGAAACCAGGCGACAATCTCTTCCCCCGGCCCCAGAACCGATTCGACGCGCGCACGCAAGGACGGGTCGGCCGAAGTCCAGTCATCCGGAACGCGGTTCAAGCGACGAAACCCTTCTCGCTGACAATCCTCAATGAATGCCTGCCGCGGCCGACTCCCCGCACGGCCCAGGACGGCAAGCTCGCATCATAGCAATCGTGCGGCGGGATGACAGGAAACGGACGGAGTGCCGTGTTCGGCGACTTCCGCAGTTCAATCGCTCCGAAGCGATGAACAGAGACTACTCAACTTCGCCACGAACTCAGCGAAATGACTCGGGATGCGCCAAGACGTATCGCTTGGCTGCAACCATCACGTTCCCCGCGCAGGAGTAGTACGTCTTGTTGAAGGTGTCGGTCCACCATTCGTAGTCCGGATTGATTTCGTCGAGTTGGGCATTGCGCCGTTCGCGATCAATTGAGGGCCCCTCGGGGCCGAAAAGGTTGATCATCCCGCGGAAGGCGGACGCACGGTCGGCCATTCCCATCGCGTCGAACCCTTCGAGCGCCATCTTCCAGGTTTCGCCGGTCGAGTTCGAAAAGTACTGATGGATGCCGCCGTTGTTGACTTCAATGTCCAACCATTGGACGCCGAAGTAATGCTGCTGTCGCGAATTGAGAGCGTCGTAGCCGCCGCTCGACAGTGCGTCGTCCATCTTCTTCCTGAAATGTTCGAGCCCATCACAAGCGATCAGTCCATCGGTGGCTCCTTCAGCCACAGTTTCGTCCATGTGTCCCGCCATCTCTTCAAGACACTCACGATCCTCTGGAACGTGATGTCGTCCGAGCGCCAGTAAAGCCGCAGCCATCAGATAGGTGGACGGATATTTCAGTTCGACAGCACGCAGTTGAGCGATGAGCCACAGCAGCCGTTCTCGCGGGACCAGAATCCCCTGCTTATTGACGGCCTTAAGCAACTTATGCAAGTAGGGATTCTCGATCACGAAACACCGCTCGTCGAGAATCGCCTGCACCGCGCGGTCACGATCCAGCTCGAGGAGCAACTCGCAGATCTCCAGCCCCGCAATGTCTCGCGCGATGAGCTGGGCGATTGCTTCGAATACGGAACGCCGGAAGAGGTCACTGATTCGACCGACCTTGATCGCTCTGCGGATCCCATGAAGAGTCGACAACCCGACCTTCGCAAGCCGCGGTCCGTCCGAGAGAAAATCGGTCAGACCCTTGCGGACGAAAGGAACGGATTCGTCGCTGCCGCAGGCGGCCACCGTCCGAGCGGCCGCACACCGCGCCCCTTCGTTGGAAGAATCGAAAAAAGGAGCCAGGAGTGCGACGATTTCCGCGGGCGGATCTTTCCCGATCACTCCACAAAGCTGGCTCAGGGGCGATTCGTCCGCGAGCACGACACGTCGTTCGGTCGTTTTGGTCAACCGCTCATGCAGAGAGTGATCACGAAGAATCGCCAGAACGTGGGGATGAACCTTCCGCCCCAGCGACTCCAAGCCAACCGACATCGACCATTCATCCTCGCGCGTCTGTGGTTCAAACGTGAGCGTCCAGACGTTCGCCGCAATCTGCTCATCATCCCATTCGGCGGCGGCAGCGACCGCGGCGCGATAACGCTCTTGTCCGTCGCTCATGGTCGGTCTCTCACTGCCGTCTGATCCGGCACCCCGGCTGCTCAGAGCCGCAGCCGGGGTGCTGCTATGCCGGGTGCTGTCAGCGCTTCAGGACTTCGCAAAACCCGTGGGGCGGTTGTAGAGGCGGTCGCGGGTCGACCAGAGGCCGGCCGACGGCGTCGGGATGAAGTAGAACTCCTCGCCGTCCGCGGTGCGGTTCCAGCCTTCCTTGCGCTCGTCCGGGCGATAACGCTCGATCATCGCCGGGAGGTCGGCGTAGCTGAACTTCACCTGCTCGATCTCGGCTTGCGTGAGGAATGCCGGGGCGTAGGTGATCTTGAAGCGGCCTTCCGACGAGCCATGCATGAGATGGGCCGTCGCATGGGCCAGATCCTGCATATCGGCCTGACGGCGATACTCGGCCATCACCGCGGGCGTTCCTGCATAGCCGTACTTCCGGATGAAGGCGTCGACGTCCGGCTGTTCGCCGAATCGCTTGAGGCCCGGAGCGAGAATGAGAAGCTCGCCCCCGTCGGCGAGCGCCATGCGGGTGCGGTAGACCGCCTTGTTGGCGACCCACGTGCTGACGAACTCATCCCCCTGCATCACGCAGACCATCTTCTTGACCGGCTCGTCGAACACGGTGATGTTCTGCTCGCGGCTCAGGCGGGCGGCCGAGAGGTACGTCTCGAGGTCGTCGCCGACGAACACGCCGGTGTGGACGAGTTCGTTCCGCGCGTTGCGAGCCATCACCACCTGGACGTAGAGGTCGGGCAGCTTGCCGAGGTAGCGTTCCTCGGCCACGTTGAACAGGTGCCGCACCGGCGTCACGAGGTTGCCGAGGTTGTTCTCGATCCCGCACCGCGCCGCCATCAGGTGCGCCGCACAGATCAGGTCCTTGCCGCCGATGCCGATGAAGTAGTTCTTGTTGTGATTGGCGAAGCCCAGGACCTCGTGCGGGACGACGTGCCCGACGTTGATGATCAGGTCCCACTTGTCTTCCATGAGCGATCGATTGAGGACGATCGGCATCGGCCAGTCGGCGACGCCGTTGCACGAGGCGGCGACTTCCTCAGCCGAGATTTCTCCGACCTTCACGCAGCCGCCGCGCCAGTCGTGCTTGTGGATCCGCTCTTCGGGAATCGACCCGAACATCCGCTGGTTTTCTTCGGGCGTGTGCGGGACGTGCTGGCCGAGCGTCGGGATGACGTGGACTTCGGCCTCGGGCGAAAGCAGCTGGTAGAGGATTTCGGTGAGGCGGCCGGCTCCGGAGTGCATGCGGGTGATGTCGGGCGGCAGCAGCAGCACGCGGCGCGGCGTTCCGCACAGCCGCTTCTTTGCTTCGGCGACGGTCTGCTGCATGAGCTGGGCGAGACGGTCCCAGCCGATCTCGGGGGCTTGTTCAACGATCCAGGGCATTCCGGAAGTCCATTCAAGGCGAGCGAAAATGTCGGGCGGCGCGTCATCGAACCGCGACCGGTCCCGCATTGTGACATCGAAGCTTCGCGCATGACAGCGAGCCCGATGTTTGCCTTTTCGCTTCCAATGGAAGACGGAATGGCTTGCCCTCTCGTTGTGCGGCGAGCGTGCCTGACGATGTCAGTGTCGCCGCCGGTCAGTTCCGCGACGATCCCGGATCCCAGCCCGCAACGACCGCGTCGGGCGCGAGGACGAAGATCTCGACGCGGCGGTTGAGCTGGCGGTTCTTTTCGTCGGTGTTGGGGGCCACGGGCTGGTACATGCTGTAGCCTGCGGCACCCATGCGGCTGTCCTTGATGCCGTACTGATGCAACGCCACGACGACGGAATCGGCCCGGTTGGTCGAGAGGTGCCAGTTGGTCGGATGGTGCTGCCGCGTGCCGGCCTTGGAGATCGGCTTGTCGTCGGTGTGGCCGACCACAAGGATGTTGAGCCGCTGCGCCTCGCCCTCGTTCATGATGCGGGCGAAGTCCTGAAGCAGCGGGGCGGCCGAGGACTTGATGTCGGACGAGCCGGAAGAGAACAGGATGTCCGAATGGAACTTGCTCACGCCGGTGGCGGGATCGAATTCGAACTCGGGATACTTCTTCGCGAGTTCTTCGAACCGCCGCGTCATGTCGCTTGAGAGGGGGCTGGGCGAGTTGCGGGCGCGGTTCATCAGGCTGATGTAGCGCTGCTGCAGCTCCGAGCGTTCGCTGTTGAGGTTATCGAGCCGCCGGTTGGCGACTTCGAGGCTCCCCTCGAGCTGCTGCTTCTGAGCGAGGAGCGACTGGTACGACTGCGTCGCCTGGTTGCGTTCCGACGCGAGCGCCTGATTCTGCTGGTGCAGTTGCAGGGCATGGAGCTGGCTTTGACGCAGAGCCATACGTTCGCGAGGGGACGAGACGCAACCAGCGGCCAGGGCCGCGGTGGCGGCCAACAGCACGACGGGGCGACGCATCACAAGCCAGCGGGAGGGGGCAATCATGGACGGACTCCATTCCGCGCGACAGCCTTGGGAACGGAAGGCCGTTCCTTCTGGCCAGGCCCGCAGCGTGCCCCGGAGAAGTCGCGATTCCACGAATACGCGAGTCCGCAAGGGAGCGACACGGTCGCACCGGAAAACGTCAATCGGCGATGGAAGGGGGATTATTCGTCGAGAGGGGAGACCCGCTCAGGACCGGAGAGAGAGGGGACCGGTCCGCGCAGAGAGGGCCTGAAGGCGGCGGGGTTTTAGTGTTTCGTGTCGAGAGTGCCAAGGGGACTTTAGCCAAAATCGAAGAAAATCGTCGATTCGGACTCAAGTTTTGGCGGCGGACAGCTTCGTTAAATCAAGCGAGATCCGAGAGTTGGGGTCTCGAATCCCGCTTGTGATGGTCCCAACGCCCCGCGTCTCAAGGCGATGAGTTATTCGGGCTTCTTCTCTGGCGGACGCTCGCCTGCGGGGCGATCTCCTGGGGGACGCTTTCCGTCCGGACGTTCACCGTCCGGGCGACGCGCCCCGGGGCGGCCCCCTTCCGGTCGACCGGTTCCTTCACGAAGACGTTCTGAGAATCCACGACGGATTTCATCGCGAGTGATGAAGCCGTCCTTGTCTGCGTCAAGCCGGTCAAAGTTCTGCTGGAGTGGTCCGCGGGCCTCGTCCTTCGAGAGCTTGCCGTCCTTGTTCGAGTCCATCTCCGAGAGGATGCGCTCGAACGGGGGGCCTCCTTCACCGCCACGGCGACGCCGCTCCGGATTCTGTCCTTCGGGACGTGGGCCTTCAGGGCGATTCCCTTCCGGACGACGTTCCCCCTCGGGGCGTCGATCGCCTTCCGGTCGCCGTTCTCCCGGCCGGCCTTCTTCGGGACGACCTTCCCCGGGGCGCCGTTCTCCCGGCGGAGGTCCCAGCAATTCACGCGGATCGAGCTGTCCGTCGCGGTTTTCATCCATGGCGTCGAACTGATCGGCCGCCTTGGCGAGTTCTTCTTTCGAGAGGCGTCCGTCGCCGTTGGCATCCAGCCGCTGGAATAGCCGAGGCAACATCGGTCGGCCTTCCGGTCGTCCTTCGCCAGGCCGGCCTTCACCGGGGCGACCACCTGCCTGAGCCATCAAGCGGCCAAGGTCTTCCCGGGAAATGGCATCCCTGCCCGACCGTTCGAAGAACGGACGCAGCCGTTCGCGGGCTTCATTGGGAAGCTCTTCGAGCGTGAGCTTTCCATCCTTGTTCGCGTCGAATCGCTCGAACAGTTGCTCCGGACCGAACCGCGGACGGTCGCCGGGCCCGCGCTCACCCGGGCCGCGGTCCCCTTCCGGGCGCTCGCCGGCGGGACGGTCCGGACGACGGACTCCCTCCAGAAACTCTTCGCGCGTCAGTTCGCCATTGCCATCCTTGTCGGCGACTCGAATGAGGCGTTCGAAGTGGCGGGTTTGATCCTCGCCGACTTCGCTGGCCTTGATGACCCCGTCACTGTTCTTGTCGAGTTGCTTGAAGAGGTCGTCAGGGGAGCGTCCTCCGTCCTGTGCGGCGAGCGTCTCTCCCCAGCCGACCGCCAACCCCAAGGCGGCGATCCGCCACCAGTTTCCTCGACGCAACAGCATGGCATCAGTCCTTTTGAGGTACTGGCCCGGTTGCGAAGCTTGTCGCTGCGGGCCCCGAATCGCCCGGCGAATTCTTGGACACGGCCTGGACAGACGCCGATTCGCAAAACCGGTCCGCGTCGTCGTCCAAGCCGTTTTTCGCCGGCCACTTCGAGATGAAACCCGCCAGCGGAAGAGAGGTTCCGCTCGGCTTGTGAGGAATTCGGACCGCGCGTCGCATCAAACAAGCTTGATCAACGAGTCATGAGAGGACTTTGCATCTCTCGATTTGTTCAGTTGCACTCGGCGACAAGCGGGCCGGCAAGCTCCTTGAGGAAGAAGAGACGGCCGGGCTGCGTCGGCATGTAGGTTGACGGGATCCACGGCGTCGGCTGGTGGCGGAACGTCATCCACAGGCTGAGCCCCTGCCACTGCATCCCGCGTCCGAACGTTCCATCCGCGCCGCCGATGATGCTGTTCGCACTCAGGAAGATGCCGGGGCCGATGGTGTTGGCGTAGGCCGGGACGAGCGTGGTGCGGCTCTTGAAGCTGGTGAGGGCGTTCTGCTCGATGGTCAGCGGATGGAGTTTCGCGCCGATGCGGTAGTGCTGGGCCTTCCAGTCGGCCTCACTGGAATATTCGCCGGCGAAGTGCGGTTCCCAGAAGGCGATGTGGCAGACGCGGCCGACGCCGAAGATGACGGTCAGCTTCGCGCCGTTCGACTTCAGTTCGCCGATCTTCTCGGGGTACGTCGGCAGCAGCTTCTTTGTGGCGAAGTTCCGCTGCTTCGTCGGGATGGTGAGCTTGCCGAGCGGTCCGTAGAAGGCGTGTTCCATCGCGTACTGGAAGGCGCCGGGGTTGTCGGACGGGAGCGTGTTCCCCTTGGCGTCGCTCCACTCGTCCATGTTGAAGCCGTAAACGTGGTCGCACGGGACATTCCACTCGGTGAGGAAGTAGACCGCCCAGCGGTACATCCCCATCGGGCCGACCGGCAGGATGAGGATCAACTTCTCGCCGGCGTCGCGGGCCCGCTTGATCGTCAGGGCGATCTCATGCCCCATCAACGTGTCGAAGTCGGCCTGCGAATCACACGGGATCGCTTCGAAGCCCGGGCTCCACCACTTCTGACGCTTGGTGATGGTCGACGGGTCGTCGTCGACGCACGCATCAATCTTCTTCAGGTCCCAGCCGGCAGGGAAATACCCTTCCATCATCGAACCGGCGATCGTGCTCAGAAGGTCCATTTGAAACCCTGGTGTGGATTGGCTGAGGGGGAATGCCGCCGGGCGGCTTGTGAAATCGCCCGCACGGCGAGACCATGCAGGCCGTCCTATCTCAGCGGTCACGGCGGTGAATTTCAACGGCGCGGACGACGCAAATCGCCAACGATTTCCAAATGCTGCATGCGACCGCTTCAGGGTACCGCTTTGGCCCCCTCAGGATGCGGAATCCGACGACTCTCGAATCTCATGGCCGCAACGATCGTTGAGGGTCGTCTGTCCCGGCCCCCCCGGTGGCTTCGAGTCGCAGCGCGGCGCGATTGTCCGAAGGGCGAACGATGTGCAGTGGAGCGTGACTCTCCGGCGCGCGATAATGGTTCGACTCACTCGCGAGCCCCGCATGATTCCCTACCTCGACCATCACGCCACGACTCCGCTCGATCCGCAGGTGCTCGAGGCGATGATGCCCTACTTCACAACGGCCTTCGGCAACGCGGCCAGCATCAATCACGCCTACGGGCGAGCGGCGGCCGAGGCGGTCGAGACGGCGCGCGGACAGGTGGCGGCCCTGGTGGGAGTCGAGCCCCGGTGTGTCGTCTTCACGAGTGGGGCGACCGAAGCCAATAACCTGGCGATCAAGGGAGTGATGCGGGCCGCTCCGGCCGGAAGCCACATCATCACGACCGCTGCGGAGCATCGGGCGGTCCTTGATCCCGCAAAGCGACTGAAGCGCGCGGGGTGCGAGGTGACGGTGCTTCCGGTCGACGTCCATGGAGTCGTCGACGTCGGGCGAATTGCGGAGGCACTGACGCCGCGCACGGTTCTCGTCTCGGTGATGGCCGCCAACAACGAAGTGGGGAGCCTCAGTCCGTTAAACGAGATCGGCCGCGTCTGCCGCAATCGCGGGGTGCTGTTCCACACCGATGCCGCGCAGGCCCTCGGACGGGTTCCACTCGACCTCTCGTCGATGCCCATTGATCTCCTGAGCGGATCGGCCCACAAGCTGTATGGTCCGAAGGGTATCGGCTGCCTCATCGTCCGTCGGGGCGAGCCTCGGATCCGCATCGAACCGCTGTTCGATGGCGGCGGGCACGAGCAGCACTTGCGCAGCGGAACGCTTCCGGTCCCGCTCATCGTCGGATTTGGCTGCGCGTGCGACATTGCGACGCGCGAGCGCGACGCAGAAACGGTTCGACTGCGGGAGCTGCGCGACCGGCTCTGGACGGGTCTGACGTCGCGCGTGGGAGGGCTACTGCTCAACGGGCATCCGACGGAACGTCTTGCGGGAAACCTCAACTTCAGCGTCGAAGGTGTCGACGGCGAGGCGTTGATGACGTCCCTGACCGAGATCGCCGTGAGTTCGGGATCGGCCTGCACGACGGCTGACCCGGAGCCCAGCCACGTGCTGCGGGCCATGGGGCGGAGCGATCGCCTGACGCGCGCCAGCCTGCGATTGGGTATCGGGCGGTTCAACACCCAGGAAGAAGTCGACTTCGCCGGCAGCTATGTCGCCGCGCAGATTGAGCGCTTGCGGGGCATGAATCATCCGGGCCACTCGAAGTAGCTCCGTGTGCCGCCGTCCGGCGGCATTCCTTGGACCGTCCCCGCACGCCCGCTATAGTCCGACTCGATCGACCGATTCGAGACGATGAGGCAGACATGGCGGACAACCGATTCGCGGTACGGCGGCAGAATCTGCTCCCGGGCGTGGGCGAGGCCAAGGCGGACGCCTTGCTGGTCTCGAACGTCGCCAACGTTTCCTACCTGACGGGGTTTTCGGGAGACTCGTCGCTGCTGTTGCTCGGTCCGAAGCATGAACTGATCATCAGCGACACCCGCTACGAGACCCAGCTGGCGGACGAGTGCCCGGGTCTCAAGACTCACATCCGGACATCGAAGACTTCGCTGGAGGACACTCTCGGCGACGTCCTTGGGAAACTGGGGCTGAAGACGATCGCCTTCGAGAGTGGCTCGGTCACGGTGGAGAATCTGGAGAAGTGGTCGGAGAAGCTGAAGGGGATCACGCTCAAGCCGGTTGCAGGAAAGGTCGAGGCGCTGCGGGAAGTCAAGGATGAGCATGAAGTTGCGGAGATTCGCGAAGCGATCCGAATGGCGGAGCGGGGATTCATCGCCGCCCGGGCGGCGTGGCTGCCCGAGATGACTGAGCTTCAGGCCGCCCATGAACTTGAACACCTGATGCGTCGCTTCGGGGCGACAAAAGCGGCTTTTGATCCGATCGTTGCGGCGGGTCCGAGGTCGGCGCTGCCGCACGCGCGGCCGACGAAGGAGCGTCTCGGGACGTCCGGGTTTGCCCTCATCGACTGGGGGGCCATCACTCCACGGGGGTATCGCAGTGACTTGACGCGTGTCATCGCCACCGGTACGATCCCGCCGAAACTTATGGATATGTATAGGGTTGTGTTGCAGTCGCAGCAGGCGGCGTTTGAAGCGATGCGGCCGGGAGTGACGTGCGACGCGGTGGATGCGGTGGCGCGGCGCGTGATTCAAAGCGCGGGGGTGGGACCCTG
>JADZEF010000080.1 GCA_020850695.1 Planctomycetaceae bacterium | reverse complement strand
GCTGTTGGGGAAGAAGCCGGTCTCGGCGGATTGCTGACTGATGATGCTCCGCACGGCGCGGCGGATATTGCTTGAGTAGAGGCCGAAGTTGGGATCCTCCCCGGAGGCCAGGAAGCACATCAGCGCCATTCCCGTGACGCCGGCTCCCCCCTGGCCGTCTCGCCAGTCGCCCGCTTCGGTCTGCGACTTCACGAGGTATTGCAGGCCGCGATCGTACATCTCGCGGACATCGCGCGGGACGGCGTCCCCCGTGCGGATGTCGAGAGCCTGGGCATGAAGTTCCGCTGGGCCGGAGCTGAGAACAATCAGGATCGTGGTCAGAAGCGGCAGATGTCGAACCATAAGCGGCACCGGACGATGACGTGGCACGGGCCCTCATGCCCGTGCGTGAAAAGGTTGCCCAAAGGACGCACGGGCATGAGGGCCCGTGCTACGTTTCGACTTTCCCTCGTCGCCTGACTCGTCACTCGACTTCGGCAGCCTCGAACTGGCGCATGATCTGGTTGTTCTTGTAGGGCATCACCATCGTGCTGAACGGCTTCCATTCGCGGGGTTCGAAGATCGGCTTGAGGTCCTCCTCGGGGAGCGCGGCCAGCTGGCTCATGACGTAGTAGAAGTCTCCGTACTGCGGGAGCACGCGCTCGGGCGGCCTGGTTTTCGTCGTCAGCAGTTCGATGAGCCGCTTCCGCTGCGCCACCGTCAGGGGAACTTTCGTTTCAATCGTCGTCAGGGCGACACGAATCGTCGCCTGGTAGTGCTTCGTGCGGCGCTCCTTGTCGAGGACCTCGAATTTCGCCTTCTGCTCGCTCGTCAGCAGCGCCTTCACCGTCCGCTGAAAGAGCGACCCCGGACCATGCAGGCCGGCCTGCTGCCGCAACTGGATCGGCTGGATCCGCTGCCACATCTGCTGCCAGTCATTCTGGCCGACCCGCCCCTTTGGCAACGAGGCCCGCAGGATCTCGTAGTCCTCGAAGAAGCGGTTGATGTCTCCCTGTCCCGCCAGCATCAACTTGAGACGCTGAATTTCGGTCAGCGGACCGGCGAGGTTGACGAAATCGACCTGCACCTGGAGCGAGTTCTGCGCCATGGTGCGGGCCTGGGCCATCGTCTGGTTGCGGAAGACCCATTGATCGATGTTCTGGACGTTCACTTCGGCGACGAAGTTCTCGACGACTTCGCCTTCGGCCTCGACGGCGGCATCGACGGCGATGACTTCATCAAGGGCCGAAGCCATTGGCGGGACGGCGAAGAGGGCTGTCGTCGCGAAGAGCAACAGGAGGGAACGGTGCGGTTTCATGGAGCGGCGGCTCCTTCGGCGGGCGCGGCTTCCATGGCCTCCTCCTCGTCGACGCCGGCATCGACGAAGCCGTTGTTGAGTCCGAGATCGCCTTCCCAGCCGAACGAGATCGTCCCGTAGTTCGGCCGCGCCTTCCACACCGCCTGCTGCTGGTTGTTCATTGCTCCGGAGAGCACCGAGACGTCCGGCGTCGGCAGGTAGTCGATGTAGAGAAACGCCTGTGTGTTGCGGCTCCATTCGTCCTTCCAGTTCTTCTCGATGACCTTCGCCATGGCGACGTGCTGGTCGGGAGCGAGGAATAGGGTGCGGTCGATCTGGGCCGTCATCATGGCCACTCCGGCTTCCTTGCGGGCCGCTTCGCGGGCGGCGATTTCCTGCGCGTAGTCCGTTGCCTTGTCCGATTTCGCTTCCACCAGGGCCTTGTGCAGGGCGTCGGTCATCAGCTTGCGGGCGTCGGGGAAGCCCGCGTTTCCGCGACGGCCGTTCTGGGCGGCCATCATTTTTTTCGCGATGTCGGCGACCGCGGCATCCCCCTGCTTGCGGAGGAGGGCCTTCTGCTCGTCGTTCGGATGACACACTTTCACGAGGTAAGCCATCTCGATCTTCAGCAGCTGCTTGAGCAGCGGCGTGAAGCGGTCGACGTTGTTGGCGTTGCCGGGGAAGGCCAGCATGACAGCCTCACGAGCGACCGGCGGTTCCTCGACTTCGACAAGCTTTTCGACCGCCTTCGCAACTCCCTTCAGCGCCCTGCCGAAGAAACCGTCCTCGGCGCGGGCCGCCGAAGGGACGAGGCTCGCAAGCGCCATCACGACCACGATGCACAGAGGACGAACCAGCCGGGTTGTGCGGCGCCGCGGCGGGCGAAATATTTCGGTCATCACGGAGGGGCTCCGGGAAAACTCTGCGGGAATCGGACTTCTCATGGACGGATCCGGC
Organism: Planctomycetaceae bacterium; assembly: GCA_020850695.1. GTDB lineage: Bacteria > Planctomycetota > Planctomycetia > Planctomycetales > Planctomycetaceae > JADZEF01. The sequence goes on along the minus strand of JADZEF010000080.1, from coordinate 31,347 downwards.
GACATGTTCGTTCCCGGAATCACGGGATGGCCTCCGCTTCAATTTGTATTTGTTGTATTTGCTGGCGCTGCGCCTGCTTCCGATAACGGGCGATGAGAGTATGGAGCGTGGTCCATTGTCGCTCGGTCACGATCTTCTGGTACTCGTCGTCGGGGATTGCGGCCAGAGACTGCAGGAACTCGGTCGGAAACCCTTGCTGCGGACGGTTCCGCTGAAGCGATGCCGTTTCGAAGATGTCGAGTCCGTCGACCTTCGGTGGCTTGATGCGGCTGGTGAACAGGGCATGAAGTTTTTCGCGTTGTGCCGCCTTGAGCGACATCACCCGGTCGATCTCCTCGAACAGCTTGTCGATGCGCTCGGTGTGTTCCTTGCGCGCCGCCTTGCGGGCCGCGATCTCGAGGCGATTCTTCAGATCGGGATCGAGAATGCTGCGGAACGTCTTCTGGAAGAGCGAATCGCTGCCGTGCAGGCTTCCTGCAGCGCGTGCGTTCAGCTCCATGCACTGCTGCTGGAACTTCTGGAGATCGTCGATCTGCAGTCGTTGCGTGCCGACATCCCTCTTCAACCGGTCGAGGTCTTCGTAGAACCGGGCCACGTCCCCTCGCGCCGCCATTTCCAGCTTTCGCCTCATCGGTCCCGGAAGGGGAAAGGCCGATTCGATCCGCTGAATCTGGCGTGCGATCTCCTCCTCCTGCCGGTTCCGGAACTGCGACCGATCGCTGACATCCCCGATCACGGCCATCTCGACGTCATCGGGGCTGAACTGGAACCCCATTTCCTGATTCAGTTCCACCAGGTCTTCGACATCCCCACCCGCGCCGAGCTCTTCCACGTCCATGGCGTCGTCGATGTTCCGGATCGGCGGAAGAACAAAGACCCGCTCTTCGAAGGCTGCCCGTGGAACCGCGCCGCGCACGGGTTCGGCCGCGATCGGCTCATCGGCCAATAGCGGTCGGCCTGAGCTCATACTGGAGAGGGTGAGAATGGCCGGAAGGATCGCCCACATCGGCCAGCCGGCTCTCTCTCGTCGATTCCGGCGAGCGACAATCGTGCGTCGGATTGTTTGGAGAGCAGTCGGCATGCGGGCTCCGACGTCGTTAGTCCAGGGACGACCGGCCAATGGTGTCCTCGCGCGGATTGCAGTCTAGCAGAGTCGGATCAGGCGTGCAGAACTTTTTGTCTTCCTGCTTAAGGTGAGGTTTCGTGGCGGCGGAACGCATCATGGTTTTCGGTTCGACGCGACGCGAGTAGGATGAACCCACGCTCAACACGTCGCTCTCTCAAGCGGCCTGGTGCGACTCCGGAGGATTGTCGATGCCTTTTTGCTGTGGTTGGATGCGGACGATGGCTGGTGCGTTGTTGCTGTGCGGCATCGCAAGAGTCGCGGCGATGGCGGAAGACTGGCCCCAGTTTCGCGGGATGAACGCAAGCGGGGTCTCGACGAGCAAGGGGCTGCCGACCGAGTTCTCGCACAACGACAAAGTTGCGTGGCTGGCCGAGCTGGGAGACGGCGTGAGCTGCCCGATCGTGGTGGGCGGCCGCGTCTACAACACCGGAATGACGGCTCCCACCACGTTGTCGGTCTTCTGCCACGAGGCGGCGACCGGCAAGCAGCTCTGGAAGACCGACTTCGAGACGGGCAAGCTCCCGCGGATCACGCCACCCAACAGCCATGCGTCTTCGACCCCCTGCTGCGACGGCAAGCGGGTCTACGTCCACTTCAGCACCCTGGGGCTCCTCGCCCTCGATGTGGCCGACGGCAAGGAAGTGTGGCGGCACGCGCTGCCGCTTCCCGCCTACCTGATGGACTGGGGCGCGGCCACCTCGCCCATCGTCTACAAGGACACGCTCCTCTTCTGCCAGGATGACGACCTCAACCCCTTCCTGCTCTGCCTCGATGCCGCGACCGGCAAAGAGAAGTGGAAGACGCTCCGGGATGACATGCTCGCCGGCTATGCGGTGCCGGTGATCTGCGAAGTCGACGGCCAGACCGACATCGTCGTGGCCGGATCAGGCATGATGAAGGGGTACAATCCCGAGGATGGAAAGGAACGCTGGACCTGCAACACGATGCTCCGCACGATCATGACGACTCCCGTCGTGAAGGACGGCATTATCTACGTGGCCGTGCAGAGCTACGGCGACTCGACCCGCACCCTGAAGTTCGCCCTGCTCGAATGGCTCGACACCAACCAGGACGGCAAGCTGGCCCGTGACGAAGTCCCCAAGGAATTCCACGCCCGCTTTGACACCTCGGACAAAAACAAGGACGGCTCCATCGAAGGGGCCGAACTCGACACCGCGTTTCAATCCCCCCACAACCAGGCGGGCGGCGGAAACATCATTCAGGCCATCAAGGGGGGCGGCAAAGGAGACGTCACCCGTACCCATCTCCTCTGGAATCTCAACAACCGGGCCCCATCCAACCTCACGTCGCCGCTGGTCGTGAACGACAAGCTGTTCGTCGTGAAAAAGGGGGGGCTGTCGAGCTGCTTCGATGTCAGCGAAGGCAAGTCGCTCTGGGAACTGAAGCGGATCGGCAACATCGGCGACTACTACTCGTCGCCGGTGGCGGCGGACGGCAAGATCTTCGTGACGGGGGAAAACGGCTTCATCGTGGTGCTGGAAGACGGCCCCGCGATGAAAATCCTTGCCAAGAACGACATGGGGGGAAGTTGCATCGCCACTCCGGCCATTGCGGACGGTCGCATCTTCATCCGCACCCGCGAAAAGATCTTCTGCATCGCGAACGAGAAGTAGCGCGACCGATGTCGGTCTTTCTCGAGACGAGGGGCTGTACCATCGATGGACCGGGGCAGGTGATGAGTCCATAGCACGGCCTTGCGGCGGGAGCACTTCGATGTCGCTGCGTATGAACCTTTACGGTTTCCGCCTGGCGTCGCTCGTCGATGGGCTCGGCTCCGGCAATCCCGATGTGCTGGATGCGGCGCGTTCACTGCTCTCGAAATCGTTGAGTGATGAAGCCGACCTCGTCAGTGCGCAGGCCTGGCTGGAGACGCTTGTCTGCACCGGTTACCCCGTGAAGTACGGGGCTCCCGCGCCGCACACAAGCGAGAACGGGGGACTCATCGTCTCTCACTCCGAGACGGAAACCCATGCGTTTGTTGCCTGGGCCCTAATGCAGGCTACGGCAGGGCCGGATCTTCTCGATCTGTCCGAAGTCTCCTCGGTCTATACGATCGATGCGATCACAACCCTCTATGATGAGTCCAGAGCGTGCGGATTTCTGAAATCCAGGGATTGCTCGGTAGATTTTATCACGTCCCTGTCGAGTCTTCAGTCGGGAACTCCGCTATTCGGCGATGAGTTTCGCTCCGACTGGTCCTTCTACAGTATTCTGGAGAACCGACGGCTGACGAGCGTCATCCCCGTCATGGCCGCCGCGTGCCGATTCGAGCGGATCATTCCGGACTACCTTCCTCCGGAAGTGAAGTCTTCGATGCGAGCCCGATTGAGCGACCAAGGCCGGTCATTCGCAGACGAGTTTTCTCGATGGCTGGGTGAGATTCGTGATTCGGGGCTGGATGCCTTTCTGATGTGGTGGTAGAGAAGTAGGCTGAGCGCTGTCCTCCATGTCCGTCGCAGAGATCTAGCAAAGCAGTGTGGGCATTGCCCACCCTGCAAGACTCCATTCTCAGCCATTCGCCAGGACCGTCCCTTGACCGATTACCGTGGCCCCACCAGCCTCGAAGAAAGCGCCTCGTTCAATCGCGATGTGCTGGCCTACATCCATCGCGCCGCCGAAACCGGGCTCTATGACATCCGCGGACTCGGGGCGAAGCGGCGGCTGCCGACGTTCGACGATCTCGTCTTCCTCACGGCCTCCGCCTCGCGCTATCCGCTCGAAGGCTACCGCGAGAAGTGCGTGTCGAAGACAGTCCTCGGGACGCGGTTCGCCAAAAAACCGATCGAGCTCGAAACGCCCGTGACGATCGCCGGAATGAGCTTCGGCGCTCTCTCGGCCAACGGCAAAGAAGCCCTGGGCCGGGCGGCAACCGAAGTCGGGACGTCAACCACGACCGGCGATGGCGGCATGACCCCCGAAGAACGTCTCTCCTCGAAGACGCTGGTCTATCAGTGCCTTCCGTCGCGGTACGGTTTCAACCCCGACGACCTCCGCAAGGCGGACGCCATCGAACTCGTGATCGGACAGGGGGCCAAGCCGGGGGGCGGCGGGATGCTCCTCGGGCAGAAGATCAGCCCGCGTGTCGCGAAGATGCGGACGCTTCCCGAAGGAATCGACCAGCGGTCGGCCAGCCGCCACCCCGACTGGACCGGCCCTGACGACCTCGCGATCAAGCTGCAGGAGCTGCGCGAAATCACCGACTGGGAGAAGCCCATCTACATCAAGATGGGAGCCACCCGTGTCCGAGAGGACGTCAAACTGGCCGTGAAGGCCGGGGCCGACGTCGTCGTCATCGACGGCATGCAGGGGGGAACGGCCGCCACGCAGCAGGTCTTCATCGAGAACGCCGGAATTCCGACGCTCGCCGCCCTCCCGCTCGCCGTCGAAGCCCTCGAAGAGATGGACATGCTGGGCGAAGTGCAGCTCATCATCTCCGGCGGCATCCGCACCGGCGCCGATGTCGCGAAGGCCCTCGCCCTCGGGGCCGATGCGGTGGCGGTGGGACAGGCGACGCTCATGGCTCTCGGGTGCAATAGCCCGGTCTGGCACGACGGCGATCACGATGTCGACGCGACCGCCGACTATGCGGCCCTGGGCACCGCGCCCGGCTTCTGCCATCACTGCCACACCGGACGCTGCCCGGTCGGCATCACGACGCAATCTCCCGATCTGGAAACCCGCATGCGTCCCGAATGGGGAGCGCGGCGCCTGAAGAACTATCTCCAGGTGCTGACGATGGAACTGACGACGCTGGCCCGCGCGTGCGGGAAGTCGAACGTCCACCATCTGGAGCGCGAGGACCTCGTCGCCCTGACGATCGAAGCCGCGGCCATGGCCCGCGTCCCGCTCGCGGGAACGAACTGGATTCCGGGGAAGTCGTGATGATGTCTCGCACGAAGAACCTTTAACGCAAAGACGCAAGGGGCGCAAAGATTCGCAAAGAATGTGATTTGCGATGGAAGGCCAGGGAAACTCTGCTCCTTTGCGTGCTTTCCTTTGGGATCCTTGCGTCTTTGCGCTAAGCGCCTTTCTGTGTGGATACGTTAAACGCTCGATGTCAAACCCTGCGGGATGTGCGGCTCGTGCGGACTGTGCCTGAGTTGCACAAGTTGCGAGTCGTCCGGAGTCGATCGAATCGAAGGGCAGGGGAGTCCAACTTCCCGCCGCCGCGCGTCTTCAGGTTCATTCCAGACGCCGGCCCGACGATGCTTCGCGCGCGGAACGCCCAGGGTCCGCCGCCCACACCGGGAGGACTTTCGTGCGACGACTCGACCGCATGATCCTGTGGGGTTGCCTCTTCAGCGGGCTGTGTGCGGGTTCGTCGCGCGGCGCCGATCTTCCCCCGCCGGTCCCCCCGCAACAGACACAGCAATACGGCCGCCCACCCGCCAACGGGGACCAGAAGCAGGCCCCGGTTCCGCAGCAGCCGCGGACCCCGGCTCCGCCTCCCATCGGCGAGGAAGTCGCGCTGCCACAGCCGACCCCCACCTACTGGGACAAGTGGAACGTCTTCTTCTACCTGCGGCACGGCCGGCACCAGTCGGTGAAGGGCCGCCATCACGAGAAGTGCTGGACCTACCGCGACGGCGCCTACCACGGCTGGCCCTACGGCTGCAGTACGTATGAGCCGCGGGCGATCGGGGCCACCTACAGCCATCCCGAATGGACCCCCCGCCGCTCGTACTACTACGCCTACCAGCCAGGCTTCGTCGATCTCCCCTACGGCTTCTCGCCGGAACCGTACTACGGGCCGGTGCCGTAGGCGGGGTGCGAAGAGGTGGGAAGGGGTATGAAGAGTGCGAATGGGCTGGAAAGGACTCAATGGGCTGTGCCCCGGAGGGGCTCCGGCGAAATCCGCCCTGGCTTACTCGCAAAGCGATTTCAGGCCGCCTTCGGCGGGGCGATCGACTTCACTCCCTTGCCGGCCCGGGCCTTCAGGTCGAACAGGCCGAAGATTTCGCTGGCGTTGAGGCTCAGCGACGCGTTCGTCTGCTCTCCGCCGCCGAGGATCTGGGCGAACAGTTCGCGCTTCTCGTTGAGGACCTTGTCGATCTTTTCCTCGACCGTGTCCTTCGAAATGAACTTCGTGACGATCACCTGCGTCTTCTGGCCGATGCGGTGCGCGCGGTTGATCGCCTGGTCCTCGACCGCCGGGTTCCACCAGCGGTCGAACAGGAAGACGTAGCCCGCAAACTGCAGGTTGAGGCCGACCGCCCCCGTGCCGTAGCTCATCAGCAGCAGGTGCGAGTTGGGATCTTCCTTGAACTGCTTGAGGATCGGCTCGCGCTGCTTCGTCGGCACGCCGCCGTGATAGACCAGCGACCCCGCTTCGGGGAGCTTCTCGTCCATCTTCAGCTTGATCCAGTCGATGCACTTGGTCCACTGGCTGAACAGGATCGCCTTCCCGCCGCTCGCCGCAATCTCCTCCATGTCGGCCATCAGCCGGTCCATCTTCGCGCTCTCGCCCGTGAGCGGGTCGTAGTTGGAGATCTGCTTCAGCCGCAGCACCAGCTCGAACACGTGCTGAATGGTGATCGAATCCCCCATCTCATTGAGCTGGATGATTCCTTCCTTCTCGGCCGCGTTGTACGCGTGCTGCTGGGCAGGATTGAGCAGCAGGTACTCATCGCGGTCGAACCGAGGAGGAAGATCGGTCATCACCAGGTTCTTCGTCCGCCGCAGCACGAACCGCGATGAGAGATTCATCAGCTGGCGGACATCGGGGGTCCCTTCCGGCGGAATGACCTGGAGGAACTCGAACAGCGACGACATCTCCTCGGGACGGTTTTCGATGGGAGTTCCGGTGAGGGCCCAGGCGCGGCGGCGATTGATGCCGCGAGCGGTCTCGGCGGTGCGGGAGCCGCGATTCTTCACGCGCTGAGCGTCGTCGAGCACCAGGAGATCAAACTTCGGCCGCTCGGCCTCGGGCATCTCCTCCATGTCGCGGGTCATCAGCTCGTAGTTGGCGATGAGCACCGGCACGCCCGGCATGTTCCAGAGCATCCGCCGCCGCGCGCCGTCACCTTCCATCACGGTGACGGGGATCTCTTCGGCCCAGGTCTTGAACTCGCGCTGCCAGTTGGGAATGAGCGGTTTCGGGCAGATCAGCAGGATCCTCCGCACCTGTCCGCTCCGCAGCAGCAGGCGGATGGCCGTGATCGTCTGCATGGTCTTGCCGAGCCCCATCTCATCGGCGAGCAGGGCGGCGGTCTGCGAGAAGAGCCAGGCGATTCCCTCGTACTGATAGGGGAACGGCTCGAACGGCATGACCAGTTCCTGCCCGCGCAGGAACGATTCGAGCGGGGGCTGGAGGACGTAGAAGAGGCGGTCTTCGATCGACAGCGCTTCAGGGGGCGGCTTGAGCCGCGTCGCTTTCTTCTTTGTGGGGGGCGGGGCATCGCCGCCCGTGGGCATGCTGATCAGCGGAGCCGGCGCCTGCACCTGAAACAATTCGCCCGCTTCTTCTTCCTTCGCGGGCTTCGGCGGAACGAACTCCAGCCCCGCGGCGAAGGTGAGCGAGAACGTCGGCACCTTGAACCGCGTCGGCTTCCAGGCGGGCAACAGCGTGACGCGCTCGACCAGTCCCACCGGCTTCGATTCCGGAGCCAGCGGTCGCCGCAGCGCCGCATTCACTCCCGACGGAAACACCTCGCCATTGATGCCGAGGGGAATCGTGCGGAACTCGGTCGAATCGGTCAGCGTGTCACTCGTCATGCACGGACTCCGTCCCCGTGGAATAGGCTTCCTGCCTGTCGATCAATTCTGTCGCACTGAAGGAAGGCGTCGGATGTTCAAAATCTCAAATTTGTTCCAACACTATCCGATTCTTCTGTGGGCATTTCTTATCCTTTATCCTGTTTTCTTGAGATCCTTTTTCGATGGCGGCTGTATTGGACACAGACTGCGTCCAGTTCTTCGGGAACGATCTCCAGATCGACCGTCCATTTCATCGACGGCTTTCCAAGTTTTGATGGTCCTTCATACGTGAAGTCGAATTGGAGTTCGATGACCATCGGGAGGATTGACCCGTTGAGTTTGCCGAATCGAATATGGGTCGCATCCGCAGGAGCATGAACGCCGCAAATGAAGACGGATCCGTCGATGTAGCCGGTTTCGGGATTCACGGGAAAGCGAAATGGTTTCTGTTCCAGCTCGTGCCAGTCACTGACCTTGAAATCAATGAAGTCAAGTCGAACCGACGTCTCTTGGAGCTCCCCTTCAAACTGGAAGGGCTCCAAAGGGATGATGATGCCGAAATAGAGTTTTCGATTGGGGCCATCACTCGCTCTCGCGAATAATCGGGCCGTCATCGTTCCCCGCTTCGGAATCAACATGACACGTGTCATGACACGGATTCAGTCACGGAGAAGTTTGGACGCCTCTCGTGGATTCTCACTGACAGGCCGGAAGCCAATCTCACGGAAGAATCATGCCGCATTCGCAGCGACCGTTTCCTGAAGGGCGTCGCGGACGCGGCCGAAGGGTTCGCTGAGATCAGCCTCTTTTGGGACGAGGTTCGCCTTTCCGCGAATCGCTTCGAGGTCGTCCTCAAAGTCCGACGCGAAAACCAGCGACTGCATCCCGAGCCGCAACCGCAGCGCATCGGCCGGAAAGCGGACCGCATCCTCGGCCTTGAGGTCGGTCGATTCCAGGCACGCGATGGGGATCGACGTCTGGGCCCGCAGTTCGAGCAGTTGCGGGACTTCGACCAGCACGAGCGTCGGTTTGACCGTCGCCTTTTCGATCAGCGTCCGCCCGATGACATCCCCCAGCAGGAAGGGACCGAGCGTGGGACCGTACAGGATTTCCTGAGTGCGGTTGGGGCGCACGGGGGCCGTGCACTGGAATTCGAGCGGGCGGCCCATGTGATTCGTCACGAGCAATCCGCCGACGAACCCGCGTTCGCCCAGCGAGAGGGACGTGAGGAACCCGAGCCGGAGGCCGTCAGACTTCCCTGTCTCTGCCATGATGTGTTTCTGTGAGTTCCCTGGGGTGTCATCCTTGCGGCGTCGACATCAAAGGCTACCGGGTGAATCGTCCGCACCGCGGGGAGACTTGAAGCTCCGCTATTCCCCTCGCTACGACCCGCACGATCCGCGTTGCGGCAGACGCAAGTCGTGGTGCGGCAACCGGAATCTCTCGCTCAGCAAAGCTCGGAAAAGGCGCGTGGAAGGAGTCGTTCCGAATGTGACGGCCGCGCCGATTCGCTCGCGGGAGAAGAGGACGTGCGGGAAATCAGAATGATGCGCGTCGAGGCCCGACGAGCATCGACGGATCGTGATTTTACGACGGCGAGTCATGGTCGACGGAGGTCGGCTTGACGGCATAGTACTTCTGGCTGAAGGCCGGGAACTCGATAGCCCAGCCCTGCGCTTCGCTTGGGCTGGGCTATCGAGTTGGGGGCCGTTGGCCCCGAAACGGAAGGGGGCGCAATCTGATGGTTGGATCACGTCCGGCGACACAAAGCCGCAGGCCCAGCCACCCCGGATTGCTTGAGCGAAACACTCAACAAAGAAGCCGCCTGAAGGAACTCCTCCAGGCGGCTTCGACTTTGACGATTGCAACGACCACGGACGACATCGGAAGGACGGTCAACACGACCGTCCCCGCATCAGCCCTTGGCGAACTTGGCGATCTCTTCGCCCAGCTCGGTCCAGCCCTTGCGGTACTCGCGGTGCAGGTACTTGTTGGCTTCCGGAATGTTCGTCACCTTCAGGTTGGTGGCGTCCCATTCGATCTTCTTCCCAGCTCGCATCGCGACGTTGCCGAGGAGCAGCGTCTCGGTGAGGCGGGCCGCATGCTCGAAGTTCGACATCGCCGGGAACCCGCCGCGGCAGGCCGCAGCGAACTCGGCGAAGTGGCCGATCGACCGCGGCAGGAACGGCTTCGGCATCTCGAACTTCTCGAAGTCCTTGGTCGGCAACAGCTGATTGCGCTGCCCGCCGTAGTCGCCGTAGGAAACGAGCGTCCCCTTCGAGCCGACGAGGATCGAGCCGGTCCCCGGCAGAGCGCCTTCGCCCTTCATCAGCGATTCGGGGGGCTTCTTGCCGCCGTCGTACCACACCATCTTGCAGGCGGGCATGCCGCTGCGGGCGGGGAACTGGTAGGTGATCTGCGAGAACTTCGGGAACGACTCGTTCTCGAAGACGCCCGGCGATTCAGCTTCGACCGAGGTCGGCTCGAACAGTTCAAGCGCCATGCACGGCATGTTCATCGTGTGGCAGGCCATGTCGCCGAGGGCGCCGGTGCCGAAGTCGACGAAGCCGCGCCACGCGAACGGATGGTACGCCGGGCTGTAGGGACGCTCGGCTGCGGGGCCGAGGAACAGGTCCCAGTGGAGGTTCGGCGGCGGCTCGGCGGTGTCGGTCGGACGACCGGTCCCCTGCGGCCAGATCGGGCGGTTGGTCCAGATGTGGACCTCGGTCACATCGCCGATCGCCCCGCTCCGGACGATTTCGACCGCTTCGCGGAGCTTCGTCTCCGAAGTTCCCTGGTTGCCCATCTGCGAGGCGATGCGGTAGTGCCGGGCGGCGTTGCGAAGCCCGCGGGCTTCGATGACCGACCACGTCAGCGGCTTCTGGCAGAAGACGTGCTTGCCGTGCTTCATCGCCAGGATCGACGCCGGGGCGTGGCTGTGGTCGGGCGTGCTGACCGTCACCGCGTCGATCTTGTCCCCCATCGTGTCGAGCATTTCGCGGTAGTCGAAGAACTTCGCCGCGTCGGGGAACTTCGCCCCCTTCTTGTTGAGGCGGTTCGAGTCGATGTCGCACAGGGCGGCGATGACGCCGTTCTTCCCCGCGTCGTCGCTGTCGCTCGACCCCTTTCCGTCCACGCCGATGCAGCCGAAGCGCAGCTGCTCGAGCGGGTTCTTGCTGTCTTCGCCGCGGGCCACGTTATTCGCGACCCACCACGCCGCACCGAGTGCGGCAGTCTGCTTCATGAACGTTCGACGGCTGGAGCCATTCGTCATCGAGCGACCTCCCGGCAACTGGAAGAGTTGTTTCACCAATCCGCATGATAACGCGCTGGTGACGATCCGCCAGCGAGGCATGCGAACGCCCGTCGAACGGCACAGGGAGGACCGGCATAGGCGACGTCGGGGCGGATCCGATAAGATCCGCGCGGCCGGACGACCGGGCTCGTTCCCGACCTGGCAACCGCAAACTCGACGATCGTTCTCACTCTCCTCCGATGACAACCACTCTCTATCTCATCCGCCACGGCGCCACGGACGCGAATCTGGCCCGCCCGTACATCCTCCAGGGACGCGGGGTCGACCTCAATCTCAACGCAACCGGCCGCGCGCAGGCCGCCGCGGTGGGCGAATTCCTGAAGACGCGGAAGCTGAACCACGTTTATTGCAGCGTGCTGAAGCGTGCGGTCGAGACGGCCCAGGCGGTCGCCCACCCGCACGGCTTCGAGCCCGAGCGGCTGGAAGACATCACCGAGTGCAACGTCGGGCAATGGGAGGGCATGGACTGGGATTCGATCGCCCTCAAGCATCCGGAAGAGTTCCGGCTGTTCAACGAAGACCCGGCCGAATCGCCGTATCTGGGCGGCGAATGCTACCGCGACGTGCTGACGCGAGTCGCGCCCGCGTTCCAGTGCCTGCTGGAGAAGCACGCCGGGGAAACGATTGCGGTGGTGGCCCACAACATCGTCAACCGCGTCTATACTGCCCACCTGCTGGGGCTGGAGTTACGGAAGGCGAAAGGACTGCGGCAGGCTAACGGCTGTATTAACGTCATCCGGGCGGAGAAGGAATTGATCGTCCTCGAGACGATGAATTCGTGCTTCCATCTTCCGCCGGAACTGCACTGACTCTCACAACGTCAGCCGTACCACCGCTGAGTCTGTGACAATCGCCAGCGGCTTCACGCGGAGCTGCCGGGTGTCGAGGTTGTGATAGAAGCGGCCGATCAGCGTCTGGCCGTTCAACATCGCCGCAGGGAGCAGTCCGAACAGGTAGCAGCTGGCGGGTTCCTCGCTCATGCCGACGTCGGTCAGCACCAGTCGCTCTCCCTTGGAATCTTCGACGACGTACTCGCCGTCGACCTCTCCGATGCGGGCGAACTGGAACGCGTAGATCGGACGCTTGTCAGCCAGCGCCCCTTTGAGACGTCCCTTCACATCTTTGAGGAGCGGAGCGAATTCCCTGGCGGCGTGGCTGCGGACGCGGGCGAGGTCCCTCGATTCGAGCGATCGCGGGGTCATGGCATCCCAGCGGACGCGCGGGTTCACATCGCCGGGGTAGACGCACAGTTCGGGGATCTGGGCGACGTGGAAGAAGCTGTCGTCGCTCTTGATGAACTTCACCGCCTTGTAAGGCCGGAACGTCTGCGTGAGCTGGATCTTCCCGGTCTCGAGATTCATCCAGATGCCGGTGTCGATGTACTCCTGCCGGGCGACATCGTCGTGGGTGTTGAACGCGAGTTGCACGAGCTCGGCGTTCGCCTGGGTGAGGCCTGCGGCCTTCAGTTCGCTCAGCTTCCAGTCGTGTCCGAGCCATGCGGCAATCGCCGATTCAGTCTCGGGGGCCAACTCGGGGTCGTCACAGCGGCGCGTCAGGTACTCGCGCCCCTGGCGGATGATGGCCGACAGCCGCGTCAGCTGATCGAGCGCCTCGCCGTAGACGGCTTCGCGCTGCTTCGACGAGAGTTCGGAATCGAACTTCCCCGTCTCGTCGCTGAAGAGGTTTGTGTAGGCGTGCAGCGCGGCCTGAGCCCCGGGCAGGTAAGCGTTCCGTAGCTGCTTGGCCTGCTCTTCGATCTGCCTGGCCGTCTTCGCGCTGGTGTTGCCCATCCCCATTCGCACCAGGTCGTGCGTGAGCGTTTCGAGCAGATCGAGCCCCGCCAGCTGGGCCTTCAGCTTCTTCGCGAGGGCCGCCTTGTCGACCTTTGGGGGCACCGCGTCGCGCTCCTTCTTCTTTTCCGCCCGCACCTCCATCTTCTCGCGCTTCGAGGTGATGTCTTCGGGTGCCTCGGCGACGGTGAACGGCTTGCCCTGGGCGAAGGCGTACATCAGCCCGAGGGAGTGCTTGCAGGGGAACTGGCGGCTCGGGCAGTTGCAGCGATGCGTCGGGGCGTCCGGCCGAATGAAATCGGACGAGCACTTGTAGGGGTCTTTGCCGCTCCCCTGGCATTCGCCGAAAAGAAGTGTCTCGTCGGATGTCTTATGGAGCTTCCTGAACGCTCCCTTGAGGACCAGCTTGCGTCCGTTCTTCGATGCGTCGGCATTCGGCGCCCAGGAATCGATCATCGATTCGTCGATCTGCGGCATGGCGAAACCCCACGAGAGTTGTGGGCCAGAGACGCAGGAGAAAGCGTCTCGACGCGCGGGATTATCGTGCGGCGTGCACTCGGGGACAAGTGTCGCCTGCGCGAGATTCACCGCATCCTCATCGAACGGGCATGGTGAGGGGCCGCCCGAAACGTTATTCTGCCTTCGATCACGTTTCCCAAGGTTCTGTGTTCTCCGGGCAGTTCGAGGCGGACGATGAAATCTCTGGCGGCCGGCGCTGGTGCGGCGCTTATCCTGGCGTTGCTGGTCACGCTTTCGGTCACGGGGGCTCCGGGCGAGCCCGCCGCTCCGAAGGATCTCGGCATCAAGTCCGAGGACCGCAATCCGTGGACCAACCTGAAGCTCAACAACGGCAAGGACAGCTTTCAGTTCGCCGTCGTGTCGGACAATACGGGGGGACGGCGCCCCGGAATCTTTCCGAAGGCGGTGAGCAAGTTGAACCTGCTGCAGCCCGAGTTCGTCGTCTCGGTCGGCGACCTCATTGACGGTTACTCGGAAGACCCGGGGCAGTGGGCGCTCGAATGGTCCGAGTTCGAGACGCACATCGGCAGGCTCGAAATGCCGTTCTTCCTGTGCCCCGGCAACCACGACCTGGCGAACGTCCCGATGCGGGACGAGTGGAAGCGGAAGTTCGGCCGCACCTACTACGAGTTCCGCTACAAGGACGTCCTGTTCCTGATCGTGAATTCGGAAGACCCGCCGGTCTATACCGACAAGACGATGCCCTACCGCATCAGCGAGGAGCAGCAGAAGTGGGCGGCCGACGTGCTGGCGTCGAACGCCGATGTCCGCTGGACCTTCGTGTTCCTGCACAAGCCGACGTGGTCGTACCCCGGGGTCGACCATGAGAAGTGCGGGTGGGCGGGCATCGAAACGGCGCTCGCGGGCCGCAAGTACACGGTTTTCGCGGGGCACAAGCACAACTATGCGAAGTTCGTCCGCAAGGGGATGGAATACTACATGCTGGCGACGACCGGCGGTGGCTCGCGGTTGCGGGGGATGCAGGATGGCGAGTTCGATCACTTCACTTGGATCACGCTTCGCGGGGACAAGCCGGTGATCGCCAACATCATGCTGGACGGCGTCGAAGGCGACGCGATCCGCATGCTGCCCGACCCCGAATCTCAGCCGAAGGCCGCCGCGAAGTGATGGTGCGGCGTGAAGTCGCGCGATGAAATGGCATTTGCCCGCGAATGGCGCGAATCGGCGCGAATGAAATCCAGAGAGAAAGAGGGATCAACAGGATGGCGAGTGTCGATTGAGCCGCGTCAGAAGGGGAAGAAAGTGGTCACTGATTGGATGAGGAGATCGGAAGAGTGTGAATTAGGAACCCAGGAAGACAGGAAAAAGGCCGGGAACAGAGCAGGCAGCGGCACTGCAGCGGGAAGAATTCACGCTTACATGATTCTCCTTTCATTGCCTTTTTCCTGCCTTCCTGGGTTCCTAATTCAAGCGTCTTCTTGAGATGGTCTTCAGAGCATTCAACCTGCAGTACGCGAAGGCAACGCGGAATCGGGTGCGCAAGTCAAACCAGCCATCGGTTGATTGTGCCCCATTCGCGATGATTCGCGCCATTCGCGGGACGCCTTCCACTTAGCTCACACTCGCCGGAGTGTTTTAGCGGAGATCCTCACTCCCGAGCGACGTGGCATTGGACGCACGTCGCGCTGAGGGCCAGCGGGTTGATGCGGTGCTGGTCTTCGCGATACGGAGCGAGTTCGGCGTGGCAGTGGCGGCAGTCGGTGCCGCGTTCGAGAGCCACGCGATGCACGTTCTCGAAGTGCCAGTAACCGCTCCGCGGTGACGCGACCTGCTCGGCGATCGAATGACATTCGAGGCAGCGCGTCGATGTCACCCGCGTGGTATCGCCTGCGGCGGGGGGCTCGCCCTGGTCGTACTGAGCCAGAATCGTCCGTCCCGCAATCCGGCCCGTCACGATGCACGGTCCGAGGAACGTTCCTTCGAGCGCCGCCTTGCCGTTGATTCCCGCGAGGCCCGAGAGTTCGCCGACCGCGTACAGCCCCTCGATCGGCTGGCGGTCGCTGTCGAGGACGCGGCACTTTCGATCGATGGCGACGCCCCCCATGCTCTTGCGGGTGAGGGGCCAGGCCTGCATCGCGTAGTACGGGGGCGTTTCGAGCTTTGGCGACGCCCCCGGAATCCACTCGGTGATGCCCGGCCCGAAACGTTGGAAGTCCTGGTCGTCGTTCTTTTCGACCATCCCGTTGTACCGCGTCACGGTGGCCGCAAGGGAGTCCGGCGGAAGCCCCGCCTTCCGTTCCAGTTCCTCCAGCGTGTCGGCCTTGTGGACGAGCTTCGGGTTATTGAGGATCTCGCGCTCGACCTTCCGGAAGTCGGCCCAGTCGGTCCCCGAGACGACGAACTGCGGCTTGATCGCCTCGTCGAACACGAACCACAGCGTCGCATTCTTCTGGCGCAGCAGCGGCGGCATCACCGACTTCGCCCAGCCGTGCAGGTTCGCGAACCGCTTCCCTTCCTCATTCACGACGATTCCATACATGTTCGCCGCACTCAGCCCGCGATTCGTTCCCGGATAGCGTGGATCAGGGATGCCGGTGAAGTAGTTCCACTGGTGGTCCATCTTCACGAGATCGCCGCCGACCGTCTGGGCCAGGCGATGGCCGAGTCCGATCGAGTTCCGCCCCGATCCCGCGAGACTCCGATCGGGAAACCGGAATTCCGCCGGCCAGAACTCGCGAACCATCTCCAGATTGCTCTGAAAGCCCCCCGTGGCGAGGACCACCGCTCCCGCCTCGTACGACTGCTCCGCCCCGGTCCGCAGGTTGCGGCCGATGACTCCCGTCACACGCCCGTCCTTCTGCAGTAGTTGCTCGACCTTCGTGTTCCACACGAACCGCACCGTCGGCTGGTTGAGGCACTCGCGGTAGATCGGCGTCACCAGCCCGATCCCGCGGCCCATCGGCTGATGCTCGCGGGGAACGGAATTACCCGGCGAGGCCACCACCCCCTCGAACCGCACGCCGAGTTCCTTCACCCAGTCGTAGATCAGCTCGCGTGAGTGATCGACATAGAACCGCACCCACTCCGGATCCGAGTCGTCCCCGAAGCTGAGGAAGTCGTTGTACGCCAGGTCCGGCGAGTCAAGGGACTTGGCTGCCGCCTGGAGCGGGCTGTCGACGATCGAGAGGCTTCCCTGCGACATCACCGCATGGCCGCCGTAGACCGACGACATGTCGAGCACGACCACCTCGGCTCCGCCGCGACCGAGTTCGAGCGCAGCGGCCAGCCCGGAGATCCCCGCCCCGACGACCACCACCTGCGATCGAGCGGAGTCCTGCCTCGCCGGGCTCGCTTTGTATTCCGCGAGCGGCTTGCGTGAGGCGACGGCCGGCACTGAGCGAGAGGCGGACGGAGCAGGGGGGGAAGGAGCGCCCAGGATCCAGATTCCGCCGGCGAGTGTCGCCGCCACCAGAAGCGCCGCCAAAGTCCCGTTCCGAGCGGAAGGCCCATTCATCCGCGATTGTTCCTAAAAGGTTCGGTCCGGCGAGCACCGCTCGGAGCCGTGGGCATCATCGCGGGTAGCCACACGGACCGCAAACCTCGACCTCGAAGCCCGCCTGCGTCATCCCTTGGACTTCTTTCGACCTGGCTTCTTCCGCCCGGTCTTCCTTGGCACGGCGGCCTTTTTCGCCCTGCTCCTTCTCGATGGTGGTCGGACCGGATGAAATGATCTCGGGGGGTCCACCTCTGTCACGTCAAGAACTGTCACCTCAATGGAATCTCCAGCTTTCAGAGGTTCCATCTCCGTCCAGTGAACGTGAAGATCCTCGGCGGGATCTTTGCGAGCAGTCATTCCGGTGATGCCCAAACAAACTTCCGTTTTCGGTCGATGCATTCGCTCCGGCGCAGTCTTCGGTCCCAACATCCCAACGCCCGTGATGTGCGTCGAAAGGACGAGCAGGTCCTCCGCACCCGCAATGCAAATTCGCTTCCCGTTGAGCTTCACTTCGAAAGCGATCATGGACTGCTCTGGCGTCATGCGGACAGTCAAAGGAACGCCGCGATCGGCCGGCGCAGACGGCGGAAGTCGGCGACGGGAAGCGTATACGTCGACCACTTCGGCGAGCGGGCCCGCATCGCGGAGAGATACTCGTCGACCCACACCCCGTAGAAGGCGTACTGCCGGTCGCGAAACGGAAAGCGATCCGGGAACTGGTCGAGCCGCGCCGGGTCGACGATGTCGTAGGCGAAGACGAGCATCGCCCGGAAACTCTCGCCGAACGCGATCTGCCACTGACTCAGACTCAAGAGGTCGTCGTCGGTCGCCCAGTTCTCCCAGGTGTGCGTGCCGTTCTCGCCCCCCGACGGAAACTTCCGGCCCTTCACGTCGACCAGAAGGTTCTTGCCCGTCGATGACGTGACGATGAAGTCCATCGACTTGAGGGACGCCGACAGGAGCAGCGCCCGCTTCTTTTCATCGACCACGACGTGCGGCGTGCGCTCGTGGCGGAGGAACGCCTCGAAGGCCGCGTCGTAGTGGTTGTGCCGGAGGGCCATGGCGGACGGAGTTGAGGGTTTATGGTGGAGGGTTGAAGGCCAGAACGAGGAAGACCGCGAACCCGCAAGCGGCGAAAACGGGTTGAAGATATTGTCCGTCGCCCCTGCCCAACCCTCAACCCTCAACCCCGGCTTCAGTCGATGATCTTGTTGATCGAGTATTCGACGATGCCGCGGGCTCCGGTCACCTTCAGTTGAGGGATGATCCGGCGCACCGTCGACTCATCCAGGATGGTGTGGACCGCCACCCACTCCGGATCAGACAGGGACGCAACCGTCGGCGTCTGCAGGGCGGGGAGGAGCCGCAACACCGCCTCCAGGTGGTCGCGGCGGACGTTCATCATCAGGCCGACTTTCGCTTCGGCGGCCAGCACCGCCTTCAGCATCAGCGAGACGTTGTCGAGCTTTTCGCGAGTCCACGGATCGGCGATCGACGTCTTGTTGGCGATCAGCCGCGTCGTGCTCTGCAGGATCTCTTCGACGATCCGCAGGTTGTTCGCCCGCAGCGAGCTGCCGGTCTCGGTCACCTCGACGATCGCATCGGCCAGCCGCGGGGGCTTGACCTCGGTGGCTCCCCACGAGAACTCGACCTTCGCCTTCACGCCGTGCTTCGCGAGGTAGGCCTTCGTCAGTCCGACCGCCTCGGTGGCGATCCGCTTCCCTTCGAGGTCCTTCACCGACTTCACCGGCGAATCATTCGGCACGCACAGGACCCAGCGGACGGGGCGGCGGCTCGTCTTGGAGAAGACCAACTCGCACACCTCTTCGACGTCGGCCTGCGTCTCCAGCACCCAGTCGTATCCGGTGATCCCCGCATCGAGGATCCCTTCCTGGACATACCGCGCCATTTCCTGAGCGCGGATCAGCAGGCATTCGATCTCGGGATCGTCGATCTGCGGGAAGTACGACCGGGACGAAAACGTGATCTGGTATCCCGCCCGACGAAAGAGTTCGGCGGTCGCCTCCTGAAGGCTGCCGGCAGGAATCCCGAGCTTGAGCTTGCGATCGGACATGGGGGGAAGGAGTGAGGAGCGAGAATTGAGGAGTGAGGAGACAGGAACGACGAGCGGTGAGTTTGACGATCGCTTCGATGGTGTTTCGACGGATGTCATTCGAGGAGCGCGGATCACGCCGGCACATCCGGCTTACTCCTCACTCCTCGCTACTCACTCCTCGCTACTTCTTCTGATACACCGCTTTCGGGTCGAACAGCCGCTCGCCGATCGTTTCGACGTGTCCGGTCGTCGGGTCGATCTTGCGGAAGAAGCAGCTCTGGTAGCCTTCGTGGCAGGCGGCCCCGCCGATCTGGTCGACCTTGATGAGGAGCGTATCGGCGTCGCAGTCGTAGAAGATCTCTTTGACGACCTGGACGTTGCCGCTCTCTTCGCCTTTGCGCCAGAGCTTGTTGCGGCTGCGGCTGAAGTAGCAGACACGGCCCGACTGGAGCGTCTCCTCCCACGCGGTGCGGTTCATGTAGGCCAGCATGAGGACGACCCCCGTCGCATGATCCTGCGCGATCACGGGGATCAGTTCGAGCTTGGAGAAGTCAGGGCCGTTGGCGGTGGAAGTCGACATGGACGCGAGCGGGGTGTTTCCAGGGAGAATGTGGCGGGGGGACACAGCCCGCCCGGCCAGAGTTCGGTCGAAGTTTCTGGCTGAAATTTACCGGAATCGCGGGGGTGTCACCAGTATGCGGGCGAGAGCGCCACGGAGCGGTTGGAACGAATGCTCATTTTCGATCGAGAAGACTCACGATTTCTTCGACGGCCTTCTCGGTCATGCGACGTGATACCATGCGGGGCTGGAGGCTCCGCCCATGTCCGAACGCAAGCCCGGACTAACCCTGCCTGTTGTCATCGTCGCGATGGGCGTTTACGTCGGGACGTACTGCCTGACTGTGACGCCGATGTCCAACACTCACGACCAAACCAGCGACGAACTGCTCCACATGATCACGGTGGACCCGGCCTACCCGTTTTTCCAGAGACGCGGCGCGAACTACCGTCCTTGGCCCCACTACCTATTCGCACCCATCCACTGGATTGATCGGTGTGTTCGGCCGTCTGTCTGGCCCGAGCCAATCCCATCTCCAGGAGTCGAACTCAAGTCGGAAGAGTAGGTTGTAAGCCCTCGCGAAATCAGGCCGGCCACCGCCACCCCCTGGGTACCGGAAAGTCTTCCGGAAACTATTCACCCACCAAATCGCGAAGCCCCAACGGGGCGGAGGTCGTCTGGGTCGAAAGCCACCTTCGCCCCGTTGGGGCTTTGCTGCTCCTCAGCGGACATCAACCGGGGGCGTTGCCCCCGGCTATTCAACCTTGCCCCTCCGGGGCAGAATTCAACAGATTGACGACCGAAAATCTTGAGGTACCGCGGCGCTTCCTTCGTGAGCAAAACCTTCCCCGTCCTCTCTCTTTTTTTCCGTACCTTCCGTCCTTTCCGTGGTTCCCGCTGCCTGCCTTCCCCTTGCGTTCCTCTGCGCCCTTGGCGTCTTTGCGTTCACTGCCTCTCATCCTCAGATGTCTTCGCGGAAATTGCCGCACCGGGTCGGATCACTTACAATCCATGCGTCGAATGCAGGCTTGTCGCTCGCCGGTTGATGCTTTCCTGCCTGAAACCCACCCCGCACCGCACTTTGAGGCGGCTCCCTGCTCCCGGAGCCGGTCGCGTCGGAGTGCTTGCCCTACGCCCCAGCGACCCTCCCCATGGACCGGACTCATCTCCCCTCGCCGCGCCACGAACTGGCGGACGGTCTGGCAGATGACCTGCTGACACCCTTCGATTACGACCCGCGGACCCGCCTGGTCTACGGGCCGGGAGTCCTCAAGCAACTGGGCGAACTGACGAAGTCGGTGGGAGGGAATCGCGTCCTGCTCGTCACCGACCCCGGCATCCACAAGGCGGGGCACTCCGAACGCGGAGTGGCGGTGTTGCGGGATGCGGGGCTCGATGTCGTCGTGTTTGAAGAGGTCCAGCCGAATCCCACGACCGATGATGTCGCCCGCGGCCTCTCGCTGGCCCGCGACCATAAGGTTGATGTCCTGGTGGGTCTCGGCGGCGGCAGCGCGATGGATGTCGCCAAGGGGATCAACTTCATTCTCACCAACGGTGGCGAGATGCGGGACTATTGGGGGGTCGGCAAGGCGACGAAGCCGATGCTCCCGATGATCGCCGTCCCCACCACATCCGGCACGGGGAGCGAAGCCCAGTCGTTCGCCCTGATCGCCGATGCGAAGACGCACATGAAGATGGCGTGCGGGGACAAGAAGGCGGCCCCTCGCATCGCACTGCTCGACCCCGAGTTGACCGTCTCGATGCCAAAGGCGGTGACCGCCGCGACCGGGATCGATGCGGTGAGCCATGCCATCGAAAGTTACGTGACGACCCGCCGCAACGCCATCTCGCAGCTTTTCGCGCGGCGGGCGTGGCGGATGCTGTCGTGGGGCCTGCCCCGCGTGCTTCACGACCCGAAGGATCTGACCGCTCGCGGAACGATGCTCCTGGGTTCGCACCTGGCGGGGGCCGCCATCGAGAACTCGATGCTTGGAGCGACGCACGCCCTGGTCAATCCGCTGTCGGCCCACTTCAACACCACGCACGGCATCGCCATCGGCGTGATGCTCCCGCATGTCGTCCGGTACAATACCGAGACGGTGGGCCGGCTGTACGGGCGGCTGGCCCACGATGCGGGGCTGTGCGACCGGCATGAGCCGCGGGCGGGGCAGTTGCTGGCCGATCACATCACGCGGCTGGTGGCTCTCACGGGCTCGCCGACGTCGCTGGAAGAGTGCCAAGTCGATGCGGGGCTGATCCCGCAGATGTCCGAGGAAGCCGCCGCCCAGTGGACGGGCAAGTTCAACCCGCGTCCGGTCGATGCATCGTCGCTGCGGAGGATTTACGAATGCGCCTACTCGAACAACGGGCATCATGTCGGATGAGCGGGAAGTCCTGCGGCCGCAGGGTGGGCATTGCCCACCACGAAAGGGCATCAATCGTCGATCATGATGAGCGGCGCGCGCCCAACGGTTCCTGTAGCACGGGCACTCATGCCCGTGTGTCCGACTCGACCGCGGACTCTCGCACGGGCATGAGTGCCCGTGCTACGTTCCGTCGCGTCCTCTCGCTCTTCGTCCTGGCGACGTGTGCCATTCCCGCCCTTGCCGACGAGCCAAAGCTCGCTGCACCCACCGCGAGCAGCTGGGCGACATTCCGCAACGGGCACGACCAGCGGGGCATT
Organism: Planctomycetaceae bacterium; assembly: GCA_020850695.1. Lineage (GTDB taxonomy): Bacteria > Planctomycetota > Planctomycetia > Planctomycetales > Planctomycetaceae > JADZEF01. Next base: position 9,124 of record JADZEF010000080.1, on the reverse strand, counting down.
GCCGGCATCACGCTCCCCACCCCGCTCGAACTGAAGTGGAAGGTCACCGTCGAATACGGCGTCGTGGCGACCGCGGCGATCGTCGGCGACTTCGTCTACGTCCCGACCCTCGGCGGCGAGGTTCTGTGCCTCAATAAGTCGGACGGCGAGCGGGTGTGGGGCTATCGCTCGATCGACAGCACCGATCCGAAGGCCTTCGCCCCCGGCTTCAAGTCGGCTCCGACGGTCACCGCCGACACCGTCTATTGTGGTGACGAAGAGGGGATGTTCCACTCGATCGACCGGGCGACCGGCAAAAAGAAGTGGACCTTCACCGCGAATGGAGAGATCGCCGGGTCGGCGGCCATCGTCGGCGACCGGCTGATCTTCGGCTCGCACGACAGCTTCCTCTACTGCCTGAAAGTGGCCGACGGCTCGGAGGTCTGGAAGTTCCAGACGGGGGACCGTATCAACTGCTCGACCGCCATCGCGGGGAAGTACACGTTTATCGCGGGGTGCGACCACCACCTGCGGACGGTCGACATCGAGACCGGGAAGGAGGCGAGCGACCTCGACCTCGATTCGTACCTCGTCGCGTCGCCGGCGATCTTCGACAACATGCTCTACGTCGGCACGCACGGCTCCGAGGTGATGGGGATTGACTGGAAAAAGAAGGAGATCGTGTGGCGGTACAAGGATCCGGCGCGCGAGTCGCCGTACCACGCCTCGGCCGCGGTGACCGACCAGTTCATCGTCGTCGGCGGGCAGGACAAGCAGATCCACTGCATCCACCGCAAGGACGGAACGGGAGCCTGGCGGTTCGCCACGAAGGGACGCGTCGACAGCTCGCCGGTCATCGCGGGAGAGACAGTGTGGGTCGGCTCGTCCGACCGCAATCTCTACGCGCTCAACCTGAAGACCGGCAAAGAGCAATGGAAGTACAACTGCGGGGCCGAGATCAAAGCCGGCCCGGCGGTCGGCGAGGGAGTCCTGGTGATCGGCACCGAGGCGCAGCAGGGCGCGATCCTGTGCTTCGGGAAGAAGGAATAGTGGCAAACGAAGACGAAGGCGTGGATGAATGAGGAACCCAGGAAGGCAGGAAAAAACCAGAGGAAGGCAGAAGCGAAAGATCCTCCGGGAATCTCAGCAAGAAAGCTCGCGGGTTACTCGCCCTCTGTCCTTCTTCGCTTTTTCCTGCCTTCCTGGGTTCCTCATTCACCCCCTTCCTGTCACCAGAATTTCAACGAACACCACCGCAGGACTTTCCGGGAGACTTTCCGGGAACCGGGGTGTGGCTCTCTCTTTAAATGAGTGTGTTAACACACACTTTTTAAAAGGGCCGGCTCCACCCCCGGAATCGGAAAGTCTCCCGGAAAGTCCCCCCTACGAAGGAATGCCGAATGACGGGCGACGATCGACTGAACCGCCGCGAGTGGATGCGGGCCGCCGGATGCACCGCGGGAACCCTGTCGGCCGCGGCCCTCGCTGCGTCGGCGTTCCCCGGAACGTCTCCGTTGCTCGCCCAGGACGCCGCAAAGCCCGCCAAGCGGCTTCCGCGCGTCGCCGCGATCAATTCGATCTACCGGCTGCGGTCGCACGCCTATCACATCGCCGGGCGGTTCATTCACGGCTACACCTGGCAGGGGAAGCACCACCAGCCTCCGTTCCAACTGGTGCGGATGTTCGACCACCAGCAGCCCAAGGACGACCTCGGTCCCGAGGTCTGCCAGAAGCACGGCGTCGAGTTGTGCAAGACGGTTGCCCAGGCCCTCGGCGGCGATAAGCTCGATGTCGATGCGGTGCTGCTCATCATCGAGCACGGCGACTACCCGGTGAACAAGTACGGGCAGATCGAATATCCCCGCTACGAGATGTTCGAGCAGATCGTCGAGGTCTTCCGCCAGAGCGGCCGCAGCGTCCCGGTGTTCGTCGACAAGCATCTCTCGTACGACCACCAGAAGGCCGCGCGGATGGTGGCGACCGCCCGCGAGCTGAAGTTCCCCCTCATGGCGGGCTCGTCGCTGCCGGTCACCTGGCGAATCCCGGACATCGACCCGAAGCTCGGGACGCCGTTCCGCGAGGGGCTCGTCGTGTTCGGCTACGACCGCGCCCAGCCCGAGATCTACCTGTTTCACGCGCTCGAAACGCTTCAAGTCATGCTCGAACGCCGCAAGGGGAGCGAGACCGGCGTGAAGTCAGTCGTCGGTCTTGAAGGAGAGGCCGTGTGGCAGGCCGCCGACAAGGGACTCTGGAGCGCGGACCTCCTCGAAGCGGCCCTGCAGCGCAACCCAAGCCGCAATTACGGAAAGCCCCGCGAACAGGTGAAGCGTCCGCAAGCCATTCTCATCGAGTACGCCGATGGCGCCCGGGGAACCGTCCTCAATCTCGCCGAGGCCTGCTCGGAACTCTCGTTCGCCGGCCGCATCGACGGCGTGTCCACGCCGCTCGCGTCCCTCTTCTTCCTCCCGCAGCCGCCGGGCGCCCGCTTTTTCGATCCCCTCACCCGCAACATCGAGCAGTTCTTCGCCACGGGCAAGTCTCCGTACCCCGTCGAGCGGACGCTCCTCACCAGCACCATGCTCGACCTCGCCCTCCACTCGATGCACGACGGCGGCAAGCCGGTCGAATCGCCGGCTCTGGCCATCCGCTACGAGGCCCCCGCAGAGGACGGCCACGCCCGGGGACGATATACCGACGTCGAATGACGCGTGGCGCTCGGCACAGGGGCGGGGTTTCCGGTCGACTTTCCGGTCGAGTTTCCTGCATCCGGGGTCGCCGCGAATCCTCTCCGGTCAGGCGTTCCCCGATGGCGGAACCTCGTGTTTGGGTCTACGGTTTGTTTCTTCCAGGATTCTTTTCCATTGCGTGTTCCGGTCCCCCAGTGGGGTGGCTGGTGTGAGAGTTTGACTGCCGCGTTCGTCCGTGGATTCGGGGATTTCCTTCGGTCAGACCCGCCACCTGGAATGCTCACAGGCGACGGACTCGGATTTCCCTCTATTTTTCGGCACTTCTTTTCAGAACTTCGGCGTCCGTCAGCGACCGGGATGACCCACGGCGCACATTTCGCCGTCGAACAACCGGGAGCAGGTGAATGAGTGCGAAGGGCGACCCGCACCGCAACGCGGAGTTGCTGAGTTCCGACCCGCGGACAAACGGGGATGGAATTCCGAAGGCTCAGGCGGCCGACGGCCATCGGACGCCGGGGATCTCCGAAGATCAGATGCGGCTGCAGGTCACGCTCGCCAGCATCGGCGACGCCGTCATCTGCACCGACGAACTGGGCCGCGTCACCTTCCTCAATCCGGTCGCTGAGACACTGACGGGGTGGCCGCAGGCCGACGCCGAGGGACAGCCGCTCCCCAGTGTCTTCCACATCGTCAACGAGTCGACCCGGCAGCCGGTCGACAATCCGGCGCTGCGGGCTCTTCAGGAAGGGGCGATCGTCGGGCTCGCCAACCACACGGTCCTGATCGCGCGCGACGGAACCGAGCGGCCCATTGACGACAGCGCCGCCCCGATCCGTGACACGAGCGGCCGAGTCATTGGCGCGGTCCTCGTCTTCCGCGACGTCACCGAGCGGAAGCGGGCCGAAGTCGCCAGGGCCCGCCTTGCGGCCATCGTCGAGTCGTCGCAGGACGCCATCGCCAGCAAGACGCTGGAGGGGACGATCCTGACATGGAACCAGGGGGCCGAGCGGCTCTTCGGCTACTCGGCAGGGGAGATCGTCGGCCGGTCGATCATGACCCTGATCCCGCCGGAGCGCCATGACGAAGAGCGGTACATCATCGATCAGATCCGCCGCGGAGAACGGGTCGAGCACTTCGAGACGGTCCGCGTCGCCAAGGATGGACGGCGGATCGATATCTCCCTCACCGTCTCCCCCATCAAGAACGACGAAGGAGAGGTCGTGGCGGCCTCGAAGATCGCCCGCGACATCACCGCCCGCAAGCAGCATGAGCGGCTGCTGCAGGAAACGGCCCGCCGCAACAAGTTCCTCTCCGATCTCGCCGCCGCCACACAACCTCTCACCGACCCCGACGCCATCATGTCGACGTCGGCGCGGCTTCTCGCCGAGCATCTCGACGTCGACCGCTGCGCTTACGCCGAAGTCGAGGATGAGTCAGTCTTCGTCATCACGGGGGATCATCCGCGCGGCGTGCCGAGCATCGTCGGCCGCTGGCCGGTCGCCGCGTTTGGCACGGACGTCGAACGCCTGATGCGGGCCAACGAGCCGTACGTCGTCGAAAACATCGACACCGATCCCCGGGCTCCGGGCGACCTGGCCGCCTACCGTCAGACGCAGATCCAGGCCGTCATCTGCGTCCCGCTCCACAAAGGGGGCCGCTTCACCGCGGCGATGGCCGTTCACCAGAAGACGCCGCGGGAATGGTCCGCCGATGACGTCTCGCTCGTGCTGACCGTGGCCGACCGATGCTGGGAAGCCCTGGAGCGGGCCCGCGTCACCCGCAACCTGAGCGAGAGCGAGTCCCGTTACCGCACGATGGTCGAGGCGACTCCCGAATGCGTGAAACTGGTCGATGCGGACGGGACGTTGCTGCAGATGAACCGGGCGGGTCTCGCCATGGTCGAGGCTCCCGCGGCCGGAATGGTCCTCGGCCACTGCGTCTATGACGTCATCAACCCCGAGTACCGGGACGCCTTCCGCGCGTTCAACGAGCGGGTCTGCCGCGGCGAATCGGGAACAATGGAGTTCGAGATTACCGGGCTCCGGGGGACGCACCGGTTCATGGAAACGACCGCCGTGCCGATCCCGGCGCCGGACGGGCGGTTCCATCAGATGGCCATCACGCGGGACGTCACCGAGCGGAAGGCGGCCGCCCGCGCCCTGGAGGAGAGCCGGAACCGGCTCGATTATGCGGTCCGGATGTCGGGAGTCGGGTTCTGGTACTGCGACCTTCCATTCGACGTGCTCAATTGGGATGCGAGGGTCAAGGAGCACTTCTGGCTCGCCGCCGACGCCCAGGTCACGATTGAAACGTTTTACGACCGGATCCATCCCGAAGACCGCGAGTCGACGCGGCAGGCCATCGCGGCTTCCATCAGTCATCGCACGACGTACGACGTCCATTACCGGACGGTCAATCCGGCGACCGGCGACTTCAAATGGATTCGTGCGCTGGGAGGGACCGTCTTCGGGGCCGACGGAACGCCGGTGCGGTTCGACGGCGTGACGCTCGACGTCACCGCCCAGAAGCTCGACCAGATCCGGCTGGCCAGGGCGGTGGAAGCGGAGCGCGAGCATGCCCGGCTCGTCCGTGAAGTGGCGCAGGCGTCGCTGACGATCCACTCGTCCGGGTCGCTCGACAGCGTCCTGCGGGTGATTGCGGGCGAATCGCGTCGAATCATCGGGGCGCACCAGGCGGTCTCCAGCCTCATCGACGAGGACTGGAACCACACGATCAGCACGGTCGCGATGTCGGACAAGTACGCCGCCTGGGCGAACTACGCGACTCCTCCCAACGGCCGGGGAATCTACACGCTGGTGACCTCCTCGAACCAGCCGATACGCCTGACGCAGGCTGAACTGGAAAGCCACCCCGCCTGGCGGAACTTCAGCGGGGAAGGGGAGAAGCACCCGCCGATGCGGGGCTGGCTCGCCGTCCCTCTCATCGGCCGCAACGGCAGAAACCTCGGGCTGATCCAGCTCTCCGACAAGGAACACGGCGACTTCGACGAGACCGACGAGTCGATCCTGGTGCAACTGGCACACATTGCATCGGTCGCCATCGAGAACGCCCGGCTCAACGACGAGCTGCGCGGGCAGGATCGCCGCAAGGACGAATTCCTCGCGCTGCTGGCCCACGAGCTGCGAAACCCGCTCGCCCCGCTTCGCAACGGCGTCGCCATCCTGCGGCTCTGCGCGGGACCGGACGACTCGCAGGGCGAAGTGCTGGGCATCATGGAGCGGCAGCTCGAACACATGGTGCGGCTGATCGACGACCTCCTGGATGTCTCGCGGATCAGCCGCAACAAGATCGAGCTGCGGCGACAGCGGATCGCCCTGGCCGACGCGCTGCACAGTGCGATCGAGACGACGAGGCCCATCCTGCAGTCGGCCGGGCACATGCTGGAAATCAATCTCCCGTCCGAGCCGATCCTCCTGGACGCCGACATGACGCGGCTGGCCCAGGTCTTCGGGAACATCCTGCACAACGCGGCGAAGTACTCGGAGCCCGGGGGGCACATCACGGTCACCGCCAGCCAGGCGGGCGAGCGGGCGGTCGTGCAGATTCGCGATACCGGCATCGGAATCCCCGCTGCGGCGCTCCCGACGATCTTCGACATGTTCAGCCAGGTCGAGCGGAGCCTCGAACGGTCGTCCGGGGGGCTCGGCATCGGGCTTGCGCTGGTCAAAGGGCTCGTCGAAATGCACGGCGGGACGGTGAGCGCGACCAGCGAGGGGGAAGGAAAGGGGAGCTGCTTTACGGTGAGGTTGCCGGTGCTTCCTCGGGTCGAAGTGATCTATTCCGAGCCGTCCGCTTCCCTCGGCGGCAGCGTGGGCCGGCACCGCCGCCGAATGCTGATTGCCGATGACAACCGCGATGCGGCGACATCGATGGCCCAGATGCTGCGGTTGATGGGGAACGACGTGCGGATCGTTCACGACGGCGCCGACGCGGTCGAGATGGCGTCCGAGTTTCAGCCGGATGTGATCCTCATGGATATCGGCATGCCGCGATTGAACGGCCACGAGGCGACGCGACAGATTCGCGAATTGCCGGGAGGCCGCGCCATGAAGATTGTCGCGCTGACGGGCTGGGGACAGGAGGCCGACCGGGCCCGCTCGCGCGAGGCGGGGTGCGACGCTCACATGACGAAGCCGGTCGACCCCGTCGAGCTCAAGACGTGGCTCGATTCGAACTGAACCGCGGCGACGCGACTGTAGCACATGGGGGGGGCACGTCCCTGAGTCTTCGAAGGGCGTGGTTGGACGGCGCGTGTGACTTCCGACCACGCCCTTCCCTGAGCGTCAGGGCGTGCCCCCATCGATCCCACGTCTTGAATGGGACTTTCCGGGAGAGTTTCCGGAAACAGGGGTGTGGCCATGGCCCCGTTCCGCGACTCAGCCCATGACCTCGGCGAGTTCCACCAGCCGCCCCTTCTCCTTCAGCGACTTCGCCCCCGCATGGACGATGGCCGTCACTTCGAGGATCTCCTGGTGCGGGACCGGCTCGACTCCCGTCAGCAGCATCTGGCGGAACGTCGCCGCCATGCGGAACATCTCGTAGTGATGGCCGACGTCGAAGCTTCCCTCGATCGACGGGGTGAACTGGAAGATCTTCTTCTTGAAGTGGACCGTGGTGCGGCAATACTCGAACTTCTCAAAGGGCTCGCCATACCACACATGGCACGGATAGCGGTCCTTCCAGGTGATGAGGGCGTGGCAGGTGTCCTTGTACTCGTACATGCTCACCGCATCGACGCCGGGGCCCATCAGTGTCATGACCGTCCACACCGGGTGCTGCCCGTAGATCATCCAGCCGTTGAGTGCGTAGCGGCTGTGGAGCGTCGCCGTGATGTGCTCGATCGGGCCGAACTCGCCCGAGTCGCGCATGCGGAGCGCTGCTTCCATGCCGAACTCGTGCCGGAAGAGGCTCGACGACATGATCGGCGCTTTGTGCTGCTTCGCGAAGTCGAGGATTTTCTTTGTCCCCTTCGCGTCGCCGCCGATTGGCTTGTCGCAGAACGTCGGCAGCCCTTTCGCCAGGCCGGGGGCGACGAGATCAAAATGGTCCTCGCCGTAACCCGAGGCATCCCCCATCCAGATCGCGTCGACTTCCTGCACCATTTCTTCGAGTGACTTGGCGGCCTTCACGCCGGGGAAGACTTCGGTGAAGGGACCGATGACCGACGGGTCGGCGTCGTAGTAATGCGTGATCTTCGTGTCGGGAAACGGCAGCATGTCGAAGTTAAGCTTCGGATTGCGGACCGTTTTCTTGAAGTAATCGTGCGCGTACGGGTAGAGCCGCTTCATCGCGTCGAGGTCGCACGTCGGATGCAGGTACTGGGCGAAGTGCCACGTGTGTCCGTTGTGCGGCTGCGGCTTGCCGTGGATGGCGGCTGAGACGACGCCGATGCGGAAGGTCCGCTTCGGCGGCGGGCTGTCGGCCGCGGCGGCGGAATTCGCACCGACAAGAGAGAGCAGTCCCGCTCCGCCGGCCAGTTGAAGGAGCTCGCGACGCGATGTCTGCGGAAGATCGGACATGGGTCCCTCGATAAGCGCGTTTCCGGGTGAAGTCTCAGCTGCGAGCGAAGTGTACAGAACGGCAAGCACTGATGCGACGCAGGGGTCTCTCGATGACCTGGAGCTCGCATCCATCAAAGACTCTCCCCAATCTCTGCGTCTTCCCTCGGCGACCTCTGCGTTCAGTCTTCAGGTCTTCGCTTTGTCGAAACTCTGGGCGCTATCAGAAAAGACTGAAATCCCAAGGCATGAACGCAGAGGCCGCCGAGGGAAGACGCAGAGGTGGGGAGACCGCCTGATGACTTCGATCACGGGCTGCGCGATCGGAGAGTTGTTGCGCCATGAAAGCGGCAATTCATTCGTGACGACGCAGTGCTTGTGGCTATTCTGGCTCACCGAGCAGTGTTTTCAGGCGTCGCAGCGCTCGCAGGTAACGCATCCCGGCCGCCGCCGCACTCAGGTTGAGGGCTTGCGCGACTTCGGAATTTCCGAGCTGCTCGAAGTGTCGCATGACGAGGACCTCGCGGTCATCCTCGTCGAGCTGCTGGAGGGCGTCGAAGAACCGCTGCTCCAGCTCTTTGCGGATGGAGGCGGCGGCCGGCGTGAGTTCCGCATCGATGAACCGCGAGGCCATGTCGATCGACGACTGATCGAGTCCGGCGGCCGCCAGCGGTTGCTCGCGGTCGACGCTCCGCCGCTGCGCCTCGCGATGCCGGCGGTGCAGGTCGATCATCCGGTCCTTGGCGATCTGCCGCAGCCAGAGATGAAAGGGCATGCCGGGATGCTTGAGATAGTCGCCCAGCCGCTGCGCCGCTTCCAGGAGCACATCCTGGACGACGTCGCTCGCGTCGACCCGCCGGGCCACGGCCCGGTCCATGCGGAACTGCACCATCTGCCGCAGCGCCTCGCGGTGCCGCTCCATCAGCGCGTTGACGGCGT
>JADZEF010000079.1 GCA_020850695.1 Planctomycetaceae bacterium | reverse complement strand
CTGCAGGACGAACAGGTACAGAGCCGCCGTAAAGAGCGACCCCAGCACGAACGACGGGTCGAGTCCCCGCAAGAAGCCCTTTTTCCGGTTGTTCGACATCGGCGACTCCGCGCGTTCGAGACTCGAGAGCGGAAATCCATTCCCGCTCCGGCACGGCAGCCCGGGACCAGCGCGAAGAATCCGCGCCGACAGGCGACCTGCCGGTGCGGGGGTTATCAGATCCCTCCGATTTCGACAAGACGGCCTCGCCCCGTGGGATAGGCTTCCCGCCCGTCATCCCAAAAGAGGGATCTTCGGACAATCGACGGGCGGGAAGCCTACCCACGAGCACGCCCGCAAACCGGCTCGATCCCGGAGTCGATGCCCTCCATCGTCCCCTTTGCATGCCGTGCGGGGGCCGTCATGATGGAATGCAGTTCCGCCCGCCAGAGTCGTCAATTCTTTCGCATGCACGTCCGCCCCTCCGAACTCCCCGACGTCCTGATTATCGAACCGCGGACGTTCGCCGACGGGCGGGGTTATTTCTTCGAGTCGTATCACGCGGAACGGTATGCCCAGTCGGGACTGGCCGCGGTCTTCGTTCAGGACAACCTGTCCCGCTCGAAGGCCGGCACGCTCCGCGGGCTCCACTTTCAAAGGCACCGCCCGCAAGGCAAGCTCGTGACCGTGGTCCGCGGCGCCATCTTCGACGTGGCCGTCGACGTCCGTCGCCGCTCGCCAACTTTCGGACGCTGGATGGGACTGGTCCTGAGCGACGAAAATCATTCTCAGCTGTATATCCCCCCGGGATTCGCGCACGGCTTTTGTGTCCTGTCGCCCGAGGCCGATGTCCTCTACAAATGCACCGACATCTACTGCCCCGAGCACGAGCGGACGCTGCTGTGGAACGATCCGACGGTCGGCATCGAATGGCCCGTCACCGGAGCGCCGCTGCTTTCCCTGAAGGACGCGGCCGGGATGCCGCTCGACCGGCTCGACCTCTTCGATGATTGAAGCGAACTTCCGGGGCCGCGCGGGCGTCGTGTCGCGAGAAGCGCTGATTCGTTGATGCGGAAGGCGGATTGGCCAAGGACACACTCGACGCGCCCCCGCGGCTCGTCTTGACCGATTTGCCGTTTTCGGCCAACTTCCGCCCCTCTGAACTGCACCTCTGCGCGCTGTGGAGGTGTGGCGGTGGAACTCCATGGCGTCGTCCGACGCCCGAGATTCAAGGACGTGTCTCGACTTCAAGGTAGGAAGCCTGATGCCTGGACCCGCGCCCCGCAAGCGGCGCTGGTCGTGCTGGCCACCCTCATGGCGGTCATGGGATCGGGGTGCGCTTCGGCTCCGCTCGCCAGCCTGCGACCCGTCCCGCACAATCCGCTCGCCGAGACGTTCCAGATCAAGTCGTGGTCCGGCCCGAAGCCGAGCGAGCGGACGATGCTGGTGCTGCGGCGGACGTCGCTCGATGAGCGCGTCTGGCGACGGCTCGACACCAAGCCGGACGAAATCCTCGCGGGACTGACCCAGGCTTACGAAGCCGCCCCCAACCTGGAAACCGTCTACGCCCTCGCCGAGATCAACTACATCGCCGCTGGACGGCGCGAGGACGACGACGAACGCCGTTCGACCCGCTACTACCTCCAGTGCCTCGAACGCTGCTACCAGTATCTGTTCGATCCGCAGTTCGACACCGTACGCAATCCCTACGACCCGCAGTTCCGCGGAGCGTGCGATCTCTATAACTCGGCTCTTGAGCGGTCGCTGCGGTTCGCCCGCAAAGAGGGGATGTTCAAGTCAGGAGGCCGCGTGTCGTTCGCCGCGGTCGGCAGCAAGCTCCAGCTCGACATCGTCCCCAAGGGGTTCGACTGGGGACCGGAATCGTTCGGCGAGTTCGAGTTCGTCTCCGACTACCAGCTCAAGGGGCTCGAAAACCGCTACCAGACGCACGGCCTCGGCGTTCCGCTCATCGCTGTCCGCAAACGCGGCACCGCCAGACCCGACGTCGAGCGGCATTACGCCCGAAACCTCAGCTTCCCCGTCACCGCGTTCCTGCGGCTTAATCATTGGGAACAAGGCGATCAAAAATCGTCCGGCCCGCTCAACGGTCAACTCGAACTCTACGACCCGCTGGAAGCGACCGACATCCCGCTCGCCGGGTTGCGGGTGCCGCTCGAAAGCGACATCACCACTCCCCTCGCCTACTTCCTCGACACGAAGCAGGTCCGCCAGCTCGACCTGATGGGTCTGTTCCACGTCGACAAGGCCCGCAAACTGGCGGGGCTTTACATGGTGCAGCCCTACCATCCGGATAAGATCCCGGTCGTGATGATCCACGGCCTCTACTCCAGCCCGATGACCTGGCTCGAAGCGTTCAACGACCTGCGTTCTAACCCTGAGTTTCGCGACCGCTACCAGTTCTGGTTCTACCTCTATCCCACGGGGCAGCCGTTCTGGCAGTCGGCGGCCGATCTCCGCGAGTACATCGCCTCGGTGCAGCAGACGTTCGGCACGCCGGAGCGGCCGATGGCCATGTCCAACATGGTGCTGGTCGGCCACAGCATGGGAGGACTCATCGCGCGGATGGTCACGCAGGACAGCGGCGACCGCTACTGGCAGGCGGTGAGCAAGACTCCCTTCCAGCAGGTGAAGGGGGACCAGGATTCGATCAACGAGATCCAGCGGGTCTACTTCTTCCAGCATATCCCGACGGTTTCGCGCGTCATCACCATGGGAAGCCCGTTCCGCGGAAGCGACTACGCCAACGGTTTCACTCAAAAGATCGCCCGCAACGCCATCTCGTTTCCCAAGCGGACCGCCGAAGGGACCGCCCGATTGCTGACGATGAATCCGGACCTGTTCCGCGACTCGGGCGGCACGGCGACGAGCCTCGACTCGCTCGATCCCGATTCCCCCATCCTCCGCGTGCTGGCCGAGACGCCGCCCACGACCGGGGTGCGATACCACAATGTGGTCGGCATCACGAAGAAGGATGTCCCGCTTTCGGAGAACACGGATGGGGTTGTGACGTATCCCAGCGCGCACCGCGAGGACGTCGAGTCGGAGCTGATCGTGCGGGCCGACCATGTGCACGTCCATCGCCATCCGCTGGCGGTGAATGAGCTGAGCCGCATCCTCAAGCTCCATTTGCAGACGGTCGATGCGGGACGCCCCAACCAGGTGATGCCGGCCGGCGGCGCTCGCGACGCGTCGGCCAAGGGACCGGTCATCAAGGGGGGAACGTTGAACTCGCTCCCCGGGTCGGAGGCGATCTACCGCGACGGCACGGGGCTCGATGACTGGCGGCCGAGCGAGTCGGACGGATTCGAGAACCCGTTCCAGGAATAAGCCCGCAAACTCGACTCATCCTGCCGGACTCCGAAAGTCTCGCTTCCCGGCAGAGTGACTGCGACCGGTGCACCGGGAGAATCCGGACATCGGGATCGTCGGAACTGCACCTGTGCTGCCTGTTCTGATGCCCGCACCGGGTGCCTCCCGCCGATGCCATGACGAGGGAAATGCGCCGAGTGCGACGCGCTCCCTGGTCCCGTCGGTGCATCGCGCCGGCGGCACGCACTCCTCTGCATGGAAGCGAGGCACTGCGATGTTGTTCAAACTTCGCCCGTGGATTTCGGTCCCGGTGGCCGCTCTGTTGATCAGCCAGTCGATCGGATGCCGGTCGACCGGCGGCCCCGCCTCGTGGTACGGCCGCGCCTGCCGGGCCTGCGCCATCGACAAATCGTGCGACTGCAAGGACCCCTTCGTCGAGGACCGTCCGGCCACGATCACCGAACCGGCGACCGGCGGCGATGCGCCCGAGCCAACCACTGGCGAAAGACCGCGGCGCGCCCTCTTCGGCAACTGGCCTAAGTCGGATGCCGCGCGTCCCGAGAGCCATGAAGCGGCCGTCCCGCCGGAGCCGTCTAGTCCCTCGGTCGGACGTTCGAACGAAGGCCTCAAGCCGGGGAACGCTCTCGTTGTTCCCGACTCGGCCATCGTGCCGGCCGAACCGTCGCCCAAATCACTTCCGGATCCGGTCGAACCGGACGAGACAGAAAAAGAGCCGCCGAAGCCACGCAAAACCCTGACGTCTCCGATGGCTCCGCCTCCCCCCGCCGATGAACCGGACGAGTCGGCGACGCTCCAGCGACAGCTCGAACTGCGCAAGAACGCCGATGCCGAGCCCGAGACGTCCCCAGCCGCTACAAGGGAAGAATCGGGAGCCGCACACCATCGTCCGGTGCGGGTCGATGAGATCGAAGAGTACCCGTACCAGCCGGGACGAGGTCCGGTCACGTTCAACGACTCGCGCGACACGCGCAACGATCTCCCGCAGTATCCGCACGCTCCCGGTGCGGGCGGAGCGTCGCTGCGGGGAATCGAGCAGCCGACCACGGACGCGAACGTCGAACCGACCCGCTACGCGGAACACCGCTCTACTCCGCCCGAACGGACCGGGAAGATTCAGAGCCTCTTCGACCTCCCGACCATTCAGCCCGGCCACACCGCCCGCAGCGGTCCATCGACCCATCTGCGCAGCCGCTACTGAGGTCGGCCAAACCTCAGCGGTCGATTCTCCCAAGCCCTCGAAGAATTCCGGTCGCGACGCGAACAACGGTTTTGCGTCGTCCCCTGAGGCAGGCTAGGCTGTTAATTTAGTGTGGTCGGGGAAACTCTGCAGTCCGCGGGTTGGCCGATTCGAGTGATCTCGAAGGGACCGGTGCAATTTGTGGCTGGGCCGCCTTCAGATCTCGGAGGCCGCAGGCGGTGCCCCGACTTCCCCAGACGGGTTCGTCGTTGACTCAAAGGGATGAGAGCCGGCGCGACGTGTCCGTGTGACCAACGACCCTCGCCGATCCTGGCGTTTCCATCCCGACAATCCATGTTCCGTCGCTGGCTGAGCCTCGATGCGGGTGTGCCCCGACTGCCCAAGGCCGTCGCGTCGGTCGGGGTGTCGGTCGGGGTTCACATTGTCGCTCTGGCGATCCTCGCGCTGCTGCACTCCGATGCGGTGCTGATGGAATCGGTGGCCGATGTCGACGCCTCGGTGCCCGAATCGGCGCCGCTTCCCGGGATGACGTCGCTCGAGCCGACGCTCCGCGTCACGCCCTCCACGGTTTCCCCGGACGATCAGGAAAGCGGAGGCCGGGCGGCCGGAGGAGCGCTGCCGGAGCAGATCGCCACGTCGAAGTCATTTCGCCAGCCGACGTTGGCGGGAACCGGGGTCTCGCTCTACCAGGCCATGGTGGGAACCGCCGATCTTCCCGGGCGACTGGGAGAAGTCGTCGGCGCGGCGGAAGAATCGGATGAGGAAGGCGAAGGCGGCGCAGGAGGGAGCGGAACCGGAACGGGAACCGGCAATGGGTCGGGAGCCGGAACCGGGTTCTTCGGATCGAAGGCGATCGGCCAGAGCGTGGTGTTTGTGGTCGACGGCTCGCGGAGCATGAATCGTTCGCACGCCAGCCCGTCAAAGACCCGTTTCAAGCGGCTCAAGCTTGAGATCGTGAAGACCGTGCTGGCAATGCCGGCGGAGTCGTCGTTCTACATCATCTTCTTCAACGACGACGTCAACCCGATGCCGGCGACGGGGATGCAGGCGGCGAGCGACGCGAACAAGCAGCGGTACCTCACCTGGCTGGCTGAGACGACGGCCGATCGCGATACCGACCCGCGGCGGGCACTTCAGATGGCCTTGCGGATGCGTCCCGAAGTCATTTACTTCCTCACCGACGGGGACTTCGAGGGGAAGATCTCGCGCGACTTGGTAAAGCTCTCGCAGCGGCAGACCGAGATCCACACCTTCGCCTTCGGAAAGGATGCAAGCACCGAGACGATGCGGACGATTGCGAAGCAGAACCGCGGAAAATTCCACGTCATCCCGTGACGCTGCGATGTCTGATTGACGGTCCGCAGACCGCAATCCAAAGACAGAACCACGGAAGCAACGGAAAGCCCAGCGAGGAGAGACCCGCAACTCCGTGGATCAGCGCGCATGACCGCTGAGTTTGCCAAGAGGTTCCCTCAATTGCTGTCGTCGGAGGGGTTGAATGAGGAACCCAGGAAGGCAGGAAAAACGCAGGGAACGCCGAAGAGAGTAGAAACTTGCACAGCAACTTCACATGGCTTCTCTTTGTTCTCCTGTCCTGTTCCTGCCTTCCTGGGTTCCTCATTCATCCCTCGTCCCGGGTTGCGTCCGTGACGCCTCGCACGCAGTGAATCTTTGGGTGGCGCGAAGAGTTCGAAGGTGAGTAATTCTGAAGAAGACAGAAAACCAGATCCTGCGTTCATCGCGCTGCTCCCGCTTCATGGCCGTCCGTCTGTGCCTTCTTCCGTACCTTCCGTCCTTTCCGCGGTTCCTGCTGACTGCTTTGATTGCTGCCCCTCTGCGCGAGCATTCGCGTCATTCGCGGGCGAATTCTTCCGTCGACTGTCCGCGTTTCACCCCAAACGTCGATTCTCCGCGGTCCCTGCCGACGCTCAACATTCGCTGTCCATTCGGATCGGCCCGAGATGTGATCTTGAGTTCACATAACATGCGCCGACTCCGGTCGCCCCCGCAATCGTCACGCCCAACCCCTACCGTCCCCCCGCTCGACCAATTCGGAAGCCTCTCGACTGCGGAAAATTCTTGACCCTGCCGGAATTACAGCCATATAGTAAATTGGCTGAACATTGTGGATTTTTCGCATCACCGCATGCGAGAGAACGACGGCGGAGAACGTCCCTGACGTGATCCCCGGTTCGGGAGAGTTCGGATGCATACCGTCGGCAAGGTCTTTCTGGGTCTGACCATCGTGACCGCACTGGCAACCGCC
This sequence comes from Planctomycetaceae bacterium, assembly GCA_020850695.1. GTDB lineage: Bacteria > Planctomycetota > Planctomycetia > Planctomycetales > Planctomycetaceae > JADZEF01. Next base: position 14,701 of record JADZEF010000079.1, on the reverse strand, counting down.
GTGCTGGCCACCAAGCTGCTCCAGAAGCGCAATGACATCACCCAGAAGCTCGATGCCCTCAAAAAGGACAACGAGAATCTGGCCGCCGACATCCTGACAAAGCGCGAGGATCTGCGCCGCCTGAAGGAAGACTACGACAATGTGATGCGGCCGTGGGACCGCTACTGGAACGACCGCCAGGTCAACGTCCAACCGACCGGGGCCGTGGCCATCAATGTCGGCACGAATGAGGGGATGGGCACGCCCGTCACCCCCGAAAAGCCGGTCATCCACCTCTACATTCCCTCGGGCGACGGCACGCACATCTACGCGGGCCCGTTCCAGACCGAGCAGATCAACGAGGCCGCGACCTCCGCCAAGCCCGCGTGGCACGTCCGTCCCTCGGACATCGCCCTGATGAAGCCCGGCATGTGGCGCGTCCGCACGCAGTGCCCCCCGGTGTGGGTCAATCACTTCCACGCTCTGCAGACCGAACTGACGCTGAACGACGAGCTGCTCGCCGCCAAGCAGAAGAACCTCGCCCTGCAGAACCTGCTGGTCGAGAAGCAGAAGGAACATCTCGAGATCCGCAAGCAGGAACTGCTGGGCTACAAGGACCTCCCGCCGAAGGCCGACCAGCTTGGCCCCGAATTCACGAAGGGGCTCGAAGCAGCGCTCGCCGACGAGGATGAGGCCCGCAACAAGGACCTCGCCGTCGTCGACAAGCTGCGGAACGAAGTCCGGGAAGAGTTCCGGCTCCAGCAGAAGCTGGTCGCCCAGGTCCAGGGACTGGTGGCCAGCCTCCCCGGCGGCCGCCCCGCGGCGACCTCGACGGGCGAAAATACCTCCGCAGCCCTTCCGAAAAAGTCCCCCGCCCGCTGAAATGCAGTGACCATCGCCGCACCGCGGATTGTCCCCGGCCGGCGAGATCGACCGAGGGTCCTCGACGGAGCAGCGGACCGCGTCCATGGGGATCTACAACCGCGACTACATCCGCGAAGACCGCCCCGGGATGCTGCGCGCCGATGACACGGTCATCCCGTGGATCATCGGCCTCAACGTGCTGATCTTCCTCGTCGATCGTGCTTCGCAGGGGCAGGTCAACCGCCTCTTCGCCCTGTCCCTCGACAATCTCTATCCGCGCCCCGAAGTGTGGCGGCTGGTGACCTACGGGTTCTGCCACGGCGATACCGGACACATCTTCTTCAACATGTTCAGCCTGTGGCTGTTCGGCCGCTTTGTCGAGCCGATCTACCGAGCCCGCGAGTTCCTCGCGTTCTACCTTGCGGGCATCGTGATTTCGGGCCTGGCCTTCCTCGCGATCGACGGGGCGGTTAATGAATCGCTCAGCACGATCGGCGCCTCGGGCGGCGTGTCGGCCGTGACGATCCTCACCGCAATGCACTTCCCCACGGTGCAGATCCTGGTGATGTTCGTCATTCCCATTCAGCTGCGCTACCTGGCCATCATCCAGGTGCTGATGGACGTCGTGGGCCTCGCCGGCGGAAACAGCGGCGTGGCCAACTCCGCCCACCTGGGAGGAGCCGCGTTCGCCTTTGTCTACTACCGCAACGGCTGGCGCGTCCTGAATTGGCTGCCGGCACTGAAGTGGCCCCGCTGGCCGCGCCGCAAGGCCTCCGTCCGAATCTATCAACCGGAAGAGGAGAGCGCGGGGATCATCTCCGAAGAGACGGTCGACCGCCTGCTGCAGAAGATCCACGAGCAGGGCGAGGCGAGCCTGACCGACGAAGAGCGGGCCCTGCTGGTCGCCGCGAGCAAGCAGAAGAAGACCCGCCGCGGCACGCGGACGTAGTGGCGCAGCTCACTCCGCGACAGGATGTATCTCAGCGCCCTGCGGTGCCTTCTCGACGTGATCTGGTGGCAGCGCGATCTGATCCGGTGACCGCGCGATTTGGGATCTCTTTACGCCGAAGGCGTTGTACTCCAAAGCCCAGGGTCGCGAACGAAGTGAGCGCACCCTGGGTTGCGATGACAACACTCCAGGTACCCCAACAGGGGTACTACATTCGACATCCGAGTAATAGCCATCTCCCGCGAATTCAGTAGAACCCCGTTGGGGTTCTCGTTTGTCGGTGTTCGCTCACCCAGGGTGCGCTCGCCAGGCCTCGCGACCCTGGGCTTCGGAGTGCAACGCCTTTGGCGTAAAGAGCCGCGTCCTGCGATTGATTGGATGTGGATCGAAGCATCCAACAGCATTTCGCCGCCTCCACCCTCACTTCAATCCCAGCGCCGCACGCTTCTCCTTGAGGAACGGCAGATGGTGCTGGATGTGGTTCGAGATCCGCTTGAGGATTGTTTCGAGCGTCAGCGGTCCGTCCGAGCTGTGACGGCCGACGCGGGCATACGCTTCGGGTGGCAGCGTCTTCAGAATGCCGACGACGTGCTTCCGCACCGCGTCGATCATTGCCAGCTCGGTTTCGAGGTCGCGCTCGTGGTAGGCGAGCCGTGCGGCGAACTGGTCGGGATCGCCGCCGAACATCGTCGGCTCGTTCTCGACGATGATCCGCTTGATGCGGTCAGCGTAGACCGGCTCGAAGTCGGCGATGTGGCAGACGAGCTCCAGCGTGCTCCACTTGCCGGGAACGGGGCGGGCGATGAGTTGCTCGCGCGTCATCCCGGCGACCGCATCCCGCAGGAGCTTCGGACCGGCGGCGTAGGCGTCGATATACTGATCGATCTGGGACATGCGTGTTCAATCCGAGTCGGCTGATCGTAACTTGCTCTGACGAGCTTCGAATGGTCTTTAGCGATCATACCGCCAACCGGTTTCGCGGGCATCGTCAGCGAGTGCAGCGCGGACAGTCACGGATGGCACCGGCTGCACTGCTTCAACGCACCTGGCCACTGGCTCTCTGCCCAGTCGACCGCTTCAAGACGCGACTCGAAGCAGGTCTTTCGATAAGCCGTTCGAGGAGATCCGGGATCAATCCCCTCGTTGATGGTCTTGCACTGAGCTGTGTGGAGCATCAAGTAATTTGAGGTCGGGTTCGGATACGAGTTGATCACGAATCCAGCCTGATGGGTCCGCGTCCACTCTCGATAGGGATCGTCTTCATTGAGAAAAGAATTCATCTCGTCGTGTCCAGGATGTGGCAATCAAATACCCTAACCCCTTGGCTTACTCTCACGACTTCAATTGGTCAAAGTCAGCGGGCCGGACGACTTCTCGAGTTCCATCAAGCGCTCGGCCGCGATCTTGCTCCACGGCGTGTCCGGGTATTCCTTGCGCACCCGTTCCAGCAACCGCACCGCCTGGATCGGCTGCTGCAGCTCGACCGAAACGCGAGCCGCCTCGACCAGTGCCATCGCGTTCCACTCGGGATAGTCATACGTCAGCGGCACCGCCAGCAGAGCGCTCAGGGCTTCGGCCGGCTTCTTCTGGGCGAGGCGGCACAGGCCCGTCTGGATCTGCGCCCGCGCGGCGACCTCGGTCCCCGTTTCACGGATGACTTGTGAATAAGCGTTCGCGGCGTTGTCGTAGCTCTGCTGATTCTGCCACGCCCAGCCGATGCCGTAGCGGGCCTCAAACCGCCATGGGCTTTGCGGGTATCGCGATGTCAGAATCTCCATCGCCTGACGGCTCGGATCCCACTGTTTGGCGTGGGCGTAGGCATGTCCCAGCCGCAGCACCGCCCGGTCGCTGACGCCGGGGATGTTGTGCAGCGGCCCCTGGTCGCGGAACGGAGCGAGTTCGGCGATGGCCTTCGCGAAGTCTTCCTTCTGAAGATAGCATTCGGCGGTGCGGTACTTCGCCTCGGGGGCGAGCGGGCTCTTGACGTTCCCCGCCACCGACGCGAACTGCTCGGCCGCCGCATCCGGGTCCTTCTTCGCCAGCAGGCACGTTCCCAGCCGCAACCGCAACCGCTCTTCGAGCTCGGTCGGCGGTTCCTGATCGATGGCATCGACGAGGAGAGGAATGGCTTCATCGAACTGGTCGCGCTGAGCATGCAGCTCGGCCAGTTCGAGCCGGGCATGCAACGACAGCGGGGCATCGGCAGCCGCTGCAATCAACGCCGTGTAAGCCTCGCGCATGGCGGCCTCGGCCGGCTGCAGCGGGACCGCCGTGATGGCGATTTCCGGCGGACGCAGGTCGATCGCCTTCACAGCCGGGGGATCGCCGGGCTTGGGCATCGGCGGCGGATTCTTCGCGAGCTGCTCCTGGAGCTTCTTGAACGCCTCATCGGCAAGCTTCTTGCGGGCGGCCGCGACTTCGACATCGGCGACGGTCCGGTTCGACCAGGCCGATTCGTAGAACATCCGCAGCTGAATCTCCTGCCCGGCCAGTTTTTTCTGGGCCAGCTGGTTCGCCTGGTCGCGGAAGTACTTCGCCACGTCGCGCAGCACGACGAGCGAATCGTCGACGTCCTTCTTCGCCTGGGCCAGCTGTTCGGGCTTGGCGTCGGGCTTCGTTTCGAGCGTGCGGGCGGCCGTGTACTTCAGCAGCGCGTCTTCGCGACGCACCTGCCCGGCACGCCACGCTGCTTGCGGGGCATCGGACCAGTTCGGGTATTTCTGCCCGATCCCTTCGAACGTCTTCTGCGACTCGGGAAGCTTGGCCGCCTCACGCAGCGCCAAACCATGGTGATATTGCAGCAGCGGAATCCAGTCGACGCGCGTCGGATCGCCCGCCAGCGGGCCTTCGTATTGTCCGCGGGCCGCATTCAGCAGGTCGGCCGCTTCCTGCGGCTTGTTCTGCGCCCGCAGGATGGCCGAGGCCCTCAGCCACGCGAGCGGGGCGACGTTCGCGGTGTTGAGCGGCGCTTGCTTGAAGCGGTTGAACTCGTTGAATGCCCCGCCGACATCGTTCTGATCGAGCAGCACGCGGGCCCGCTCGTAGACGGCCGTCGGCATCAGCGGGTGCTGCGCGAACTGCGCCGTCACGCGTTCGAAGGCCTGACGCGCTTTCTGGAACGTCTGGTTTCGTTCGTTCGGCTCGGCGATCAGTCCCGCCATCTGCCGCGTGCAGACGCCGAGCTTAATGAGGGCGTCGGGCAGGAGCCGACTCTTCTCGTTGCCGCCGATAAAGCCCTCCAGCAGGCCGATGATCTGCCCCAGTTGCTGCACCAGCCGGCCCGCCGCTAACGCATCATCCGAACCCGTCGGCAGCGTCCGCATCAGGGCGTCGGCGAGGTGATAACTGGTCGCCGTCAGTTCCCCTTGCTGATCGGGTTGGGCAATCTCCTTGAGGATGGCGATCATCTTCTCGTAGTCGCCGAGCTGCTCGTACGCGAGCCCCTCATGGAAGCGGGCGACCCCGGCATATTCGAACTCGGGGAACTTCGCGAGGAGCGCCTCGAACCGCTTGATGGCTTCCTGGAAGGCCTGCTGCCGTGCGGGAACCTGCGCCGTCGGCTTCGTCGGCTCGATCGTCGCCGCCTTGTGGTAGGCGTTTTCCGCCTTGCGGAACAGGACCGCTCCCAGCAGCGTGCTTTGCGGGTATTTCTGCTCAAACTGCGCACAGAGTTGATCGCACGGATCCCACTGCTTCGCGAGGTGCAGGGCCGTGGTAAGCCGCTGCATCGTCTCTTCCGCGCGGTCCGGGACGACGTTCTCGTTGAGGACCGTCTGGTAGACGCCGGCCGCCTCTTGCGGGAGCTTCGCCGCGATCTGCGTGTCGGCGAGCTCAAGCTGGATTTCGACGCGGCGGATGCGGGCCTCGGGGTCCTGGGCGGCGGCCTGATTGGCCCGGTCCATCGCCTGCTTGAGCCAGTCGATCGCCTGCTTCTGCGCCTGCTCGAACTGCGGCGGCTGCGCGGGGTCTGCCAGTCCGCGCTGGGCGCGAGCCATCCACAATAGCGCCCGGTCGGCAAGCGGCAATTGCGGCGGCGTGACCTGCTGCGTCGAAAGAGGTTGAAGCGTCTTCAGCGCTTCAGCATTCTGCTTCTGCTCGACCTGGCAGAAGCCCTGACGGAGGCGGGCCTCGGGGACGAGCGGCGATTGCGGGAACTTCGTGGCGAACTGGTTGAACCGCTCGGCCGCCTCGGCGAACAACCGCTGCTCGTACAGCAGCACGCCCCAATGGAAGTGCGTGTTGACGAGGTAATCGGGCACGGTCTTCACGACCGCTTCCAGCCGCAGTTTCTCATCCGGGTTGCCATTGAGTTGCGGGTTCTGAAGCGCGTTCTGAGCGGACTTGACCCGAGCCTCGTGTCCCGCGACGACCGCCTGATAATGCTCGAGGGCCTCTTCTCGCTCGCCGAGAACATGGTGCGTGCGGGCCAGCAGATAGCGGCTGTGGACGCCGACGACGGGATCGTTGAACGGGGCGAGTTCCGCCAGCGCGCGTCCGGCTGCCGCGTAGTCCTTCAACTGAAACTGCGCCGAGCCGTTGAGGTAGAGACCCTGCGCGCGGTAGCGGCTGGGTGCCAGCGTCTTGTCTTCGAGGAACGGCTTCGTGATGTCGCGGGCCTCGGCCAGCTTGTCGGTCCGCAGAAGCATCTCGGCCTGATCGCACCGCGACCGCGCCGACCACTCGGTCAGAAGCGTCGGATTGCTCAGTGCCGGGTTCACCGCGGGCGGCGGCGGCTTCGTCGGATCGGGCTTGGGAGGCTCGGCCGGCTTGGCTTCGGGCGCTTCCTTCAGCTTCGCCTCCGCCGCCTTGGCCGAGGCCACGAAGGCCGTGGTCGCATCGCCAAACCACTTCACCGCCTCGGTATACCGCTGCGCCGCCGCCTGCCGATGTTGCGGGGCTTCGTTGGGCTTCGTCTCGGCCAGCTGCGTCGCCTCATGCCCCTGAGCCCGATGGGCGGCCCCAAGGTAGTGCAGCACAAACGGCCGCTCGACGAACCCGCCATCGCCGGCCGCCTGGTTCAGAACCTCGACCGCCCCCTTCAGATCGCGGGGGTTGCCGTCGAGCAGCGTCAGCCCGAGACCGTACCGCGCCGAGGTGATGTCCCGCTGGTTGCCATACGTCTTGATGTACTCGCGGAACCGGTCGGCCGCCGCCGGAAACTGCTTCTCGTTGTACGCCCGCCGCCCCGCATTAAGCACCTGGGCCGCCTGCTGTTCGGGCGTGAGAGTCTGGGCGGCGACGGGTTGGGAAAGGGTCAGGACGAGAACGCCGACGAGAACGGCGGGACAAACGCGTGCGAGCATGACACGCTCCAGAAGTCGCAAGTCATTTCCGAACCGGTGCTGCCGTGGCAGCATCTTCAGAGTGCAATACGACTTGAGCAATCCGAGAGTTCGGTTACTGGCGGAAGCGTTGCTACGGAACGAGTCCGAGAGCGCGGTCAATCGCCCGGACGGCCTTCGTTGCTGCCGTGGACATCCGGGTGATACTCGTAAGCCGAGTATCGGGATGCATAGAAGTCCGCCAGCGATTGCCGCGACTCGAACACCTGCGAAAAGACTTCGTATCCGTCGATCAACGGTTCGCCGTCCTGTTCATAGGCTTCCCATTCCGGATGAACGCTCCGGTCGGAGTCCGAAACGTAACGGCGCGATTCGACCGCGGCTTTTTCAAGCGCCGCTTCGGCGGACCCGGCTTCGAAGCAGACAATCCGCTCTTCGAACAGATTCGTCCCGTCGACCTTCCGGCCGAAGTGATACACGGATCGGACGCCGAACCATGCCATCGCGATCGCCTGCAAGACTCACGGTCGAACGAGGAGAGAAGGCGGAAGACGTCCTGTGACGACGACGCAGCCACGTCATTTGGCGTCAGCGGCCTTCACCGTCAGCAGGCGGTCGTCCTTCGGGAAGGTTTCGAGCCTCAGGTTCTTCCACTGCACTTCCTGCGGTTCTTTGTTCGAGTGGAGCTGCAGGCCGATCGGCGCTTCCTGGATTCGCTTCGGATCGGGTTCGCGCCAGTCGGAGATCTGCACACCGTTGAGCGCGAAGCGGATGCGGTTTCCCTGGGCGAGGATCTCGACCGTGTTCCAGTCGTGCTGCTTGCCGACCTTCTGAGCCTCCGCCGCGTTCTGATGGATCATCGCACGGCCGTAAAGGTCGTAGAAGCCATACCCCGACGGGAACATGACGAGGTGCCCCGCATACGTGTACTTGTCCCCCTTTTCGGGAGCGACGCGGCCCCACATCGCGATGCCCGAGTGCATCTCGGACTGGGCGAGCTTTGTCTCGAACGTGAGGCGGAAGTCGCTGTATTTCCGCTCGGTCAGCAGGTACGTGCTGACGGGGACCGGCTCGGTGTTCTTGCCGATGATGATGCCATCCTTGACCGACCAGAGCTTGTCGTGCCCCACCCAGCCGGTGAGGTCGGTTCCGTTGAAGATGATGACTTGCTCAGACTTCCCCTCCTTTGGCGGCACGACGGGGGCCGGGTCTTCGGCGAACACGAGGAAGGGAGCCAGCAGAATCAGTGACGCGACGAGGTGGGACGAGCGCATGGGAAACTCCGGAGTTCGAGCAACAGATGTTGCGTGGAGTGTACTCGCGGCGCGGCGGGAGTTGTACAAGGAGTTTGCTTCCTGTCCTCGCGTCTGCCCAAGGACGAGCGGACGCGAGCGAGGTCTCAATCCCCTTCGCTCATCGACTTCGCTACGATGAAGAGCCTCTTTGCGCTTGTCGCTTCCTTCGGAGACTTCCGCCATGTCGCGTGACCTGACCCGGCGATGGATGGCCGTGGCCGTCCTCTGTTGCGGGGCGATGTCCCCGGCTTTCACCCAGGCGGAAGAGCCCGCTGCGAATGCCCCCGCCAGCGCGGAAGAGCCGGCCCCCAATCGGCCGAAGGTTCCCGGCAAGTTGAACGTCCGCCTGCGGAGCCGCGTCGAAACCGCGAAGGGTTCCGGCGAGTTCATCACGGTCGTCCGCGACACGCCGTGGGACGTCTCGAAGACCGCCATCATCATCTGCGACATGTGGGACAACCACTACTGCAAGGAATCGGCGCAGCGGGTGGCCGACATGGCCCCGCGGATGAACGAAGTCATCACAGCCGCCCGCGCCCACGGCGTCCTCATCATCCATGCCCCCAGCGGCGTCCTCGGACCCTACGAGAATACGCCTTTCCGCACCCGCATGCGGCATGCCCGCGCAGCCAAACCTCCCTTTCCGCTGGAAGGCTGGTGCTATCTCGACCCAGGTCGCGAACCGGCAATGCCGGTCGACGTCTCGAAGAATCCCTGCGACGACCCGGTCGTCGGACCCGCCGTCAAAGTTTTCTCGCGACAGCATCCCGCCCTGCGCATCAGCGGGTACGACGGCATCAGCGACAACGGGACCGAGGTCTACAACCTCTTCATGCAGGAGGGGATCGAGAACGTTGTCCTGATGGGCGTGCACACCAACATGTGCGTGCTGGGCCGCTCGTTCGGCATCCGGCAGATGGTCCGCCTGGGCTTTCACGTGGCCCTCTGCCGCGACCTGACCGACGCGATGTACGACCCGCGCGAAGCCCCGTTCGTCAGCCACACCCGCGGCACCGAGTTGGTGGTCGAGCACATCGAGGCCCATTGGTGTCCGTCGCTGAAGAGCGAAGACCTGACGAAGATCATCCCCGGCTCCGCCGATCCCGATCCGACCGTCCTGAAGCGCGTGCTGACGCAAACGGCGACGAAGTGAATCTGGGCTTGTGAGTTCACGAGGTGCTGCAATGGGAATGCGCAAGAAGGGGAGCCGGCGTATCGTCGTCGATGGTAAGTCATATCGCTGGCGTGTCAGGCCGCGACCGACCTATTTCGAAGCTGCGTACCTCGGGAATCTCACCTTTTCCGTCGCACTTGAGAAGGGTGGATGCATTCTATTGGTCGAAGCGGCAGGACCTCGGCCGAAGAACTGGTACTCCGCGCCACCTATTGTCATTTCTCCAAAGTACGTCGCAGATGCCGTCAGGCGTGGAATCCAGGCAGGGTGGCAGCCATACGAGTCGGTCGGACTATTTCGACTCGACCTGAGTTCGATCGCTGAAGAAACCGGTGCTCGTGAATCGAATCGCTCGTCGTGTCTCGGAGGGGGCGATACGAAGTCGACATGAGCTACACTGTCAGTTGGCACGACGAAAGCATTCATTCCCTGCTCTTCAGCGAAGGAATTCGATATGAGTGCCGTACCCGTTCCACACTACACGCTCGAAGAGTACTTCGAGCGGGAACGAACCAGTTCAATCAAGCATGAATACTACTGCGGCCAGATCTTCGCGATGGCCGGCGGGAGCGAGACGCATGCGCTGGTCAGCGGGAATTGCATCCGGGAGCTGGGCAACTCGCTCAAAGGCCGCTCATGCCGCGTCTACACCAGCGACATGCGGATCAAGTGCGCCACCGGCCTTTACACCTACCCGGACGTGAGTGCTGTGTGCGGTCCGCCGGAAATGGAACCGCGGCGGAATGACGTACTGTGCAACGCGTCGGTTGTCTTCGAGATCGTCTCTCCTTCCAGCGAAGCCTACGATCGCGGGGACAAGTTCGAGCATTATCGCGCTTTGCCATCGCTCCGCGATTACGTCGTGGTCTCCCTGCGCCGACCGACCATCCAGCGGTTCAGCCGCAGCAGCAGCGAGGCGCAGTGGACGCTCACGTTTATCTCGGGCCTCGACGCCTCGCTCGAGATTCCGTCGCTGGGGGTGAAGATTCCGCTCGCCGAGATCTTCGCCAATGTCGAGTTTCCTCCGGAAGACCTGTCCGGCGAACCGCCACCGGGGACTGAAAAGGTCGAGGGCCGTCACCCGCCGCCCCCGAGAGTCATGTAAGGAGGCCGCAGCGCAAGCAGGAGGGAACGATGATGCATCGCAAGCCCGTTCGTCCAGGCCGTGTCGTCCTTGCTTGCGCTTCGGACTCCTTCGCATCCTGGCAAGACGCTATGCAGTCGTGCGCGACGGGGCCGCGCGGCCAATGATGTAGCGGTGCGGGTCGACCTCGCGCCGCAGGATGTCGAGCTGGTGCGGGGTCGGCGGGGCCGTCTCGCCAAGCGGCGTCCGCTTCAGCAACTCGAAGCCGGTGTTCCGCTGCACCTCGTCGAACGTCACGCCGGGATGAAGCGATTCCACCTGCATCTGCTTCGTGGTTTCGTCGAAGCCCAGCACCGCCAGATCGGTGATGACACGGTACGGTCCCGTCCCGGCGGGGAGGCCCGCTGCTTCGCGAGCGCCTGGTCCCGTCAGGTATCCGGGCGTGGTGATGAAGTCGACCTTTTCGACGAACCTCCGCGGGTCGTGCGGGGTGATGGTGAGGATCCGCCAGCAGAGCGACCCGAGGTCGTTGGCGCCGCCGCTTCCCGGCAGTCGGACCTTCGGGCGATTGTAGTCACCGCCGATCATTGTCGAGTTCAGGTTGCCGTAGCGGTCGATCTGGGCTCCGCCGAGGAACGTGTAGTCGACCAGCCCGCGCTGGCACGTCTCCATGACGTCGGCCATGCTCGTCGCCGCGAGCCCGCGATAGAAGGTGCGTGAGTCTCCCACGCTGATCGGCATCCGCGGCAGTTGCGGGCCGATGCCCCCCGCTTCGAAGATGAGCGTCAGGTTCGGCGCGCTGGTCCGCTGCGCCAGCATCGCCGCCGCACACGGCGCTCCCGTCCCGACGACGACGAGCGCCCCATCTTCGAGCATCTGCGACGCCGCGCAGATCATCAATTCCATCGGCGTGAATTCGAGCATCGGCGAGTGGTGAACCTTGGTCGCGGGTTGGTTTTGGACTCGCCCAGTATGAGCCCAAACTATCCCCGGTTCCACCGCACGCCGTCCGGGCGGTCCTCGACGACGATCTTGAGGGCCTTCAGCGTGTCGCGGATCTTGTCGGCCACCGGCCAGTTCTTGTTCTTGCGAGCATCGGCCCGCAGCTCGAGGATCAGGGCCATCAGGCCGTCGACGATCGCGTCGTCCGCGCCCGCTTTCTTCGGAAGCGGTTTGCGGAACACGCCCAGCAGGTTCGACAGTTCCTTGAGGAGCGTCATGCCGGTGGTGAGAGCGTCGACGACGGCAGGCTCCTTCGCGCCCGCTGCATCGAGCTTGTGCTTCGCGATGTAGCTGTTGAGCGCCTTCCGCATCTCGAACAGCACGCCCACCGCACCGCCGGTGTTGAAGTCGTCGTCCATCGCTTCGAGGTAGCGGTCGCGGAGCGCACGCAGCTCGCCGAACAGGTCGGCCGGCTCGCCGTCGAGCTTCGTCGACTTCTCACGCGTGCCCGGAGCGGTGAGCGTGTAGAAGTCCTTCCCGGTGACGCGCTGGTAGGTTTCGAAGAGGCGGTAGAAGCCTTCGAGGCTCTGTCCCGTCGCGGCGATGTTTTCGGGGCTGAAGTCGATCGGGCTGCGGTAGTGGGTCGAGAGGAGGAAGAAGCGGATCGTCTCGGGTTGCTGGACGGCGAAGAGTTCCTTCACCGAGGCGGCCCCCTTCGAGCCGGCGAGCTTGTTCGCTTCCTGGTCGGCCTGGGCGGCCACCATATGGTCGCCCGCGGGGGGCGTGTCGCCGTGGCGGCTGTGCTGGCCGCCCACCTTCCCCGCCTGCCCGCTCGCCTGCATCAGGCCGTTGTGCAGCCAGTAGCGGGCGAACGGCTTGCCGCTGCACGATTCGGACTGGGCGAGTTCGTTCTCGTGGTGCGGGAACATCAGGTCGAGCCCGCCGCCGTGGATGTCGATCTCCGGGCCGAGGATTTTCGCCGCCATCGCCGAGCACTCGATGTGCCAGCCCGGACGGCCGGGGCCCCACGGGCTGTCCCAGGCGGGCTCGCCCGGCTTCGACGCCTTCCACAGGGCGAAGTCGGCCGGGTTCCGCTTGCGGTCGTTGGCTTCGACGCGGGTGCCCGCCAGCATCTGCTCGACGCTGCGGTGGCTGAGCTTGCCGTAGTCGGCGTCCTTGGTGACTTCGAAGTAGACGTCGCCGTTGAGGGGGTAGGCGTACCCCTGCTCGACGAGCCGCCCGATCATGTCGAGCATTTCCTTGATGTGGGCGGTCGCGTAGGGGAAGTGGTCGACGCCGTCTACGCCGATGGTCGCGAGGTTGTCGAAGTAGTCCTGCGTCATCTGCTTCGCGAGGGCTTCGACCGTGGTGTTGTTCTCCTTCGCCCGCACAATGAGCTTGTCGTCCACATCCGTGATGTTGACGACCCACGTCACCTGGTAGCCGCTGTAGGCGAGGTACCGCTTTACCGTGTCGAAGATGACCGGCCCGACCATGTGCCCGATGTGCGCCGGCTTATAGACCGTCGGCCCGCACAGGTACATCTTCACCTTGCCAGGCTCGACGGTGCGGAACTCTTCCTTCGAACGGGTGAGGGTGCTGTAGACGCGGAGGGGCATGGCGAGGTGAAGGGGAAGAAGGCGAGGAGTCAGGAGTTCCGTAGGGTGGGCACTGCCCACCATTCGCTGCGGGAGAAATGGTGGGCAGTGCCCACCCTACGCTCGAGCGAACCTGAAATGTATGAGATTGGGGCGGATTGATCCAGATGTTTCAAGTTTGTGTGGACGCGGCAGTCGCTGCAAGGAGTTCGCAGCCCGAGCCAGGATGTACGGCCCGTCCATTGCAACGACACTTGCGGTCGTCCGTTCCGGTCGATGAAATGAACTCACATTTCGGACGGAAGAATCCCAACGCTTGTTCGTTGTCGACGTTTGCCGCCTCTCTCCGCCGGATTCCGGCTCGCATCTCCGCAATGGTTTCGAGGGAGAATGATGTTATTTTTCCGCTCACCGACCCGAATGCTCTGGTCGCTGGTGGTCGTCCTGGGCACACTGTCGATGTCCCTGCAACGCGGTTCGGTTGCGGCGGGAGAGCGGTATGCCCTGATCGTCGGCGTTCACCAGTATGACAAGAACGAGCTTCGGAGCCTTCCTTACGCGGAGTCCGACGCCGTTGCCGTCGCGGAGCGACTGAAGGCGCTCGGCTTTCGACGTGTGGTTCTCATGACGCAGACGCTCGGAGCGAAGGAGGCTCGCTTCCTTCCGACAGCGGCCAATCTGCGGGATGCGGTCGACGGCTTCCTCGACCCGAAGAAGTGGGAGGACGACGACAGTGCGGTTATCGTCCTTTCCGGGCACGGTGTGCAGTTCAAAGGACAGGACGTCTCGTATTTCTGCCCAATGGATGCGAATCTTGGCAAACAAGCGACACTGATCGATATCAACGACATCTATCGCCGAATGGAGAAATGTCCCGCCGCGTTCAAGCTCCTTATCGCCGATTGCTGCCGCAACGACCCGCAATCGGACTTCTCACGGGCACGGGCGGAGGTTGATCTAGACAGCGTGACACGTCCGCAACGGGTGAAGCCGCCAGGGGGCGTGGCGGCGTTCTTTTCATGCTCCGCAGGGGAGAAGGCCTTCGAAAGTCCCGAACTCAGGCAAGGAGTCTTCACCCACTTCCTTTTGGAAGGATTGTCGGACCCGAAGACCGACCTCGATCGCGACGGCAAGGTGGATCTTGACGAATTGGTACGATTCACGCGTCGGAACGTCACCGACTACGTCAGCGACCAGTTCGGCGAATCGACAATCCAAGTGCCGGAATTGGTGGGCAGAACCCGCGGCTTGGTGCCGATCGTGGAGCTGGCAAAGACTACGTCCCGTCCCGCCATGCCTCCGCTGAGTGGCAACCCCCCGCCCAAACTACAGCCGGATGCTCCCAAGATTATTACGAGCAAGGCAACTGGCATGAAATTGTTGCTGATCCCCGCGGGAGAGTATTTGCGGCTCTTCCGTTTCTAGGTGTAGAAGCCGAGGAAAAGCGTGCGGATTGTGTTCGCGAGGTCGTGGATCTGAGAGACCGTGAACGCGACGGCCATTCCGGCCAGATTGACGTCGAGGCATAGCCGGG
>JADZEF010000078.1 GCA_020850695.1 Planctomycetaceae bacterium | reverse complement strand
CGGTCTTCTTCTCAGTCAGCGACAGGAACCGCACCGTCGACCGCGACGCCTCGCTCGTCACGGGCCCGAACGCCCGCAACACCGCCTCGCCCCCCTTGAACTGGTCCGACGACAGCCGCACGGGAAAGAAAGGAGCCGCCGCTTCGGGAGGCCGCGTCGCCGGCTCGGCCGACACCGCCCGCGATGCGCCCGAAACACAGGCTACCACGGCAGCCAGAATCACCAATGTCCAAAAGAGCTGACGCATGTCAACACTCGCCGACGGCCTCGAACGGACTCCAGCCACTCCCGTCTCTTGAAGCATTATGGACAATCGGCCAAACCGCAATCCCGAATCCGACCGCTCCGCTCAATCTCGCAGAACGGCTTGAAAGTTCTGACGATTTCGCGTCCCGGCGCAGCCAACGCCGAGTTGCCCTTCGGTATTGTACGGCGCAACAAGTGACACACAGGCGAACACGCATTACAATCACGCCCCAAAGGGACCGTAGCTCAATGGTCAGAGCAGGGGACTTGAGGGGAGCGGCCTAACCGGAGACCGAAGGGTCTTCCGCACGGCC
The DNA here is from genome assembly GCA_020850695.1 of Planctomycetaceae bacterium. GTDB lineage: Bacteria > Planctomycetota > Planctomycetia > Planctomycetales > Planctomycetaceae > JADZEF01. Next base: position 20,562 of record JADZEF010000078.1, on the reverse strand, counting down.
CATTCCATTGGGTTGCCGTCGCCGGTGATGCCACAGGCGGCGGTAGAATCTGTCAAATTCGGGGAAGGCTAACTCCCGGCGAATCCGTTCGACGGCGACATGCTGATCCCGAGCCAAGCCGCCTTCGGGCGGAAGGTGTAGAGGCCAGACGGCAGACACATCAAAGTGAAGGGATGGTCCAGACCACGAACCCGAAAGGGGCGGCGAAAGCCGAAGTGGGACGCATAATCCCTGGGTTGCAGGTTCGAATCCTGCCGGTCCCATTTCTCAAAGGGCATGGCCGCAAGAAGGCACAGAAGTCGCAAAAAATGAATCCGATCCGCCACCAAAGTGGCCCGCAGGCAGCCTTGTGCCTTTCCTTTTGCGCCTTCTGTGCTTTTTTGCGGCCAATATTCAGATCATGGAACTGATAACGACCAACGCCCGCCGGTCGTAAGTTCGATCACTGCGGCAATGCCCCCTCGCCCGGCTCACTTCTTCGCCGGCGCCGGCACCAACTCGACCGTCACCTCGGTTCCCAGCGGGGGAATCTTCTCGGTCCACGCTTCGTACAGCAGGTTCTCCTCGCCGGTCGACGAACTCTGCGTATCGACATCCAGCATGGCCGTCGGGAAGTTGGCCACGCAGATCACATCGCCCCCCTCCGCCTGGTAGTGCTTCTGCCCGTCCTCGTCGGTGAAGAACCCGCTCCCCGCAAACACCCAGTGGGCGGCCATCTTCTTCGACTGGCTCTTCTCGTAAAACGTCTCGATCGCCTTCTTGAATTCCTTGTCCGCGCTCAGTGCCTGCAACCGGTCCCGCTGGGCCACGGTCATCGGCCCGTACCAGCTCAGTTCCTTGTGCTTCGAGTCGTAGCGGATTTCACTCTCCTTCCCTTCCTTCGGAAGTTTGACGTCCGCCGGCAGCCGCTCCATCTTCACTACATAAAACCGCCGCACCTGGTTGCGGATCCAGTCCTGCGCCGGCACGCGATTGGCCTTCCCCTTCTCGTCGGTCCATGCCAGGAAAATGTCCACCCGCGCCCCGCTCGGCGCCTTGTATTCCGGATTGAACTGCACCGGGGAACCCGGTTCGAGCCCCAGCGCCAACAGCCCCGAATGGATCACGAAAGCCGGGGCATCGATCGACAGGATCGCCTCGTGCTCCTTCGTCTGCTTCTTGCAGACCAGCATTTCGAGCACCCCTTCTCGCAGCACCACCTTCGTCTTCAGCAGAACCTTCTTCCCCTTCGGGTCGAGCACCACCGCCCCGGTCTTCGTGAGCGGAACCAGCTTCCCGTCGGCTGCGACCTTCGGCTCACCCTCCCCCTTCTCCTTCGCATGCTGGGCCGTGGCCATCGACATGCACGCGACGAGCATCACCGCACCAACCAGCCCGCCCGCCCGAAGCCCCGAAAAGCCGCCGCTGGCGCCACGCATGACTCGCGCTCCCCGAATTGACCTACATTTTAAAGCCTCGCCGCCCCCGGAGAGACGTCCCTCCGCATTCTAACTGACACATCCCCAAAGGACACAATTCCACCGCCGCAGACTATTTTTCGAGCTCATGCCTGGAAGTGATGAATAAGGAACTCAGGAAGGCAGGAAAAAGGCACTGAAGGGAAGCAGAATCGCCACCACTTCGAAGAATCACAGGACTCGTCAGCCTGATTTCTCCCTGCCTTTTTCCTGCCATCCTGGGTTCCTTATTCAAATCCTGATGACTTCTGCTTGTGCACTCGGCGGCGACGCCCGCAACAATCCGTCGTTTCCCTGGCCCTGGATTGTCCGAAGCCCGCGCACCGCCGAGAATGCGTCCTCCTCCTCCGCAGCACCAGGACGTCCTAATGACCACCGACTACGACCCGATCGCCGAGCAGTACAAGCGGTCGAAGCTCACCCCCTGGCGTACGCACATCGAGTGCTTCACGCTCCTCGACACCCTCGGCGACGTCCGCGGCAAATCGGTCCTCGACGTCGCGTGCGGGGAAGGCTTCTACACCCGCATCCTGCAGCACCTCGGCGCAGCCCGCACCGTCGGGGTCGACCTCAGCGAAGGCATGATCGAGCTCGCCAGGAAGCAGGAAGCCCGGAATCCGCAGGGAATCGAATACCATGTCGGCGACGGCCGCGACCTCCCGTTCCACGAAGAGTTCGACGTCGTCGTGGCGGGCTACCTCCTGAACTACGCCCCTGACCGCAACGAACTCTCGGCCATGGCCCGCAGCATCGCCCGTTGCCTCAAGCCCGGCGGCCGCTTCGTGACCGTCAACTGCAGCCCGTCGCTCGATTTCCGCACCGCCCCGTCCTACCGCCAGTACGGCTTCGAAACGTCCATCATCGGCGATTGGCGCGAAGGGACGCCCATCACCTGGACCTTCTATCTCGACGACGGCCCCTTCTCGATCGAGAATTACCACCTGCCGGTCGACGTTCACGAAAACGCCTTCCGCAAATCCGGCTTTACCTCGGTGACATGGCTGTCTCCGCGGGTGTCGCTCGCCGGCGAGGTCGAACACGGCGCCGACTTCTGGCGGCCGTTCCTGTCCTCCTCACCGATCGCCTTTATCGAATGCGCGAAGTAAGGAGGGACCATGAAGCCGCTCCCGACCGTTCTTGCGCTCGCCACCGTCCTGAACGGCGAACTGTCACTCGCCGTCCCACCGACGCGCGACGTTCGTGATCAGTAAGGGCCTTCCGTCTGACCACTCTCTGTGGCTGACAGGGCAGGGGGGCATGCTTCGCGGGGAGATACCGATCACGAACCAGATACCCACGCGTTGAGCGAGGACGTGCGGATCCGCACTACTCCTCCATCACCTCTTTTTCCTTCGTCGAGGCGAGGTCGTTGACCTTCGCCTCGTACGTCTTGGTGAGGTTCTGGACTTCCTCTTTCAAACTGTCGCGCTCGTCTTCGCTGATCGTCTTGCCTTTTTCGGCCGTGTCAATGTGTTTGTTCGAGTCGCGGCGGACGTTGCGGATCGAGACGCGGGCTTCTTCCGCCAGTTCCTTGAGCCGCGACACCAGTTGCCGGCGGCGCTCGGTCGACAGGGGGGGAACGTTCAGCCGGATCACGCGGCCGTCGGAGTTCGGAGCCAGGCCGACATCGCTCGCCTGGATTCCCTTGGCGATCGCCGAAAGCAAACTATTGTCGTAGGGCCGGATCACGATCTGCTGCGGCTCGGGGACGCTGATGTTCGCGACCTGCTTGATCGGCGTCGGCGAGCCATACGCCTCGACGCGGATGGAGTCGACAAGGCCTGCCGTCGCGCGGCCGGTGCGCAGACCCTGCATCTGGGTTTGAAAGAGGTGAGCGGCTTTCTCCATCCGCTCTTCACAGTCCAGCAGGATTTCATCGGGCGACATCGGAAGCTCCTCGCAGCAGGTTTCAACGAGAGATTATCCGATCGCCCGCACCTTGAAAAGCGGTCTCTCGTCGAACGTTATTTCGCTTTCGCGAAGTACGGCGGTCCCGCCGTCCTGGTCTTCCGGCGGTAGACCTTGTCGCCCGCGGTGGCGTAAAGGTACTCGAATTTCGGCCCGCCGAAGCGGACGTTCGAGCAGGCCTTGAAGGGCTGCGGCTTGGCGATCGCACCCCCGAGCCGACCCGTCGGGTCGAACATCTGAATGCCGGCGGCGGTGGCCACGTAGAGGCGGCCGTCCTTGTCGACCGCCATGCCATCCGAACCCGGCGTCTTGCGGCCGGTCGGAATCTGCAGCGGCTGATAGTAGCGCTCCTGGCTGTCGAGGCTTCCGTCCTTCTTCACGCGGAATGTCCACAGAAACGGATTCTCGCCGTCGGTGACGACCAGCGTCCCCTCGTCGAACGTCAGCGTGACGCCATTCGGCTTCAGGTCCTTCGCGACGACCCGTTTCTCCCGCTTCGCATCGACGAACCACACCTGCCCGTTCGGCGGATCGCTGAACCAGATATTCCCGTTCGACGCCACGACAATGTCGTTCGACGTCACCCCTTCGGCGATCGTCTCGAATTTTCCATCCACGGTGTATGCCACGATCTTCTTCTCCCCGTTCCGGCAGCCATACAGCTTGCCGTCGGCGCCGAACATCAGGCCATTGGTCTTGGCGGTGTTCTCGGCGAACAGTGTGACCTTCCCGTCGAGGTCGATCTTGTAGATGCGGCTGGCGGGGATGTCGGTGAAGTAGACATTCCCGTCCTTGTCGCAGGCCGGTCCCTCAGTGAAGGTGTATCCCTCTCCCAGCATCTGCCAGTCTTCGCCGGGAATCAGCACCTGTGACAGGGGCATATCCTGAGCCGGGGCGGAAGGGACGCAGCAGAAGAGCAGGCAGCCGAAGACGGGTAGTCCGAGCGAGCGCATGAAGTCGTCTCGACCAGTGGTAGGGGAACTCCACTCCACGCGACCTGATCGCATGAAGTGACCGTCGAATCGGGCATGACCGTACCACGTCAACCGAGTGCCGAAAACCGAACGCCGTATTACAGGGTTGGGATTCCGTCCGGAACGGCAGTTCGCGGCGTCCCGGCAAACTCCAGAACTTCCTGCGCGACGTCTGCAATGCAGCTCCCCTGAGCGGCGACGCCGATGTGCCCATCCACGTGACGCACCAGCCGCGTCTTCCAGGCCGCCGCCAGTTGTTCGATGCGATTGTTCGGAACGAAGCGGTCGAACTCCGCGAGATGCAGTACCACTCGATCCGGCGGCAGCCGGCACGGCCACCGCAACGGGGACAGCGGAAGCGAAATCTGCGCCAGTTCGGCCCGCGTGCGTTTCTCTCCCTCCATCCCGCGTCGGGCCGCACGCACCACGGTTCCTCCTTCCACCAGGATATGGAACATTTCGACGGGCGGAACAAGAGCGATGACGAAATCGACTCCGTCCGCATGCAGACTGGTCGTCAACGATAACCACCCGCCGAAGCTGATCCCCACGAGCCCGACGGTCCGACCCTCGGCCCGCAACGTGCAGATGACTGTCCACAGATCCAGAACCGCCTGCCGGAAAACCGACAGCTGATGGTCGAGGTCGCCCCCCATGATGAGCTGCCCCGGAGCATACCCCTTCGGTGCCCGGCGAAAGTTGAACGGGGCCTGCATCATGACGACTTCAATGCCGTGCGGGGCCAGGTGACGGGCCAGCCGATCGAAACTGGCCGGCCCCAGCTGGACCACTCCGTCGACGCCAATCACCGTGTGTTTCACCGGCCCGGCCGCCGGCCGCCATCGTCGCAACCGGACGGTGTCGCTCTCGGGAAAACTCGTTCGCACGATGCTTGGAAACTGCAGGTCCTCCACGACCGTTCCGTCCGCCCACTCGCGAACGTGCCGCGCCGCCGACCAGGAGACCGGCTGCGGAACCGGCTGAAAGAAACGGGCGGGATCACCCGAGAAGAGGTCGGGAAAGGTTTCCGCAGTCCGCCCGCGAACGACGGCCCGCTCGCGATAGCGCAGGATGCGGTGGAGCGTGAAGAATCCCGCCACCTCGTCCACCAGATTCGATCGAAACCGCTTCCAGAGCCACACGGCAAGCATTCCATCCGACACGCAACAGACATCGAACGATTCTCGGCCGCGATCGAGCTTACCCGATTTGACGGCGCGCAACCCGCCATCGGCCGGACCATTTCGATCTTCGATCTCGACTCTCTCGCTGTCGAGTCTTCGGAGGTCCGTCCCCTCCGTCGTTCCCGTGGCCCCTGAGGAAGCCTTTTGCGGCCGAATCGGCTTCGACGGAACGCCGACGGAATGAGGCGTCTTCGGGCGGGGAACGATACGATGGTTCAAAGCCACAGGACTGACCAGCTGCGACTCCCCTTCCTCTTCATGCAACCCGTGCTCCGCAATGCCCCTTCCATCAAGCAACGTTCTCTCCCGCCGCGAATTCCTCTGGCGACATGGCGGCGGGCTCGGCGGCATCGCACTGGCCTGGATGCTGCAGCGGGATGGCATGCTCCGCGGCGACGAAAGCGCTTCGCCGCGTCCCTCCGCGTCACCGTCTTCCAGACCGCATTTCGCCCCGAAGGCGAAGCGCGTCGTCCAGTTCTACATGTCCGGGGCAGCGAGCCAGTGTGACCTTTTTGACTACAAGCCCGAGCTGATCAAGCGAAACGGACAGTCGTGGGATCCAGGCGAAAAGGTCGAGCTTTTCCAGTCGTCCCCCGGAAGCTGCATGCAGGCCCCATGGGGTTGGAAGCCGCGCGGCGAGTGCGGGAAGACGCTGAGCGACATCGTTCCGCACATTGGCGAGTGTGCGGACGACATCGCGTTCGTGCATTCCATGGTTGCGAAATCGAACGTCCACGGTCCGGCGACCCTGATGCAGGCGACCGGTTTCGTGATGCCTGGTTTCCCCAGCATGGGGGCCTGGATCAGCTACGGACTCGGCCGCGAGACCGATGATCTCCCCGCCTTCGTCGTCCTTCCCGACAGCCGCGGATTCGCTCCCTGCGGGCCCCAGAACTGGCAGGCCGGATTTCTTCCTGCGGCTCATCAGGGCACCACAATTCGCCCGCACGCCGCCAACCCCATCGCCGACCTCTACGCTCCGAAAGACGGCTACATCACGGCTGCGAGCGACCGGGACGGACTCGGGGTCCTCGCGACGCTCAATCGCCGCCACGCGGAAACGCGCCCCGGCGACACCCGACTCGACGCGCGCATCGCCAGCTACGAGATGGCCGCCCGATTGCAGGTCTCAGCTCCCGAAGTCCTCGACATCACGCGCGAAACCGAAGCCACTCAGCGCGACTACGGACTTCAGGACGACGTCACAAAAGAATTCGGCCGCAACTGTCTCGTCGCCCGCCGCCTGCTCGAACGCGGCGTGCGCTTCCTTCAGGTCTGGAGCGGGGCCGACAACGGCTTCCCACGCCGCAATTGGGACTCGCACGAAGACATCGCCCGCGACCACGGCATTCTGGCGACAAGCATCGACCGACCGATCGGCGCCTTCATTCGCGACCTCAAGCAGCGTGGACTGCTCGATGAGACCATCATCCTCTGGACGACCGAATTCGGCCGCATGCCGTGCAGCCAGGGCTCGAAGGGGCGCGACCACAATCCGTTCGGCTTCACCAACTGGCTGTGCGGGGGCGGCATCAAGGGGGGCGTCACGTACGGAGCGACCGACGAGTGGTCGTACAAGGCGGTCGAGAAGCCGACGTACTGCTACGACATTCATGCGACCATCCTGCATCTCCTCGGCCTCGATCACGAGCGTCTGACGTTCCGCCACAACGGAATCGACCGCCGCCTGACCGACGTCCATGGGCATGTCATCCGCGAAATCGTCGCGTAGCTTACTACGACCGTACTGCGAGTCTTCAAGATGTTATGATGATGAATGGAAAGCTCTGGTTTGTGGACGCGAAGTGCTGAGTCAAGAGGGTGTTATGCCATCACGATTCCCCGGGATGGACCCATTTCTGGAGAGGGAAGACTGGAAGGACTTCCATGCGGAACTGATCGCAGTGCTGCGTGAAATGCTCGTTCAGAAGCTTCGCCCACGGTACATCGTGAAGACGGAAGAAACGATCTACGTCTCGAATGAAGACGAACGTGTTCTCGGGCTCCGAGTCCCGGATGTCTCAGTTTCCCGCCACGAGGAACGACGTGAGGCCGGAACTCTCGCCACGGCGACACTCAGCCCGTCTGTTACCGTCACGCTTCCGGTCCCGCAGTCAGTGCGGCAGCTCTCCCTCAGCATCCTGCGATCGGACGACCGCGAACTCGTCACCGTTCTCGAGGTCCTGTCACCCTGGAACAAGATTGGCAAAGGTCGAATCCAGTACCTTGAAAAGAGGAACGAGATTCTCGCCAGCCCGGTCAACCTCGTCGAACTCGACCTCCTGCGCGGGGGCGAGCGTCTGCCCGTGCGCGGCAGGCTGCCCAATGCTGACTACTATGCGTTTGTCTGTCGTTTCCAGCGGCATCCGACCGCACAGGTCTTCCCCTGGAACCTGCGACAGCCGCTCCCCACGATTTCCATCCCATTGTCGCCAGACGATGACGAGTGCATCCTCAACCTGCAGGACTTATTCACAACCACATTCGATCGCGCCGGATACGACTACTCGCTGAACTACAGTGGCGAAGTCATCCCGACGCTGAGTGAGTCCGAACTCGCGTGGGTCGACGAACTTGTCAACCCGCGCCCATAATCCGCGAGGCTTGGGGTATCGCTCTCACCTTGAACGCTGACTGGCCGAATGCCACGGGATGCCCACGGATGCTTCGACGGCGCGTGCGACGTTTCCTGCGGCGATGCCGGGCGCACCTCATCTATCTGCGGCGGCCGATTCTCGACTTCCTTCCCCAGCTTGGCCTCACGCTGCTGGTGATGGGCGTCGGCAGCGTCTGCTTTCATGAACTCTATGATTTCGACGATCGCCGGCTCAGCTGGGCCGACTCCACCTTCGCCGTCTGGAGCCTCATTTTTTCCGAGCAGGCCTTTCCCTACCCGCACCACTGGGGCGTGCGGATCTTCTACTGGGGGCTGCCGGTCCTCGGGCTGGTCGTGATCCTCGACGGCATCATCCGGTTCAGCTATCACATCCTGCGGCGAGGAGACCAGGCTCAGGAGTGGAACCGGGCGATGACGCGGACGTTGCGGCGACATGTCGTGCTGTGCGGGCTGGGGAAACTCGGCCTGCGCGTGCTCGAACAACTGCTGCACCTCGGCGAAGACGTCTCGGTCCTCGAAAAAGACCCACTCTGCCCCAACATCGCCTTCGCCCGCAAGAAGGGGATTCCCGTCCTCATCGGCTCCGGTCGTGAAGACGGGATTTTCGATGATCTCAACGTCGCCGAGGCGAAGTCGATCATCGTCGCGACCAACGACGACCTGGCGAATCTGGAGATCGCCCTCGACGCGAAGCGGCTCAATCCCGAGATCCGGGTCGTGCTGCGGTTGTTCGACCAGGAACTGGCGTCGAAGGTCCGCGAATCGTTCGGCATCCCGTTGGCCTTCAGCACCTCGACGCTGGCCGCGCCGCTCTTTGCCACCAGCTCGTCGGACGTCTCGATCCTCAATTCGTTCTATATCCGCGACAAGCTCCTCGTGGTCGCCAACCTCGAGGTGAAAGCCGGAGCCCAGCTTGTCGGGGCGAAAGTCCGTGATCTGCGCACGCAGCACCGTGTCCTTGTGGTCGCCCATGAGCGCGGCGAAGCGGTGAATTTCTTCCCCGACGGCGACACCCAGCTGCAGTCCGGCGATCGGATCAGCGTCCAGACCGATCCGCAGCGCCTTCAACAACTCCACGAAAAGAACGGCCGCCCGGCCGGCTGACAGTAGAGCATCAGTTTCCATGACGCACTTCGCCACCCGCCTTCACGCCGCCATCCGCCGGACGGGAACTCCAGCGCTCGTCGGACTCGATCCGCGGTTCGACTGGATTCCCGAAGACATTCAGGAATCGGCCGCACGCCGGCACCGCGCCAACGTACTGCTGCAGAAGTCGTCCGCCTTCGAGGAATTCTGCCGGCGGATCATCGATGTCGTCGCGCCGCTGGTTCCGGCCGTCAAACCGCAGGCCGCCTTCTTCGAAGAGCTCGGACCGTCGGGGCTGCTCGCCCTGTCGCGGGTCATCGCTCATGCCCGCAGCAAGGGGCTGATTGTCATTTGCGACGCCAAGCGCGGCGACATCGGCTCGACCGCTGAGGCTTACGCCCGCGGATATCTCGCCGGGGCCGACCCCAACGCCGCACCCTGGGCGTCCGATGCCCTCACCGTCAATCCCTACCTCGGCCGCGACACGCTCGAGCCCTTCGTGAAGGTGGCCCGCGAACGCGGCGCCGGGCTCTACGTTCTCGTCCGCACCAGCAACCCCGGTGCCGGGGACTTCCAGGACAAGGCGTCGCCGTCGACCGCGGGCGGAGAGGCGATGCCGCTTTACCGCCACGTCGCGGCGGCCGTCGAGCAACTGGCGGCCGCCAATGCGGACGCCGACGGCTTCGGGTTCGTGGGCGCCGTGGTCGGGGCCACCTACCCGCGCGAGCTGGCCGAGCTCCGCGCCGCCATGCCTCACGTTCCGCTGCTCGTCCCGGGTTACGGCGCCCAGGGAGGCGGCGCGGCCGAAGTCGCTGCGGCGTTCCGTCCCGATGGTCTCGGTGGATTGGTCAACAGTTCGCGAGGCATCAACTTCGCCATCCGCCAGAGCCCGTGGAAGGAGCAGTTCGGACCCGCGGAATGGGAACAGGCCGTGGAAGCCGCCACCCGGCAGATGATCGCCGACCTGCGAACCTGCACGCCGGCGCTGGCGCCGACCGGGACCTGAGTGCTCGGAGGTCAGGGCGATTGCGGTCGTGGTCAACCGACCTCCCCGACGCCGCCTGCTTGCCGTCGCCACGCGCCCGTACATCTCCCATCGAACCCGGTCTCGACACGTTTCGCGTTGCGTCCTATAACGCCCCACCTCTTTGGGAAACTCTCTCCCAACGCACTCCCCTTTCGACATTTTTGTGCGACTGCCCAGACCACCGGGACGACGCCGCGATGCGCCGTCACGGCCGGGTGTTCGCGTCACCACGGGAATCTGTCCCGCGGGCCCCCTCGCATTCCGGTGGCTTATGCGACGTCGGCAATCGGCAATCATTCGCAAGCATCCAATGACCGGGCTGCTGGTCGTCGCGGGCGTTCTGGTCCTGACGGGATGCCGCGGCGCCGAATCGCGAATGGCGAAGAAATCCGACTGGACCCCTCCGCCCGTGGACGGAGCCGACGGGGCCAGGTCGCGCGAACTCGCTCAGAACGGGGCCGACAACCCCAATAACTCGTCCGCCAACCGCGGTCCCGGCGGTGCTCCTCCTCCGGGAGGGACGCTCGCCTCGCGCGACCGCAACGCCATGCCTCCCGCCGGAATGAATGGCTCGATTGATGGTCCGGCCGGCGCCCAAGGTGGTCGAGGAGAGAGGTTCGATCCCGTCGCCGAGCATCTCGCTCAGGGACGCGACGAGCTCTCCCGCGGCAACCTTGAACAGGCCAGGCTCCACTTCAACCGCGTGCTGAAGGATGTCCCCAATCACGCCGAGGCCCATCATCGGCTGGCGGTGGTCGCCGACAAGCAGCAGAACTGGCCCGAAGCCGAGATGCACTACCGGGCCGCGCTTCGCGCCCGTCCGAACGATCCGAACCTCCACAGCGATCTCGGTTATTCCTACCTGCTTCAGACCCGGTATGCCGACGCCGAAAAAGAACTGAACGCCGCCCTGAAGGTCGACAGCGGCCACACGCGGGCACTCAACAACCTCGGGCTGCTCTATGGCCGGCAGGGGGATTATCCCCGTGCTCTCGCCACCTTCCGCCGCGTCGGCAGTGAAGAGGAAGCGCAACAGAAGATGGCGCGGATGTTCTCCGACGCCCCGCCGGCCGCCATGCTGGCCAATGCGAACGCTCCGAATTCCAACGAACCCTCGCGAGTCGCCGCCGCCGGCTATCAGGCCGAGCAACAGAAGCTGCCGTCCGATCCCGCCGCCGCCAACGCGATTCTGGCGGGCATCAAGGCGCGCATGGAAGAAGAGCGCCGCCGCGGCGAAGCCGCCCGCGAGGAAGCTCAGGCTCGACGCCGCGCCACCGCGCTTCCGACCGTCGGCTCGCCGAGAGCGCTCCCCGGATTGATGCCCCAAGGGGCGGAAGCGGGCATGGCCTACCGTCGACAACCACAGGACGTGCTCGACGGAGCCGAAATCGAACAGGCGCGCCGGGCGCTGGCTCAGCAGTATCCCGGATTGGCGACCGACGCGAATCTCCCACAACCGGACGTCATGGCCGCTCGCGGAATGCGGAACGGCTACAACGACACGCAATCGACTCCCGACCTGGGAAATCCCGTCATTCTGCCGGGCGGTCCGTCAGGAAACCCTGCCATCCACGCTGCCGGGCAACCTGCAGCGCGTCCCGTGCAGATTCCCGAATCGTATGCAGGACGCGAACGCCGTGTGCCGGAAGCGGCGATGTCGGCCTATGGACCGCATCCTTCGACCGGCGGCGTCGTGAATGCCGGCGGCACGACCGCCGACGACGTCTGGCCGCCGAAGCCGAGTCGTGGCGGTAAGTCTTCCTCCATCGAGCGGACCGGGTTCAGCGCCGACCCGCGAAACACGCCGCCCGCCGCGGGGCGATCGCCGCTCGCTCCGACTCCCTCTCAGCTCGAAGCGCAGCGGATGGCGACGCAGATCGGCATGGGCGCCGGCCCCGGCGGCATGTTCCCCAGCATGGATCCCCGAGCCAACCGTGGCACGCCGAACGCTTATGGTGCGGGACCGTACGGGCATGCCGCTGGTCCCCACGGGTCCAACGACGGTGCCGGCCCGCAACCCAACGCAGCGGCTCCTCAGGGGCCGATGCCGTCCTATCGACGAGAATGGCGTGACGACGAGCAGCCCCTCCTCAACGATCCGACCATGCCTCCTTCGGGCGCGTCCGCCGTAACACAGTCCTACCAGGATCACGTCTCGGGGGGCATGTCCCCTGACAATCCCCTCTACGACCCCGAGCATCAGGCGATCCTCAGCGACCTCAAGCGGGAGCGTCAGCACCTGCTGACGACTCCGACGCAGTGGAACGGCGGCGCGGGCGAACTGCAGTCGAGCCAGAACTACAGCCCGATGGATGCGTCGATGCAGCCCTATGAAAACATGCGGACCGAAGCGCGGGCCGCCGCCCATGCGCCGAATGGCGAGGATCCCCGAGCAGGACGACCCACCGCGGCGGGCCAGTCTTTCCAGGCGTCCGGAGCACCGAACAATCCGGGCAATGGAATGGGTTGGGGACCCGGCGCGGCGGGCGGCGCGAACTTTGACGGGAGCGGCTACAGCATGGGTGGGCCGGGCTACGATCAGAGCGGTGCCAACGGCATGCGTCCCCCGGGCGGACCGAATTCAGGCTTTGATAATGGAGCCGGGTACGGAGCGGGCTCGAGCTCCGGGTACGGGGCGAACCCCAGCGGCCCCATGCCGCGCGGAATGCGCAGCGGGATGGGTTCGTCCCCGACACCGCGCAACCCCGGCAATGGCGTGAGCCCGTGGGGATCAAGCCGCGGTATGGACACCTACAACATGTCCCGCGGCCAATGACCACGGCGACTTGGATGTCACGGCAGGCTCGTCGGCCATCAGAGATGGCCACGCTCGTCGCACCGAAGGCTTTGTACTTCGTAGCACCCCGGGTCACGCTTGCTCGATCTTAAGTGTCGGCTTCGCGTGCCTTTCTTTGCGAGCCCTGCGTCTTTGCGACAGATACCTTGGCTTTGACTGCGTTTCACATCCCGACCGGCTCGACAATGCGGTGCGTCGGTACGGGACGCCCGGGTCGCAGACTCTGCAGCGCGAGAAACTCGGCCCTGGCTCCAACCGCCGCGCACGCCGCGTCGACGTCTTTCCGCACCAGCGACTCCAGCACCGCGGGATCAATCGCCACGCGGGCGTTGACCACCAGCTGCGCCTGCTTCACCTGGCAGTGCGACGGAAGCGACAGCTCGGGCTCGGTGAAGCTGCTCACGAGATTGGCGACCCCGTAAAAGCCTTCCCACAGGCCGATCGTCTTGAGGTGGGCGGTCTCCGCGTTCACCTCGCCGAGCGACTGCTTCAAACGTCGAATGACGTCCGTCAACAGCGTGTCGAGCGCGAACTCGTTCGTCCCCGTCACGCGGATGTTGCTGTTGAGCCAGCCGAGCTCCGCCTCTCCTTCGGCGTAGACGTCGTAGTCGAGTTCCATGACCCGCCGCCCGAATTCGCCCTGCTGTCCAAGGAACTCGACCAGAGTGGAAAAGCCGTCGCCGGTCCGGGCCGACATCCGCACGATCGGCCGTCCGGGGAACTTCTCCTCGAGCAACGCACACAGCCGCGCGATCTGGTCGGGCGTCAACTCATCGATGCGGTTGATGATGACGAAATCGGCCTCCTCGATCTGCTTTTCGAAGATGTAGGCCGCCTTCGGGGAAAACCCGCTCCGCGCATCCTGGCCGGCGGAGCCTCCCAGAATCTTCAAACCGTGGCTCGGCTTGATCAGCACGCCGTAGGGCCGCACGTCGAACGGTTGGCCGTAGATGTGCGTGAGCGGCCGGATCACGGTCGCCACAAGATCGGTGCAGCTTCCCACGGGTTCCGCCAGCACCACATCGGGCCGCTCGTCGGCGCTCAACCGTTCGACCGTCGCGGTCAGCTCATTGAAATTGCAGCAGAAGCAGGCCCCCGCCACCTCCCCGACGTCGAAGCCCTGCGACCGCAGGCTGTGCGTGTCGACCAGATCCGCGGCCTGGTCGTTGGTCACGATGGCGACCTTCGACCCCTGCGACATGAAGTGCCGGGCGAGGCGGGCCACCGTCGTCGTCTTCCCCGCTCCGAGAAACCCGCCCACCATGATGAACCGCGGATCGGCCACAACAAGACTCCCGAGGACATGAACCGTGCGTCAAACGAATCGGTTCAGTCTAGAGAGCCGCGCCGGGCGCGACAATTCCGCCTCCGATCAGGCTCAGCGATCCGCCATCCCGCTCGACAAGCGAGCGGCGGACGGCAACGCGCTCACGCCCCTTCGGTTGCGGGGAAAACGTCCCCCGTGCCGGGAACGATCGGCGTTTCGGCGTCGCTCTCCGGCGGCAGGGCCGAGCGCGTTCCCGGGCTGATCTGCGGCGTGGTGCGGTACTGGTCCAGAATCGTCTTCAGGCGATCCGAGTCCATCGTCTCGCACTCTTTCAGCTCGCGGGCCATGTGGTCGAGCACGTCGCGTCGGCGCACGAGGATCTCTTCGGTCGTCCGCGATACTTCGTCGATAATGCGGCGGACCTCGAGATCGATCTCGCGCATCGTCTGTTCGCTGTGCTGCGGCTCTGCGGTATACGTCGAATTATTGAGGAAGGGCGAGCGCGACTCGGCGCTGTAATGGACCCGCCCCAGCTTGGCACTCATGCCGAACTCGGTGACCATCCGGCGGGCAATGTCGGTCGCTCGCTGCAGATCGTTCTGAGCGCCGGTCGACGTCTCTTTATAGACGATCTGCTCGGCGGTGATGCCGCCCAACAGCACGCCGATGCGGCTTTCGAGATCCGACTTCGTCTGGATATGCCGCTCTTCTTCCGGCCGCTGGAGAACGTAGCCCAGCGCCCCCATCCCGCGCGGGATGATCGAAATCTTGTGGACCGGATCGGTGTGCGGGAGACTGCACGCGACCAGGGCGTGCCCGCACTCGTGGTAGGCGACGCGGAGCTTTTCATCCTGGTGGATGATGCGGGTCTGCTTCTCGAGACCGGCGATCACGCGTTCGATCCCTTCGTCGAACTCCTTCATCGTGACGCGGGTTTTGTTGGACCGCGCCGCGAGCAGGGCCGCCTCGTTGACGAGGTTGGCGAGGTCGGCCCCGACGAACCCGGGCGTCAGCTTCGCCACGCGCGACAGGTCGACGCTGGCGTCCATTTTGATCTTCGCCGCATGCACCTTCAGGATCGCCTCGCGCCCCTTGATGTCGGGACGGTCGACGAGGACGTTGCGGTCGAAGCGGCCGGGCCGAAGGAGCGCGGGGTCGAGCGTTTCCGGGCGGTTGGTGGCCGCCATGACGATCACGCTGTGCTCGGTGCCGAAGCCGTCCATTTCGACGAGCAGGGCATTCAGCGTCTGTTCGCGCTCGTCATGGCCGCCCGGCATGCCGCTGCCGCGGACCTTGCCAAGCGCATCGAGCTCGTCGATGAAAATGATGCTGGGGGATTTCTGGGTGGCCTGATGGAACATGTCGCGGACGCGGGCCGCGCCGACGCCGACAAACATTTCCACGAAGTCCGATCCCGAGAGGCTGAAGAACGGGACGTTGGCCTCGCCGGCGACCGCCTTGGCAAGCAGCGTCTTTCCCGTTCCCGGAGGACCAACCAGCAGGACGCCGCGCGGAATGCGCCCGCCCAGCGCCTGGTACTTGGCCGGAGTCTTGAGAAACTCGACGACCTCGCGCAGCTCCTCGACCGCCTCATCGATTCCGGCCACGTCGTTGAACGTGATATCGATGTCTTCCTGGGCATACAGCTTGCCGCGGCTCCGACCGAAGGACATCGCCGAGCCGGCGCCCCCCAGCCGTCGCACAAACATCACGAAAAGCACGATCGTCAACAGCATGGCCGAGATGAACAGAAGATTCATCACGTCCATCGGCGGCGTCGAGTACGTGTGCTCGATCTTTTTCGAACGCAGCAGCTTCGTCAGCTCGGCCTTGTCCTCTTCCATGCCGAACGAGTTGACGTGGTAGTAGTGCGTGGGCGGGTCGCCGCTCCGCAACGAACTCGACTTGGATTTCGGCTGATCCTGAAACGTGATCAGCGTGGTGCCGATCGTCAGGTCGTAGACATTCTTGTCGGTGAAGCGCCCCGACTCGAGCCCTTCGAAGAGTTCGCTGAATTTGAGTTCTTCGCCTCGCCGCTGGCGGCTGATGAGCGTTGCGGCCACGAAGACCAGCAACACGCCGAGGACGACGTACAGAAAGAGGTTGTTGTTCGAACGTTCTTTACGGTCGCCCGATTTTCGCCCGGGACCCTGGGGTTCCTCGGGACGGGGAGAGGGCGTATTTTCCGGGTTCGACATCGGTGTTTTTCGGCCCGAAGGGAATGGGTGCCGAAGGCAGAAAGGCGAAAAGGCTCGCCGCAGGGAACTCTATGTCGCTTCCGGGGGGCGGTCAACTGACGGGTTACGGACGGAAGAGCCGGCGCCGTGGTAACGGTTGGTGGATGTGGCGCGAAGGATCCGGGTGCCTCGAACCGGCAACTTGCTGCGTATCCTGATAACCTCGTTCGCCACGTCAGACCGGAGGGAAAGCCTGATGCTTCGACTCCGGTCCGGTTTGACGCTTGCCGACAACCTCCCGAAATTGAGCTGCTTCATGCCGACACGCGTCCGATATCTCGTGCTGGCATCCCTCTGTGCGGTGTCCGCCCTCGTCTACGTCCAGCGGCAATGCCTGGCCAATGCCGAAACAGTCATGCGGCGGGAACTGGGCTTCACCGTCGAGACGATGGGTTTCGTCCTCGGAGCGTGGCTTTGGACCTACGCCGCATTCCAGATCCCGGGAGCTAAACTCGGGGATGTCTGGGGATCGCAGCGCGCGTTGCCGCTGTACTGCGCCGTATGGTCGGTGACGACCATCTTGACGGCTTTCGTCACATGGGTCCCCCTGCTGGTCGCACTGCGGTTCCTCTTCGGCGCCGCACATGCCGGACTATTTCCATGCATTGCGCTCGTCATCAGGCACTGGATGCCCGTGGAAAAGCGCGGTCTGTCGACAGGGTGTGTCGCTGCCTTTCAGCAGCTCGGTGCGGCAGGAGCCTCGCAGTTCGCGGGCTGGTGGCTGGCGATCTGGCTTGCGCTGTCGCAGCCCGATTGGGCAGCTTCGGAAAAAATGACGCTCCCCCCGCTCCCGTCCTGGGTCGCCGCGCTGTCCGGCGATTCACTCGATTTCCTCAAGGCCTTCTTCGACTGGCGGAACTTGTTTGTCTGGGCGGCCCTGCCCGGACTGATCTGGTCGGCCTGGTTCTCCTGGTGGTTCCGCGATCGACCTTCGGAACACGCCTCCGTCAACGAGGCCGAGCTGGCGCTGATGCCTCGTGAGACGCCGTCTTCGCCTCAACCGCCATCCGCCGCGAACCCCGGCTCGCGCGGCCTGTGCTCGCTGATCCTCACCAGTCCCCTGATGTGGCTGATCTGCGGGCAGCAGGCCTGCCGAGCGTTCGGATACATCTTCTTTCAGACCTGGTTTCCGACGTTCCTGGTGAAGACCCGCGGCGTTTCGGTCTCCAAGTCCGGATCATTTACTTCGCTCATGTTCGTGGCGGCACTACTCGGGGCGCTCGCCGGAGGCGTCTTTTCCGACTGGCTGCTGGTTCGCACGCAGAGCCGACGCGTCGCCCGGCAGGGGCTCGCCATTCTGGGTCTGATCGGCGCAGCGGGGTTCGCCATCGGGGCGTATTTCGTCGAGTCCGCCAACGCCGCGGTGGCCGTGCTCGCGTGCGGATCGTTCTGTGCTTCGCTGGCGGGACCGTCGGGCTACACCGTTGCGATCGACGTCGCGGGCCGCCACACGACCGTCGTCTTCGCGACCATGAACATGGCCGGCAACCTGGGGGCCGCGGCCTTTCCGATCCTTGTCCCCTTCCTTCTCAAGCTGCCCGAACGCCTGGGCGCGTCGTTCAGCGGGTGGGATCTCGTCCTGTTCGTCTTCGGCGGAATCTACCTGCTCTCGGCTGTCTTCTGGCTCGGAATCAATCCGAACCGGACGATCGAAAGCAAGACGGCTTGAGGCACGCTCAGAGCGTCGGCCGCATGTCGACAATCGCGAACTCGCGCTTGTCGTCGCGCACCAGCCGCGCCGCCGCGTGATCGGGATCGTGATCCGACAGCGCCCACCACTGCCGGTCGGCGACTTCGCCAAATAGCTTCGGTTTGAGCCGACGCAGCGTCAGCAGGTCGAGGTCGTAACCCATGCACCAGAGTGCCGGCAGGTGGCGCCAGGTCGGACACACGTCTCCCAGGAAGATCGCGGTCTCTCCCTCGCTCTCAATCACGATGGCCGAATGCCCGACGGTGTGTCCCCCGGTGACAATCGCACGGAAACCGGGGATCAATTCGACATCGCCATCCACCAGCCGCAGTTGCCCGCTCTCCTTCAACGGCAGCAGATTGTCCTGCGGATAGGAGCCGCGCAACTCGGGAAAGCCGGCCGTCGCGTACATCCACTCCATTCGCTGGGCGACGTACTCGGCCTTTGGAAACGTCGGGACGGCCTTCCCCGCCTCGTCAAGCCGCGTGCAGCCCCCCGCATGATCGAAATGCAGATGCGACAGCAGAACCACATCGATATCGTCCGCAGCGACACCCGCGGCCGCGAGCGACGTCAACAGCGGATCCCCTTCCTCGGCCTGGTGATTTCGCTTGTCGCGCGGAGACAGCTTCGAGCCGTATCCCGTATCGATCAGGACGGTCTTTGATCCCGTCCGCACGAGAACGCAGTTCGTCGCCTGCGCAATGCTGTTGTCTTCGGCAACCGGAAAAATCCGCGACCAGAGGACTCTCGGCACGACGCCGAACATCGTCCCGCCGTCGGTGCGGAAGCGTCCGCCCGAGACCGTCGTCAACTCGAACTTTCCCAGTCGCATAGATCATCCCACCGACGGCGAGGCATTCAGAACCGGCATGATTCAATGCCGATTCTGATGTTTCCCTCGACGGGCGACAATCGTCTCCGCCAGGCTGCGCCGCATCACTGCGGCGGGCGGGGAGGAACGGAATCATCCTGAAGGATCGTCGCTTCCTCGTAGGCCCTGACCGGGGCCGGCGGAGGGGGAGCGACCTCGGACTCGAACGGCGGCCGCTCGAGAGCAACTCCCGCAACGCATCCGACGCGCCGCATCCGGAACGTCCCCTTGTCGTGCTGAGCCTCGCAGCAGGCGATGTAGTTCGCTCCGTCAGACCACCCCGCCGCACGATAAACTCCGCCGATCAGACCGCCGTCTTCTTCGCCTCGGAAGTGGGTCACGAGCCCGTCGTCCGTCGCGGTCTGAAGCATGTCGTGGCCGTACGGGACGAACCAGCAGAATCGCGCGTCATACCGCGCAGAATACCGATTCGGTCCACATGGCGTGACGATCGCGCGGAGGGCTCCGCATTGCCGCCTGGACTCGCTCTCCCAGGTTCCCTCCCAAAGCCCGGCGAGACGGTCGGCCGGTTGCGGACAGCTGAGTGCGGCCTGCCAGTCGCGTTCGAACGTCGAGCAACAGCCGGTTGCGGCGAGCGACAACAGAACCGCCGACCAGACGGCGGAGTGGGTGCGCAGTGGTTGCATCATGAACACCTCCATGCGTTCCAGATCGTCGGCTGCGGCGGACTCCACTTCCCACCACCTGGCAGCCAGCATTCTCGGCCCTCTTGGGGCTCTCTCGGAAAATCGGCCGCACGGGTCCGACCGCTCGAAGAGAAGCGAAGCCGCTCCTGTCATCGCCGAAATCGTCGCTTCGTGTCTCTCAGGAGCGACCGATTCCCGCCGTCGTTCAGGGATGTCCCGCGAATCCGCAACCGCCCGCACAATCGAACTTCAGCGCCCCACCGGGCCTGGCATCCTCAGGACGACCCGAACAACCGGCGCGCACCTCAGGCGGAAAGAACGGTCGTTCTACCTGTGCGGGGAATACGAGGACGACGCGTCGCACGTCGAGTGCGCGACGGCGCAATGAGGCGGGTCGTAACGCCTGCTGCCGTTGGTCAATTGGAAGCGACAGCCGCCTCCGGCCGACGCCCGTTTGCGGGATTGACGGCGGGCAGCTTCAGCGGAGACGCCTGCTGACCCATTTTGCAGCTTCCATTGAATTGCGCGCCGGCCTCGACCACGAACTTGTCGGTCAGGATGTCGCCGTGCACGATGGCGGTCGACTTCAGGACCAGCACCGTGGACACTTCCAGCTGGCCGCGGATTTCTCCCGCAATCTCGGCGGACTCGGCCGCGATGTTGCCTTCAACGACCGCTCCCTCGCCAACGGAGAAGGTCGAGCGGGCCTTCACGTCCCCTTTCATTCGGCCTTCGATTCGCAGGTTCGCATCCGTTTCGATGTTTCCCTGCAGCGAAGTTCCTTTGGAAATCGTATT
>JADZEF010000077.1 GCA_020850695.1 Planctomycetaceae bacterium | reverse complement strand
GACCTGGTCTTCGACCGTGTAGTAGCCGATTTCGTCGGTCTTGCCGATCGTCTGTCCCGCTTTGATGCCGCCGCCCGCCATCCACATCGTGTAGGCCTCGATGTGATGGTCGCGGCCGGGCGAGTCGCGCGGTTCGCCTTGCGGGGTACGGCCGAATTCGCCGCCCCATACGACGAGCGTGTCGTTGAGGAGACCGTTCCGCTTGAGGTCCTGCACCAGGGCCGCACAGGCGCGGTCGGTCTCGGCACACCGCTCGTCGATCGACTTGCCGAGGTCGGTTCCGGGGTTGCCGTGATGGTCCCAGTCGGTGTGATAGAGCTGCACGAACCGCGTTCCCTTCTGGACGAGTCGCCGCGCGAGAAGGCAGTTGCGGGCGAAGGAGGGCTTGGCGGGATCGACGCCGTAGAGATCGAGAGTTTCCTTCGTTTCGCTCGAGAGGTCCATCAACTCGGGGGCGCTGGTCTGCATGCGGTAGGCCATTTCGTAGGCCGCAATCCGCGTGCGGATTTCGGGGTCGCCAATCTGCTCGAGCCGCATCTTGTTGAGGTCGGTGACGGTTGAGACGAACGCTCCCTGCTTCTCGCGGTCGATGCCGGCCGGGTTCGACAGGTTGAGGATCGGGTCGGCCCCATTGAGGAACGGGACACCCTGATAAGTCGTGGGGAGGAAGCCGCTACCCCACAGGGGCGTGCCGCCACGCGGGCCGCGCGGACCGGAGTGCAGGACGACGAAACCTGGCAGGCTTTGTGATTCGCTGCCGATGCCGTACGTCACCCACGCTCCCATCGAGGGGCGGCCGAACCGCGGCGAGCCGGTGTTGACGAACATCTTGGCCGGCCCGTGATTGAAGACTTCCGTCTTCATGCTGCGGACGATGGCGATGTCGTCGACGATTTTGGAGAGGTGCGGGAGGAGCTCGGAGACTTCGGCACCACTCTCACCGTGGCGGTCGAACTTGCGGGCGGTGCCGAGGAGCTTCGCGTCCTTCTTGATGAAGGCGAAGCGCTTGTTGGCGACGTACGACTCGGGGATGACCTGTCCCGAGAGTTCCTGCAGCTTCGGCTTGTAGTCGAAGAGTTCGAGCTGGCTGGGGCCGCCCGCCATGAACAGGTAGATGACGTGCTTCGCCTTGGCCGCGAAGTGCGGGGCTTGCGGGGCGAGCGGGTTGACGGCTCGATCGGCCGCCGTCGTGGGCGCTGCGGTTGCGGCCAACGCGTTGCTACCGTTCCCGTGCAGCATCGACGCGAGGGCCATCGCTCCCAGTCCGACCTGGCAGTCGGCGAAAAAGTGCCTTCGCGTGACCGCACGGAGAGCTTGCTGTTCGGGAGTCATGGAGGAGCGGGGCCCGAAGAGGAACGAGCGGAGGGAGCTATGGCGGGAGCCTGCGATCTGTTCAGGCTACCGCAGCGCAGCGCACGCAGGCAAGCGAGGATTAATGCGTTGCGCGGTCCCGTCGTCCTTTGACCTCGATGTTCCGGTGCGGATCGATCGCTCGTCACCAGTTTCGGCCGCTGCTGCTGGCCCAGTTCAACCAGGGTCGGCCGTGGCACCGAACGGAAAATTTCTGCCACCGAAGACGCCATGCTCGAACGGCGGAGAACTGCATTGTGCAGGCAGGAGTCGCCACCACCTTCTCCAGGACGAGATGCTCCTTATCGCGACGAATCACCTCGAACCCGTTCTGAAGGGCGGGTTGCACCTTCTGTTCGATGGTCACCAGGTCATCGGCAAGCCGGATCGATCTCGCCCAGGCCGGCATTGAGGGATAGCCAAGTCGCCGGTACACGACTCGGGACACGATGATACCCACGACCACAATCACTCCCAATCCGAACATGGCCCCCACGAGCCACAGCTTCTGGTGAGGGGACATCGCGGTCTCCGGTGATTGCTCTCGACGTTGAGCGTGGCGAGTTCAACGGGATTCAGGAATTTTGTAGGGAGAGAGTCGCCGCCCCATCTTTCACGGCGAGGGAGCGATCAGAACCACTCCTTCTTCTCCACCATGTAGGTTTGGTGGAACTCTTCATCCGACATCAGCAGGTATTTGATGCCTTCCACGATCGCGATGACGTGCATCACAATCCCCCCCACGAAGCAGGTGGCAATCGAGACGACCAGCATGATGACTCCGGGTGTCGTCATCCCCAGCACGAACTTGTGCACGCCGAAGCTGCCCGCGACGATCGCGCAGATGCCGGCCGCCAGCCGGGTGTTGGCGACGTTCTGATCGCGGAACGGGATGGCCGGCGGATTGCGGGTCGAATCGCGTGGGAAGAGCTCGGGAAAATGGCGAGCGGGTTGCCAGTCGGGGAGATCGGCGCTCCAGATGAGGTCGCTGGGAAGAATCACTCCCTCGCCGAGCATTGCCCGAAAGCGATCCTCCGGGATGGGGCCGAACTGCTGCTGACCTTTGGCGTAGTACCATTCTTTCACGGGCAGGTGGCCTCCTCGATGACCGCCGACCCGTGTGGAGGGGCGGTTGGAATGCGGAGCGGGATCTTGGTGCAGTCTTGAGATTGTACGAAAGTATGGACTCAACGGATCACATGACGGACGCGATTTCGGAAGCATCGTTCCCTCGCGACGGCCCCGGCCGGAGCTTCCCAGCGCGGGAGACGTAACCCGTGGATGAGCGTGCATGACCGCTCAGTTTGCCGGGGGATTCCCTCAATTGCTGTCGTCGGAGGGGTTGAATGAGGAGCCCAGGAAGGCAGGAAAGACACAGGAATGCCGTAGAAAATGGCAGCTTGCACAGGAACTTCACAGGCTTCTCTTTGTTCTCCTGTCTTGTTCCTGCCTTCCTGGGTTCCTCATTCATCCCTCTTCCCGGTTTGCGTCCGTTGAGTCTCGCACGCGTGAAGCTTTGGGTGGCGCGAAGATTTTGTAAGTGAGTAATACATTGTTGTGGCAGCGCGGAGAGGGGCATCGCCATCAGTCTGTCGAAGTCGCTTTCGTCGCCGGAGCCGATTATGGTGCTCGCCTGTCGAATCACTCACTCCTCGCCTCCTGCGTTTTTCGCGAAAGGGTTGGCATGAGACTCCGCACGATGGCTTTGCAACACGTCGCTGGCGCCGTGGCGGCCGCACTTCTCGGAATGTTCACCGCTGCGATCGCCGATGACGTCCCGGTCTCGATTCAGAAAGGGGGCGTGTCGGGACACGTTCATCCCTCGATCTGCCGGGCGGGGGACGGGACGCTGGTCGTCGTGTTTCGGGGGAAGGGAGTGCTGATGTGCTCGCGGTCGAGCGATGGCGGGCCGACGTGGTCGGTGCCGGTAGCCATTGCGACGTCGGAAAAGCGGCCCGAGTCGATTCGCGAGGTGAAGATCTTTGAGGTGTATCCGGGGACGGTCGACACGCTTCCCGACGGCCGGCTGTTGCTGACGTGGAACTATATCGCCGACGATAAGGCCCGCGACGGGTATTACGAGCGGGCCCTGCTGTATTCGCTCAGCGCCGATCAGGGGCGGACTTGGAGCAACCAGGAGTTGATCGGCCCGGTTGATGGGAAGCATCTGGGGGCGGTGCGGCACAATGTGCTGGCATGGACGGAGGGACGCTGGCTGCTTCCGCTCCGGGTCGGTCCGCCGCGGCTGTTCGATCCGGCGACTCGCACGGTGACGGAGTTCCCGCTGATTGGCCCCGACAAGAAGCCACACTCGTGGCAGCAGATTGTTCGGACCGATCGCGGGACGCTGCTCGCGATGGGTCCTGTCTTCCTACGGTCGACCGACGAGGGGAAGTCGTGGACGGCGGTCGAGAAGTTTCCCGCCGTGCCGGATGGCGACAGTGCGGAGGGGCGTTATTTGACGACGCTTCCCAATGGGCGGGTGCTGGTGACGTGGGGCGTCGGGACGATGAATAAAGGGTTGCGATACAACGTGTCGGTCGACGATGGGCAGACCTGGAACGGAGACGGGACCGTCACGCTGCTTCCTGAGACGAACGTGGCGGCTCGCTATTATTCCGCCCGGACCATCCCGGTTGATGACGAGCACGTTGGGACGGTCTTCATGAACGGCCAGGGGGTTCACTTTCTCAAGGTCGAGCTCAAACGGTTGCTGCCGCAGTGATTAGACCGTCATCGCGCTGGTTGAGGCAGTCCGCCGGACTGTTGTTGCGAACAGTAGCTATTGCCAAGAGTCGGGTCGGATCTTTTCGGCCGATGGCATGAACAGGCGCGAATGCCCAGTCGGGGAGTACGTCGGGCACTCGCGGCAGGGTGTCGTGTCGCACCGAATCGACCGGATGACCGGAGTAGAATGTGACCCGTTCCACCGGACGCCGGCGGCGATCCCCCGCATCCCATCGCGGGCTGAGGACCGGGTTTCCGACATGGGCACGTCCCGCGATTCAGTTGCTTGACAGTCGCGTCGGGCCGCTGTACTTTGTGCGTTCAACCGGTAGAATATCGGTGAGTTGCGCCATTGTCCCTCCAGAAGCGATCCCAGACCGGACAATTCTGAAGGGGTTTTGACTCAACGGGCGGTGCAGTTCCTGTCGCTGGGATGGACGAGGACGTCGGCTATGTGAATTGTTTGAGCTGACAGAGGCGTTCACGCATCCGCTCGCCCGCGGACATGCTTTACGGCATATCCCCGGGTCGGAAGGAGTAACGCCCATGCGCCCCCGGAAAGCTTGCGGGCTTTTTCGGAGTGAAAGTGGGACCTGCTCCCGCTTTTTTTGTTTTTTGACGGTTCGGTTTCGACGGCATTTTCCTGCAGATTTTCGCGTCTCCCGGTCGCTTCAGTCAGGATAGGGAATGTTCTCGGGCATGAATGGCAGTGAGGTCCTTCGGATCGTCGATGCGATCCACCGCGACAAGAGCATCGATAAGGAGATTGTGTTCGAAGGAATCGAACAGGCGATCCTCTCGGCGGCCAAGAAGCATTACGGGGAAGAAGCAGTCGTCGTGGTGAATATCAATCGTGAGAACGGCGAGCCGGCCGTGACTTACGATGCAGCGCCGGTGAACGCGGACGAGCTTGGTTACATCCTGGGGCGGATCTCGGCCCAGACCGCCAAGCAGGTGATGATTCAGAAGATCCGCGAGGCCGAACGCGACGCCCTGCACGACGAATACACGGCGATTCGGACGCAGATTGTCTCGGGCATCGTCTCCCGTCTGGAAGGGGGAGCGGCGACCGTCAATCTCGGAAAGGTCGAAGGTTTCCTGCCCCGCAGCGAGCAGATTCCGGGCGAAAGCTACCGCGTCAACGAGCGGGTGCGGGCGACCGTGCTGGACGTGAAGAAGGCCGGCAGCCGCGTGAAGATCATTCTCTCGCGGGCCCATCCCGACTTTGTGCGGCGGTTGTTCGAGCTGGAAATTCCGGAAGTCGGCGAGCGGGTGATCGAGGTTCGGTCGATTGCCCGCGAGGCGGGGTATCGGTCGAAGGTGGCCGTCTCGTGCTACGACAGCAAGATCGATGCGGTCGGGGCGTGCGTCGGCGTCCGCGGGTCGCGGATCAAGAACATCGTGGACGAGCTGGCGGGCGAGCGGATCGACATCGTCCGCTGGAACGACTCGCTGCAGGTTCTCGTTCCGAATGCCCTGCAGCCTGCCGAAGTGGAAGACGTCATTCTCTGTCCGATGCTGGGGAAGGTGATCGTTCTTGTCCGGGACGACCAGCTTTCGCTGGCGATCGGCAAGAAGGGTCAGAATGTGCGGCTGGCGTCGAAGCTGGTCGGCTGGGACATTCACGTGCTGACCCAGGAGAAGCTGGACGAGCAGCTCGACAAGTCGGTGCAGGCCTTCTCGATCGTCCCGGGAGTCACGAGCGAACTGGCGGAGAACCTCGTCGCTCAAGGGTTCTTCACTTACGACGACCTCTCGGTGATCGAGCCCGACCAGCTGGCCGAACTCGGCGGGCTGACGGACGAGCAGTGCGAAGAGATCGTCAATTTCGCCGATGTCCAGGCGGCGCGGATTGAGGAAGAAGAGAAGCGGGCTCATCAGGAAGATCGGCGGATGCGTGCGGCCGAGGCCGCGTTGCAGCAAGCCGAAGCGATGGGTGGGCGTCCCGCTCCGAAGCGGACGCGTCAGGTGATCGACGATGAGGCGCCGCCGGCTCGGCCGATCGAGCCGCCCGCCGAATCGAACGGGCAAGGGGCAGCGGGTCCGGGGGCGTCCGGGGCCAGCGCGACGGAAGGGAGTCGACCGGCAACATGAACCTTCAGCAGTAGACGGAGGAATTCCCGCCGAGCGGATGCGGGAGAGCTCATCAGAAACCACGAACGGACAGGCCACTGGAAATCACGGACGCGGCTGAGTCAGCCGGACGGAAGTAGAAACAGCCTGTTCGTTCAACCCGCGTTTGTGGCTGGGAGCCGCTTCGGGGTCAATCACCGGAACCTGCGACACACCAACCGTACCCGCATCAGGCGGATTCTGAAGGAAAACTGATCCGCAGGAATCACGCCTTCTGCCACACCCGACGAGATTGCGGCTCGCCGGATGTTCGACTGGGAGAACAGCATTTGAAGATTCGGATCTTCGCCCTGGCAAAAGAGCTGGGGATGGATAGCAAAGAGTTGATCGATCTCTGCGCGACAGCCGGGATTCAGCTCAAGAATTCCGCTCTGGCCAGCATTTCGCCCGAAGAGCGTGATGTCGTGCTCGGACTCTTGAAGAAGGGGGGCTCGGCGAAGAAACCCTCGGCTGAACCGTCCCCGCTGGCACCGACACGCGATGACGCGGAGTCTGCGGCCAAGCTGCGCGAAATCCGGAAGATGCCGGCCCGCCCGCAGCCCATGCGGCCGGCAACCCGTCACGAGGCTTCCGAGGCCTTGGAACCGACGGACGAGCAACCGGTGGAAGTCGAAGAGGCTCCGCACGTCGAAGCTCCCGTTGCCGAGCCGACCCCAGAACCTGCCCCTGTGGCTGTCGAAGCAGGGGCTCCCGAAGAGCCGATCGAGGCGGCACCGGTTGTCGCTCCCGAAGCCCCGGCAACCGAATCGCTCGCTCCGGCGGCTGTCTCCGCTCCGGCCGTTGAGGCTCCGTCGCCGGTCGAGCCGTCTCCGGTCCCCGCACCGGCCGCCAAGGTCGAGGCGAAGCCCGAAGCCCGTCCGGAACGTCCGTCGACCAAGACCATGCCGCTCACTCCACGTCCCGGCATGGCGGCGCGTCCCGCTCCGGGTGGCCCTGGTTCCATGGCACCTGCGCCCCGTGGCCAGGGGACGGCCGCTCCGCAAGCCCCCGCTCCAGCGCGCCCGGTAGCTCCCACCTCTCCCCCCGTCGCCGCCTCGGCCGCTGCTCCGCAGGCGCCGGCCCGACCGCCCGCTCCGGCGCCTCTTTCTCGCAACGATTACATTGCGGCGTCCGGCGCGTCCCATCGTCGTCCCACGCGGTACGAAATGACGCCGCGCGGTTCGGTCGCACAGCCTCCGGGTGGCGGAACGCCCGGGAGCCAGGGTTCCGTTGCGCCCCCGCAGGACCAGGACAGTCGTGGTCCGAAAAGGGATCGCGGCAAGGGGATGCCGGCCGTCGCCATGCCTCCGAAAATGGAGATGCCGGCGAAGAAGCCAACAAAGCCGGACGAAGGCCCCGCTCAAAAGCCGACGCTCAAGCTCACGCCGGGAATGATCTCGGCAAGCCCGCTCGGCAAACAGGTGACGACCCGCGACGCCCGCAAGATTCCCCGCGACGTCAACCGGATCGGCAAGAGCGGCCGCACGCTCGAGGCCGAGCTGATGGACCTTGTCGAAGCCCAGAAAAAGGGGAAGGCCGGCGTCCCCGGGCAGAGCAAGAAGACGGCAGACACCGGACGCCGTCGGAGCGGGAAGCTCGGAGAAGATGAAGGCGATCGTCCCCGCAAGATGCGCGTCCCGCGCGTCAAGCGCAAGGGAAACGTCGTCCTCAAGACGACCGCCGAGATCGAACTGCCGATCACCGTCCGCACGCTGTCGGAAGCCATCGGCCGTCCGGCCAAGGACCTGCTGAAGCTCCTGTTCCAGCGAGGTTCGATGGCCAAGATCAACGACTCCCTGGAAGAAGATCTTGCCCTCGAATTGTCGATGGAACTGGGCGTCGACCTCACGGTTATCCGTGAGCGCGATCTGGAAGCCGAGCTTGTCGACCTCTTTGAAGGGGATGACAAGCCAGAAGATCTGGTGCCGCGTCCGCCGATCGTCACGATCCTGGGCCACGTCGACCATGGCAAAACGACGCTCGTCGACAAGATCCGCAGCACTTCGGTGGCCGCGGGCGAAGCGGGGGGCATCACCCAGCACATCGCGGCCTATCAGGTCGAGCACAACGGCCAGAAGCTGACGTTCGTCGATACGCCCGGCCATGCGGCGTTCGGTGAAATGCGGGCCCGCGGGGCGAATGTCACCGACATCGTGGTGCTCGTCGTCTCGGCGGCGGACGGCGTCATGCCGCAGACGATTGAATGCATCAGCCATGCGAAGTCGGCCAAGGTGCCGATCGTGGTGGCCATCAACAAGATCGACTTGCCGACGGCCAACCCACAGCGCGTCATGCAGCAGCTGGCACAGCACGACGTGCTGGTGACGGCGTGGGGCGGCGAAGTCGAAGCGGTCGAGACTTCCGGCGCCACCGGCCAGGGCGTCGATACCCTGCTCGAAACGCTGTTGCTGACGGCGGAAATCAACGAACTGAAGGCTAATCCAGACCGCGCGGCGGTTGGGGTGTGCCTCGAATCGTTCCGCGACGAAGGCCGCGGTTCGCTGGCGTGGCTCATCGTGCAGAAGGGGACGCTCTGCCGTGGCGATATCGTCCTGTGCGGTCAGGCCACCGGCCGCATCCGGGCGATCTACGACGACCACGACAACGAACTCGAAGAAGCACCGCCGTCGACTCCGGTCAAGGTGGCGGGGCTCGACCTCGTGCCGAACGCGGGGGACCAGTTCTACGCTCTCGACAACCTCGATATCGCCAGCCACATCGCCGAGACGCGGCGTCAGCGCGGGCGGTTCGACGTGCTGGCGGGACGCCGGCAGAAGCCGCGGACGCTCGACGAAATTCTGGAAGCCGCTCGCGGCGGTGCGGTGCAGGACCTGCCCCTCATCCTCAAGGTCGATACTCCGGGTTCGCTCGAGGCGTTGCGGCACGAGATCGGGAAGATCGACCATCCGGAAGTGCGGGTGCAGATCATCCACGAAGGGGTTGGCGGCGTGAACGAGAGCGATGTGGCTCTCGCCCATGCGGGCGGGGCGATCATCGTGGCGTTCCACGTCATCCCGGAAGACCGGGCCCAGGCCGCGGCCGAGCGGGATGGGGTCGACATCCGTCGCTACGACATCATTTACGAAGTGACGGGTTACATTAAAACCCGGCTCGAAGGTTTGCTCATCCCCGAGAAGCGGCAGGTCAACACCGGACGGGCCATCGTGCTGCGGACGTTCTCGATCAGCCGCATCGGCACCGTCGCCGGTTGCCGCGTGCTGGGAGGAACGATCGAGCGTTCGAACCGCATCCAGGTCATTCGCGACCAGAAGGTGTTGAACGAATACGGGATTGCGTCGCTCAAGCGCGAGAAGGATGACGCCAAGGAAGTCCGAGAGGGCTTCGAGTGCGGTATCCGTCTCGAAGGCTTCAACGACGTCAAGGAAGGGGACCTGCTGCAGGCGTACAAGATTGAGGAAGTGAAGCGGACGCTCGAGTGATGCGAGCCCGACGCGCCACTTCATGGATCAGCAGAAATCCGAGGGTCGAAATTCAAATGTCCAAGGAACGCTGAAACTCCAAAATCACAAAAGGGCTGGCATTCGCTCTTTTGGTTTTTGACCTTTTGAAATTTCCTTAGACATTTGTTTTTTGGATTTTGACCTTCGACCAAACTTGCCCGATGTCCCTGGAAACCGTTGCCGCCCCCATGTCGTCCCGCCGCACTCAACGAGCCTCGGAGGCCATCCGTGAGACGGTGAGCACGGCCGTGCTGTTCGAGCTCCGCGACCCGCGGATCAAGAATGTCACGGTCTTGTCGGCCGAGGTGTCGGGCGATCTGAGGAATGCCAAGGTTTATGTCTCCGTCATGGGAGACATGAAGCGGCAGGCCCTGACCATGAAGGGGCTGAATGCGGCCCGCGGCTTCATCCAGGCCAAGGTTGCGGACCGGTTGCAGACGAAGACCACGCCGGTGCTGCAATTTGTTCTCGACCAGGGGGTCAAGAAGAGCATTGAGGCGGCGAAGTTCCTGCGGGAGAATCTTCCGGAAGGGGCCTCCCTGCCGGAAGGCGCGACAGCGGATGAGGCCGGAAGCGCAGGCTCGGACGACGATGACGAACTGATTTTCAAAGGCTCGGACGTTGAATCGGACGACGACTGGGACGACATGGATGAATCGGACGAAGAACTCATGGACGAGGGCGACGAGCGCGACGAGGAATTAGACGACCGCGACGAATCGAGCGGGTCCTCGTCCCGTTCCTGACCGCCCGCTGTTCCCATTCCCCTTTTTCCATTCCTTGAACCCGTCACGACATGACCGCTCCTTCCCGCCTGAAGGCTTCCGACAAGTCGGGCATCTGCAAGAAGCTCGTCGGCGTGCTGAAAAAGCGGTACAAGGGGGTCGCCGTCCCTAAGGAACGGTCGGTCCTCGATACGATGCTGTACGCCGTCTGCGTCGAGAACACGACGCCCGACCAGGCCGACGCGGCGATCGAACGGCTCATGAGCGGATTCCACGACCTGAACGAGATCCGCGTCAGTTCGGTCACCGAGTTGACGAGCGCCTTCGAAGGGATGGAAGGAGCCGAGTGGCGGGCGGTGCAGACCCGGGCCATCCTACAGTACGTGTTCGAGAAGCATTTCGCGTTCGATTTCGAGCCGCTTCGCAAGAAAACGCTGGACCTCGCCCAGAAGCAGATCGGCAAGATCCGCGAATTGTCGCCGTTCGTGCGGGCGTGGACGCTGCAGGAAGCTTTGGGGAGCCATACCGTTCCGATGGACGCCGCCATGACGCGGGCGAGCATCTGGCTCGGCCTCGCGGACGTCGGGTCGAACGAGGAGCAGGCTTCGAGCGCCCTGCGTCCCGTGCTGCGGAAGAACGAGGCGCCGATCTTCTGCGAGCTGCTCCGGGCCTTTGGCGCCGACCCGAAATATCGCCGCACGCTCGAGCAGGCTCTGGCCTCTCCGCCGGCCAACGGGTTTGACGTCAATACCGCTCCCAGCCGCCTCTCTCAACTGCTTGGGGGCGAGGGCGTGATTGAGGACGATGAAGACGCGCCCAAGTCGAAGGGGAGCAAGTCGGCCGGCAAGGCCGCCGCGAAACCCGCGGCCAAGGCTTCCAAGGAGAAGACGGGATCGAAGTCATCCAAAGCGGAAACCCCCAAGTCGACGCGGCCGAAGTCGCGTTCGAACTGACGCGACTTCGATTCGACACGGGTCGCCGCAGCAAGGGCGATAGACCACTCTGAGCCATGGCACGCGCCGAGTGGTTTTATACTCCGGTGTCGATGGCGTGTTCTCCGACTTTCCGTCACGGGACCTCTCGATGAGCAGCGTCGCGGCCACGCGGATCTTGCTTCTTGCCTGTGGACTGATCTCGCTTGTTGCGGGCCGCCTGCGGGCGGAAGGTCCGACGGCTCTGCCCGCGCATCAGGCGGGCTGGCCCCGCAAGGTGACAGTCAGCGTGGGCGAGATTCGCACTCGCATTGACGGCCCCAAGCTGTGGACGCTCAGCGGAATCGATTTTCAGAACTCGCTGATGGCGACCGAGGACAGCGCTTACGGGACGGTCCTCACGATTCGCGGCGTCGGCCACCTGGGGACGGCGCACTTTCTCGACGTTCCGGGGAAGCCGGGCGAAGTCGAAAAAGAGAACGTGACGAGCCTCAAGCTGTTCGTCGACGACAAGCCGGTCGCGTCGTTTCAGCCGACAATGGAGTTGAGCGGCAAGTCGTTTCGGATGGAGCGGACGTCGAAGATCCGGGCGATGGACCTGGTGTCGACAGCCCGGATCCGCGACGGGGTATTGACCGAATCGGTCCGCTTTCATGCCCATGACGCGATCGACCTGCAGGGATCGTACCCGTTCATGTATGCCTGGAAGCACCAGACGACGCATTACGTTTTCGGCGATGATGAAGGGATTCGGCAACGGGGAGTCTTCCGCACGGAAGGGAAGACAGAATGGCATGTGATCAAGGACGCGACGTGGATGGCCGAGTTCGACGCGGCGACCGGCAAGGGCTGCGTGTGCCGCTACCGGCAGCACCCGTCGAACGAAAAAGCGTGGTTCCTGCTTGTCGACGCCCCGAAGATCTATCACAAGGTGACGGCCTACACGCTGGTTGACCGCGTGGTGCCCAAGGGCTTCGAGGCGACGTATGAGTCTGCCGTCGGCTTTTTCACGGCGACGGAGAAGGATTGGGAGGCGGCGGCCAGCGGCTGCGCCGCCGAGTTGAAAAATACCGCGCGCGGTGATTGAGTCCGGCGTCCTCTCTACTCGCCTGGCTTCGTTGGCGTCAGGACATCGCTGATTGCGGGGACCGCCTTCCGCAGTTCTGCCGCAACCAGTGGCGCAATGGCCTTCGCACCCGCTTCCGAGAGATGTGTTCTGTCTACGACCGTTGCGTCCTTCGGTTGCGGGGGGCCGAACTCGCGGGATTTCTCGGGGCCGAGCTTGTCGATCAGTTCCTTGCTGCGGGCGTGGAGGTCGACGACGGGGACTTTCTTTTCCTCGGCGACAGTCCGCACGGCTTCCGCATAGGGTTCAAGGTCGGTTCGCAGCTTGCCCTCTTTGCCGAAGACACGCCGCACCATGGACGTGACCAGAATCGGCTCGGTGCCCGCGGCCCGCGCCTCGTCGATATAACGCCGCAGGTTGTCGCGGTAGGTCGTCGCTGGATCGGTTTCGCGCTCGGGGCCTTTCCCCGGCTGGTCGTTGTGACCGAACTGGATCAGGACGTGCGTGGGCTTTTGAGCCAGCGCCTGCTTCCAGTGTCCTGCGTCGTAGTAGCTTTTCGAACTCGCCCCGCCGCGCGCTCGATTCACACATTCGGTTCCCGGCTTCAACAATTCCGCGAAGGCCTTGCCCCAGCCCGCAGAGTCGGTGACGGTCGAATCTCCAACGAGCACGATTCGCACTCGCGATGGCTCAGGATTCTCGGCAGCCTTCGCCAGGTTCATGATTGTCATGAATCCGAGGAGGACGAGCATCGCTGCCTTGCCGCGTGATCGCGTGGGTTGCATCAGGACAGTCTCCGTCGGCTTTGTCGTCATCCGCAGGCCAACAATCAGTCTGCGTCGAAATCGGCAACAGCATCATATCGAGTCGAGCGCCGTTACCTTCTTCGGTCATCATTGAACCTCGCCAGTCGGCGGGCCACCATGGATCGAGAGAGTCCCGCCACAAGTCCGGCGGATGCGCGTGGCGTTCCCATGGGATCACAGACGACTCGACTTCGACCTGCCAGTCCTTCATGGTGAAGTATGCGGCCGAATGAGTTGTGCCGAGCGTGGCTTCGAAGAGTCGCCGCCGGCCTCGGCGCATTGGATTCGTCCATGACCTGTGTGTCGCCTGGCGGTCATCTTGACAGGGAAGAGGGAGCGGGACGATGACGAAACATCGTGCGATTCGGCTGAAACGGGTTTACGAGGAAGCGTCTCCGGATGACGGGTTCCGCATTCTGGTGGAGCGGTTGTGGCCGCGGGGGATCAAGAAGGAGAAAGCGCGGATCGACCTCTGGATGAAGGAGATTGCCCCCAGTACGGAGTTACGGCAGTGGTTTCAGCACGACGTCGAGAAGTGGGACGAATTCTGCAAGCGGTACCGCGAGGAACTGAAAGAGAACGGCGACGCGGCTGAGCAGCTGAAGACGCGGCTGAAGGACGGGCCGGTGACGTTCGTCTTCGCGTCGAAGGATGAGGAGCACAACAGCGCCGTTGTACTGAAGGCGTTTCTTGAGGAGTGGAAGCCGTCGCGCTCGCAGGGGACGTAGCGGGCGTCGGCGTTTCACCGTTCAAGGCTGGTCGTCCCGATTCCAGGGGATTCGTCGCCAGCCTGGCCGGCATTCGGAGCGAGTCGATTCTCTGGCGGCTGGCTCGTCCGGGCAGGCCGCGATAGATTCCGATCATGGAGATGCAACATTCGAGTCGCCGGACACTGTGCGCGGTCGCCGGGGTGGGGATTCTGCTCGTGATGGTGGTCCTCATGCGAGTGGAAGGCCGCGTCTGGTGGTGCGGGTGCGGGTCGCTGCAGCCGTGGATCGGCGGCGTGTGGAACGAGCACACGTCGCAGCATCTCGTCGATCCGTACAGCTTCACCCACTTTTCGCACGGGTTGATTCTGTGGGGATTGCTGTGCGGGACGGCGCGGCGGATCTTGCCCGCATGGCGTGCGGTGCTGGCGATGGGGCTTGAGGCGGCGTGGGAGGTGGCGGAGAACTCGCCGTGGATCATCGAGCGGTACCGGACCGCGACGGCGGATATCGGTTACAGCGGGGACTCGATTCTCAACGCGGTCGGCGATCTGGCGTGTTGCCAGCTGGGGGTCGCCTTCGCTGCCCGCTTTTCGTGGAAGATGTCGCTGGCGGTGCTCGTGCTGCTGGAAGTGGTGCTGGTGGTGTGGGTCAGAGATTCGTTGGCGCTGAATATCCTGATGTTGGCCTGCCCTATCGAGGCGATTCGGGAATGGCAGCGGCCGCAGTAATCGGCTGCTGCATGGGGGCCTTCGCCGAACCGGCTTGGCCCACCCTTCGGAACCATGCGGATACGGGACTGCGGCGCGATCAAGAAGGTTTTCCGGGTACGGGAAGAGAAGGTCGCTTCATGAGCCTGGTCATCGTCCTGGGCGCGCTGCTGCTGCTGATCATCATCGCCTGTCGCGGTTACAGCGTGATTCTCTTCGCCCCCGTGGCGGCCATGGGGGCCGTGCTGCTGACCGACCCGCGGCTGGTGGCGCCGGTCTTCACCGGCCTGTTCATGGAGAAGACGGCCGGGTTCGTCAGGCTCTATCTGCCGGTCTTCCTGCTCGGCGCCGTCTTCGGAAAGGTCATCGAACTCTCGGGCTTCTCGAAGTCGATCGTCTCCGCTGTGATCCGCCTGGCCGGAACCCATCGTGTCGTGATCGCCATCGTCGTGGTGTGCGCGATGATGACATACGGCGGAGTCTCCCTGTTCGTGGTGGTCTTTGCCGTCTATCCGCTCGCCGCGGAGATGTTCCGGCAGGCGGACCTTCCCAAGCGACTGATTCCGGCGACGATCGCACTGGGCTCGTTCACCTTCGCGATGGATGCGCTCCCCGGATCGCCCCAGATCCAGAACATCATTCCGACGACGTTCTTCAAGACGACGATTTATGCGGCCCCCTGGCTGGGAATGGCGGGTGCGGCGATCATTCTCGTCACGGGCCTCGGATACATCGAATGGCGCTGCCGCCAGGCCCGGCTTGTGAAGGAAGGCTACGGCGAGAACCAGCTCAACGAGCCGGCCCCCTATGATCACGCGTCCTTGCCGTCTCCCGCCGTGGCGATGCTTCCGCTCTTGCTGGTCGGCGGGGTCAACAAGCTTCTCACCCTCGTGATCCCCCGAATCTACGGCGAATCGACGTCGTTCGTGCCGGCGGTCGTCGGAAAGTCGGAGCCGGTGGTGCAGGTCGTGTCTCAGGTCGCCGCCCTCTGGGCGGTGCAGGGGGCGCTGCTCGTCGGCATTCTCAGCGTTCTGCTGTTCGCCTGGAAGCCGGTGACCGAGCGGTTCGCCGAAGGCTCTCGCGCGGCCGTCCAAGGGGCGCTATTGGCCTCTCTCAACACGGCGTCGGAATACGGATTCGGAGCCGTGATCGCGTCCCTTCCGGGGTTCCTTGCCATCGCCGACACGTTGCGGCGGATTCCCGATCCGCTGCTCAACGAAGCGATCACGACAACGGCGCTGGCCGGGATTACCGGTTCGGCGTCGGGCGGCCTGGGGATCGCCCTGGCGGCGATGTCCGAATCGTTCATCACGAATGCGGAGGCGGCGGGGATTCCGCTGGAAGTCTGCCACCGGATCGCCGCGATGGCGAGCGGCGGCATGGACACTCTGCCCCACAACGGAGCGGTCATCACGCTCTTGGCCGTCACCGGCCTCACACATCGCCAGGCGTACGGCGACATCTTCGTGCTGACTCTGATCAAGACCAGCGCCGTCTTCGCCGTGATCGCCCTGTACCGCACCACGGGACTCGTCTGAAGTCCGTCGAAGTGGGCCGGAACATCGCTTCCTCGCGCCGGTCGTCGACGTGCCTCAAGAGGCTCGGAATGGTGATCGAGGCTCTCGTTCATTCCGACACATCGCCGCCCGCAGCCGGCTCATCAGGAGCGACGTCCGAGACGTCCAGAGCGTTCTCGTGCAACTCCCAGCGTTCGAGGCGCTTGTAGATCATCACGCGGCCACGCAGCAGATCGGCGTGCGTGCGGGAGAAGAGTTCGAGCTTCTCGCGATGATCAATCAGCTCGACGCAGACGCCGAGGTGCGGGTTGGGCACTGCGACGCCATCCTCCTGAACGCGGCCGTGATTGCTGTCGCCGTAGTGCGTCGCATGCGACGTGGCGTTCATCACGCCGGCGGCTTTCGCCAGATCGACCAGATCACGATGGAGGGGCTTGGCGAACATCCCCAGGAAGCCCATGCCGTCGCCGGTTTCGCCCTGCGGAAGATAGATCCGCAGTTGTCCGATCTCGCGGGAACCGACGTGGTGCTGGCCAGCGAGCAGACCATCTCGATTCGTGCCGGTGGAGGTTGCTTCGGGGGAATTGGACTTGGATCGAACGCGGAGACGCTTGAGGACGTCGAGCAGCGGCGGCTTGACGTCGCGCGCGCCGCGGAGCGAGACGCAGGAATAGTCCATCGACGAGACTTTCGGCGTGCCGATCCGCTGCGACAGATAAATGCCCGAATGCCCGCTGAAGAGGTACGCCACGAGACAGGCCGTGGCGAAATAGACCGTGAACTCGCCGCCGAACAGCTCGATCGCCATGATTGTGCAGGCCAGCGGCGTGTTCGTCGCCCCCGCAAAGACCGCGACGAACCCGAGCGCGGCAAAAAAATCGACCGGCGCCCCCAGCAGCCCGGCGAGGACGTTTCCGAGTGCGGCTCCGATGAAGAAAAGGGGCGTCACCTCGCCCCCTTTGAAGCCGCTGCTGAGGGTGACGGCGGTGAACACGATCTTCCACAGCCAGCTCCACTCCGTCGCGCCGCCGGAGTGGAAGCAGCTCAGAATCGTCACGGCGTGAGGATCGGGAGAGGAAACACCGAGGCCGAGATAGTCGCGCGTTTCGAGCCAGTGGACGAGGCCGATCACGATCAGCCCGCCGACCGCCGGCCGGAAGATCGGCCGGCGGATCAGCTCCTTGAAGATGCGATGGAGCCCGTGCACCAGTTCGGCGAACAGGACGCTCGTGAGGCCGAACAGCATTCCGGCGACCGCCACCTTCCCCAGGAGCGACATGCTCAGCGGCGCGAGGTGCAACTCAGAGCCCGCGGGAAGCATGCTGGCGATGTGGTAGTGCGTATGGCCGATTCCCCAGGCCGTGCAGGTTTGATCGCTGGCGATCGCGGCAATCAGGCACGGGAGAATCGCCGCGTAGCTCATACGTCCGATCGCAAGGACCTCCAGCGCGAAGATCGTCCCAGCGACCGGAGTACCGAAGACGCCGCCGAACCCCGCAGAGACGCCCGCCATCAGCAGCGTGCGCACATCGTTGCGGTCGACCCGCGGAACCAGCGACGCGAGACCGCTGGCGAGGCTCCCTCCCATCTGGACGGCGGTCCCTTCGCGTCCCGCCGATCCACCGAACAGGTGCGTCACCACGGTGCCGATGAGGACCAGAGGCGCCATCCGCAACGGCACGCCTCCCCCCGGCTCGTGGATTTCGTCGACGATGAGGTTGTTCCCCGCTTCGACGGTCTTGCCGAAGTAAGAGTACATCGCCCCGATCACCATTCCCGCCAAGGGGAGCAGGTAGAGCAGATTCGGATTGCCGAATCGAAGCAGGGTGGCCTGATCGAGCGACCAGAGGAACAGCGCGCACGCGCTGCCGACGGCGACCCCGAGCGGGACGGCCAGCAGGAGCCAGCGCGTCAGGAAGAGCCCGAGCGAGGCGTGTTCGCGGAGGCTGAAGCGGAACGGCATGCCGGTTGTCCCACGAGAAGAAATCTTCGCATCGTGGAAGGTTGACCCGGACTGGGCGCAGACCCCTACCGCGACACGGTAGGAGTCATCAGCACGACTGAGAATGGCTCGGCCGGCGGTTCGGGCGGAACCCCATCGCCCTTGGATTGTCTGGAGAAGCGTAGCCGTCGTTTCCGGACGCGTCAACAGCCGGAGTCCGCTCAGAGGCCGTCGGACAGTCGGTTCTTCATTTCACGTTGTCCTGCTTTGTCTCGCGGGTCGGACACCTGAGGACTTGGCTGCAAGCAGAGAGGGAACGAAGCCACGAGAGCGTATTCAACGAGTGCAAGGACCAGCGATGCGAACTCGAATGACAGGCGTGGGAGCAGTTTTCTGCAGATCTGACCGATGCGTGCTCCAAGACGTCGCGCGAGGGCTTCGCTCACCAAATGATTTCTACGCCGAAGGCGTTGTACTCCAAAGCCCAGGGTCGCGAACGGAGTGAGCGCACCCTGGGTTGTCGAGGAATACAACCACGAACTCCAGCGGGGTTCGACAAGCCGGGACCGGTTCCTGCAGTGGACGCGAATTGTCGAACCCCGTTGGGGTACCCGGAATTTCATCAACCGGAACCCAGGGTGCGCTCGCCAGGCCTCGCGACCCTGGGCTACGGAGTGCAACGCCTTCGGCGTAAGAACGACGAGCGTCCGGAATTCAACGAAAACTTACTGCACCTCTATTGACTCGAGGGCAGGCGCGGGCAGCGCCGACTGACTACTTCCAGTAGCTGTTTTTCACCCACAGGAATGTGGCGGGCGGGATGATCAACGTCAGGGCGAAGACCCAGCCCCATTTGGGAACCACGAGAGGCTTCACGACGAACTGATCGATGAGGGCCGAGCCGATCGTGGCCCAGCAGATGAACAGCATTCCCATCTGCTTCCGCTGGTGCTTCTCGCCCTCCGAGAGATCGTTCCAGCGCGGTCGGCCGTCCGCTAGTGCGGCGTCCGCTTTGCCCGTGCTGCCGGACTTCTTCGTCCCCCCGCCTTTGCCGTCCGCCCCTTTGGAGCCTTTGGCGGCAACCTGCTCGCGCATTCCGGGGGCGTAGTACTTCGTCAGCCCCTGGTTGATGGCCAGCGGCGTTGCAATGACCGGCCGCATCGGATGGCCGGTCCGCAACCGCACTTCGTCCTCAAGGTCAGCCGTCGGCGGGTGGGCGCACGCCACCAGCAGTCGATCGCCTTCGACAAACAACGGCAGCACGTTGTGACGGCGGACGAGATTGCGCGGGAACTGGTCGAGGACCGTCTCGTCGGGAATCATGTCGTTCAGGTCGACGAATGACATGCCGTGTTCCTGAGCAAATGCGGCTCCTGCCACATCGGCGCTGACCAGCCGCAGCTGGACGACGGCGTCGCGCATCTCCAGCCCGCGGGCTTCGGCAAAGCTTTCGGCCTCGCGCAACTGCTCGGTCGTGATCTTGTCGGCATCGCGGAGAATCTCTCCGAGCGCTCGCTGTCCCTTCGCGTCATCGTCCGCGCTGAAGTCGCGACCGAGGGAGCGGTCGTAGTCCCTCTTCAACTCGACGTCCGTCAGGCACAGCATCGCCCGCGCGAGCTCGTTGAGCAACTCCTGCGATTGCGTCGAATACTGTCCCGTCGCGTACTTGCGGACGTGCGCATTCAGCTTGCGGTAGTTGGCCCGGATCTTGTCCGGGTTGTCCTCGAACTGCACGCACCGCAACAGCGTGTAGTGGTCGGGCGGGCGCGGTCCCTCAGGAATGCCGAGCCACTCTTTGTAGACGTCCATTGGGGGGGGAGAGTGGGTAGTTGGTAGTGGGTAGTTGGTAGCCAGAAGCGAAATGCCGGAGCGACTGCGACGGGAGCGGAGCGAGTCTACCCTGTCTGGCTACCCACTATCCACTGCCCACTACCCACTTGGTTTTTCGCTACTCAACCTGATAATCCCGGGCCAGCGCCAGGAACGCGTCGAGGCCGCGTTCGTCCAGCCCCGAATCGCGGACGATCTCCGTCGCGGCCGACTTTTTGCTCGTCATTTCGCGGGCGGCGCACTGGATGCGGCCGTTATTGTCGTAGCTGTAGGTGACTTCGACCGGCGATCCCGCCGGCAGATTGGCCGGCAGCCCGCTGACGACGAAATCGCCGATCAGTGTGCAGGCATCGGGATCGACCGTCTCCCCTTCCAGCACGTAGACGTGAATCCGCTGCTGGTTGGGGGACGTCGTCACGAATCGCTGGCTGACGCTCTTCGGAATCCCCGTGTTCTTGGGGATCATGATGTGGTTGATCTTCCGCGCCTTGTTGGACGGGTCGGTCACTTTGACCCCCAGCGAGTGCGAGTTGACGTCGGTGGTATTCACCGCGCGGAGCCGCTGGATCACCGTCTGCGCGAGGCGTCCTTCGCGTCCCGTCTCGCGGGCTTCGAGAATGGCCGCGTGGATGGCGGCCCCCTGGGCGACCGCTTCTTCCGGGATGACGCCGCGGGACGGCGTGCGGCCGCTGACCTGCTTCAGCATGATTTCAACAGACGGCATGTAAGTCGATCCGCCGACGAGGATCAGTTCGTCGAGGCCGCCCGCGGTCACGCCCGCCTGCTGCATCACGAGCTCGGTGGTGTCGCGCGT
Organism: Planctomycetaceae bacterium; assembly: GCA_020850695.1. Lineage (GTDB taxonomy): Bacteria > Planctomycetota > Planctomycetia > Planctomycetales > Planctomycetaceae > JADZEF01. The sequence continues at coordinate 40,127 of JADZEF010000077.1, read as the reverse complement.
GCGCTGCAGAAGGTCGCCCGTCATCCGCTCGAAGTCGGTGCGGGTGAGGGCGACGGTCAGCGTCTTCCCCTGGTGGTAGCAGGTGACAGGCACCTGCGACTTCTGGCTGAGCTGACGCTTCGCGTCTTCGCATTCCTGCTCGAGGGCCCGCAACCGCTCGTTGTCTTCGCGGGGGTCGGCCCCGAACTTCCGTTTGAACTGCTCGGCCACGTGGTCGACGATGCGGCGGCTCCAGTCCATACCGCCGAGCATCACATCGCCGTCGGTCGCGAGGACGCGGAAGTGCGTCGGCGAGTACTTCACGACGGTGACGTCGAAGGTACCACCGCCAAGGTCGTAGACGAGGATCGTCTTCTCTTTGGTCTTCAGCTCTGCCCGGCCGAGCTCTCCCTGATTCCAGGCGTAGGCAAGCGTCGCCGCGGTCGGTTCGTTGAGAATGTCGATGACATTGAGGCCGGCAATGCGGCCCGCGTCCTGAGTGGCCTTGCGGCGGACGTCGTTGAAGTAATAGGGGACCGTCACAACGGCATTCGCGATGGGGCCGATCGTCGCTTCGGCGTCCTGCTTGAGCTTCTTCAAGATGAGGGCCGAGATGAACTCGGGGGTGAGCTTCTTGTTCTGGTAGACGACGAAGAAGTTCTTGTTTCCCATCTGCCGCTTGACGGCTTCGACGACGCGGCTCGGGTCTTCGATGGCGATGCGTTCGAACGACGGGCCGACGATGACGTGCCCGTCTTCGCCCAGCAGCACGACCGACGGCGTGATCTTCCGCCCATCGACGTTGGGGATGGAAACCGGCGAACCGTTCGCGTCGAGCTGAGCGATTGCGGAGTAGGTCGTTCCGAGGTCAATGCCGACCGTCTGGCCTTCCAGCAGCTTCATGGATCGTTCTCAGATGTCGTTCTGTAGGTTGGCGAAGGCGATGGTGCGGAGACGGGGCGGATGCCGGCGAACCCGGGTTCGCCGGACCGCACCTTCCGCCGATGTACGCAAAGTGTTCGTCCGATTCGCCACCGGGTGCGATGACGTCGGCGAGTTCGAGGGGTGAAACGGTACTGGAGATGACGATTGGGGCGCTTGGGGCGATTTGCCGACGGCGAGATCCCCTAGAGAAATTCTGACGGTACGGGGGGGCGGAATCAAGCGCGGTCTCCCCGGCCGGACGGAAATCGGTGTGCAGAACCAGTGAACGCCGCTCTGTTTCGGCGTTGCGGGGTGCGTGGTATCGTTCGGAGCGCTCTCGTTCCCTTTTCTCATTCGTCCCCATTTCGAGTCACGCCTCGGATGTCCGCTTCCCGACTTTCGACCGGTATCCCCCGTTTGGATGGCTTGCTTGGGGGTGGCTTGCTCCCGGGGACGCTGACGGTCGTCTTCGGAGCGACGGGTATCGGAAAGACGCAGCTCGGACTGCAGTTCGCCCGGGCGGGGCTGGCCCAGGAAGGGGAGAGCGGCATCCTCTTCGACATGACGAGCCGCGGCGACTCGCAGAATCACACCGAATACGCGAAGCGGCTGTTCGACTGGAATCTGTCGGTCCGCTCGGGCGAGGACGATGTCCCGGCCGACACCGTGTGGGACCGCGCGACGGGGCGGGTGGACTACCTACACCTCTTCCGCCGCACCGGCCGCCGCGTGACGATCCACGACCTCGAACACGACGAGTGGAAGGAATGGAAGATCGAGCTTTCCCGGAAGCTCGACCGGGCGATTCACTTCTTCTATGGCAACTTCCTTCACGGCGTCCGCCGCTGCGTGATCGACGGTGTCGAGCCGACCGACAAGGCGAGCGACTCGTTCCAGTTCCACCTCTTCGACTACATCTATCACCAGATCCTGCACAAGGACTCCGACTGGGTCGCCCGCGACCTGTTCCGGGCGCAGTTCCGGGCGAACCAGGAGACGGTCAACGCGCACCTCTACGATCATCGGCAACTCGGGTGCGTGCTGCTCTACACCTGCCACGAGGTGATGCTCGACGCCCTGCTGTCGCGACCGATCGAGACGGGGGATGTCCTGTCGAACGCGAACACGATCATCCTGATGGGGAAGGTCCGCGACGGTCTCAAGATGCGGCGGGCGCTGCACGTCGCCAAGCATCGCGGCAGCGCGTGTGATGAGTCGATCATTCCGTTCGAGATCACGGAGCGCGGGCTCGTGCTGAGCGACGAGTAGCGATCAACAAGCGATGTGCAAGTTGATCTTCGCTGTGTCTTCGAGTGATGCGTCCTGAGCCCCGGAAGGGGCGGAGTTGAATAGCCGGGGGCATCGCCCCCGGAATTCGATCCAGGCAGTGACGAAGCCCTGAAGGGGCGAAGGTGACTCTTGGTGGCAGGTCACCGTCGCCCCTCCGGGGCTTCAAGAGATTAACGTGCACCCGATTCCGGGGGCGATGCCCCCGGCTATTCACCGCTGCCCCTCCGGGGCAAAAAACCGACCCATCCGATGGCAAAGTGGCCGGATGGTCGCGCGAGGACCTCGAGCTCCCCTCACAGACTCCGCAGGAAGGCAAGGAGATCGGCCCGCTCGGCATCGCTCAGGTCTCCTTTGACGCCGTGCCTGAAACGTCCGATGACGTCGGGCAAGGTGGCGGCGCGGTTGTCGTGGAAGTAGGGAGCCCGCTGGCTCACGCCCCGCAGCGATGGGGGATTGAACGCCTTCATGCCCCGTTCGTCATGGATCCCGACGTCGAACGTGCCGGGCGTTGTGTACGTCGCGGGGGCGTGACAATCGGCGCAGGCCTGCTTGCGGAAGACAGCCGCACCGCGCTCGATCGCCGCCGCATCGACCGTTCCCCGGGCGACATCCAGACCGGGCGGAGGCGTCAGCGTGGAGAGGTACGCCTTGAGCGCCTGAATATTGTCTTCAGTGATGTCGTCCCCGTCCGCCTGCATCGTGACAGTCAGAGACTTCCGCAGCTGGGCTTCGAGGGACGGCGCTGCGCCATTCCACGCCCAGGGCATCGTCTCGGATGTCCCCAGCAGCGACAGGATCTTCTTGGGAGCGCCGAAGTATTCGTCCCCCAGGTTGTCGTTCAGCATTCCATTGGTGTGGCCGTCGGTATGGCAACTGTGGCAGCTGTACCAGCCGTCGAGCGACAATCGCGAATCGTAGAACAATCGCTCGCCGCGCTCGGCCAATGTCAGCGGCGGCTTCTTTTCCTGGGACAATGGCACCGTCGTGACCTTGAGCGATTCGATGTCGAGGAACGAAATCGAATCGTCGAGCGAATTGGCGATGTAGGCCGTCCGCTCATCAGCGCTCAATACCACGGCCGTCGGTCGCTGACCGACGCTTCGCTCGGAGAAGACATCCTCGGGCCGTCGCCGCACCGCGACCTCGTTAATCCCCGAAAGGGCGATAACCGTCGCTCCGGCTTTCGTGACGACGACCGCTCCTGGATCGCCCGCCGCGGCACTCGGACGTCCCAGCACTTCGACGCTCCCCGGCGCTGCTTCGTGCCGCTTGCCATCGAGAACATCCGCCAGTTCGATCGCTCGCAACCGATTGCCGATCACCGCGCCCCAGAAGACATGCTCGTGCGTCGTCGACGTGTTGCTGTTGAGCAATTGATGCGCGATCAGCAGCGACGTTTTCGGCATCGCGGTCGATGAAGTCGCAGCATGAATCGCCAGCCCGCGCAGATGATGACCGGCGACCGTCAACGAACTGGTTGTCGCGCCGGTCTGCGGGTCGACGACGATCATCCGGCCGCCAAAGGCGTCGGCGACGAGCAGTCGCTCGCTGGTTGACGCCTTTCCTTCGTTTGACTCCGATTTCGCTGCATCCGCCGGCAGGACCAGCAATCCGCGCGGAGCGAAGTCGAGATCGATCGTCTTCGAGACGCTGAGTCGCGGAGCCTTATCGTCGCTTCTCTCGATCCGAATCAGCGTCAGTCGCTGCGACCAGAGGGACGAAACGGCCGCCCAGTTGAGATCGTGCCCGGCCACCACCCGCACGGGGTGCTTCGAGACTGGCAGCCTGGCGACAACCTCAACCTCGGGCTGTTTCTCCGTGGCGAGAAGCAGGATCGCATGATCCGTTTCATCGGTTGCCAGCAGATGGCGGCCATCGCCCAGCTTTGTCAGATCGGAAAGCGACTTCCCGACGCGCACCGTGGCCAGGACCTTCCGCGCCGTCGGATCGAGAGTTGAAATCGATCCATCCTGCGATGTGGCGACAAATAATCGCCCCGAATCGACGGCCAGCGCAACGGGTCGCCGCAGTGCAGACAGTGACGACGCGTCTTGCGCATTCACCGAAACCCGCATTGCGGCAATCAGCCCGAAGAGCATTCCGACAGTGCGAAGGCGCGTTCCCCGCATGGCTCACTCCGGTCAACCATCGATCTTGTCAAAGTCGTCGTCCGCGATGCCTGCTGCCAGAAAGTAGCCCTCATGCTCCGCATGAGGTTAAGCCTTCGAAGCGAAGACTTTCGAAGGCACAATCAACATCGCAGTACGATTCTCGTTTCGCTCAGCCATTCCGTTCGAAACGCATGGGATCCATCGGAATATCTCACGTCCGCAAAGTACCGCACAGGATGCTTCCACCTCACGCGTCACGACGGCATAACCTCATGCGGAGCATGAGGGCTACTTTGTGGCTGTCCGCCGCTTCGCCCCTTCGATGATCTGCCGGCCTATGTCGAGGCCCACGGCGTCGTTCCAGGCCTGCATCAGCCGCTTGAACATCGGGCCCGGAGTGACGCCGCCGATCGTGAGGCCGTTGATCTTCGTCACGGGCAGCATGCAATAGGGGGTGCTGCACGTGAAGGCTTCGTCGGCGTTGACGACATCGTGCACTTGGAAATCTCGCTCGACGAACGGGATGCCGAGCTTGCCCGCCAGTTCGATGATCATCGCGCGGCTGACGCCCGGAAGCGTGTTGGTCGTCGTTGGCGAGATGATCGTGCCGTCGCGGACGATGAGGAAGTTCGCCCCGCTTGTCTCGGTGACGTTGCCGTTGAGGTCGAGCAGCAGGGCGATGGCGTCGGGGTCGCCCATCCGCGCCTCGTGGTCGGCGAGGTAGTAATGCATGCGGCTTCGATACTTCATCTTCGGATCGTAGCATTGCGGGGGGACGTGGCGGATCGACGGCGTGACCACGTGCTGACCCTGTTCGAGCTTCTTCGCCCAGTACTCGAACGGCATCGGGAAGGTGTGGATGCAGACGGTCGGCGTGATGCGGGCCGCCTTGCCGGCCGACCCCGCATAAACGGGGTTCTCGCCGGCCGTGACGAAGTGGACGATGCCCAGTTCGTCGTCGGGGCCGATGAGGCTGGCGTTGTGCTGGACCACTTCGCGCGTCGCCCGCTCCATGTCGCCGATGGCCTCGGGGACGTTCATGCGGGTGTATTTCAGCGAGCGGTAGAGCCGCTTGAGGTGGTCTTCGAGCCGCCACTGCTGATGGCGGATGGTGCGGGTCATCTCGGTGACGGTCGCCCCCATGACGACGCCGAGATCGTAGATGTTGAGGTGCGCCTGCGATGCAGGCACCATCCGGCCGGTGAGGTAGACGAGAGGTTCGGGCATGGGGGAAGGAGTGAGGAGCGAGAATTGAGGAGTGAGGAGAAAGAAGTCCGTTGAGTGCGGGCTCCTTTCGCGGCGCTTTATGCTGGCCACACATCGTCGATTTGAAAAGGGCAAGCGGCGACAGGATGCAATCAGCGGCTGTTAGACCGTGAATGCACCAGCTCGACTGGCGAACCCCGATCTTGTCCCATGCTCGCTCCTCACTCCTCGATTCTCGCTCCTTCCCCAGTCACTTCGCCACTTCGACGAACCGCAGCTCCCGGAGGATCGTCACCTTGATCTCGCCCGGGTAAGTCAGCGTCTGCTCGATGGCGGTCGCGATGTCCTTGGCGAGCTTCGCCGCTTCGCGGTCGTTGATCTGCCGCGAATCGACAATCACGCGGATCTCGCGACCCGCCTGCACCGCGTACGAATGCTCGACGCCGGGGAAACCCGAAGCGAGGGCTTCGAGCTCTTCGAGGCGGCGGACGTACTTTTCGAGCGTCTGCCGGCGGGCGCCGGGGCGGGCCGCCGAAATGGCATCGGCCGCGGCGACGAGCACCGTGTAGATGTAGTCGACGCGGATGTCGTCGTGGTGGCCGGCCGCGGCATGGACCACTTCGGGACCTTCATGGAACCGCTTGAGGAGTTCAGCCCCGACGGCGGGGTGTCCCCCTTCCATCTCGTGGTCGGCCGCTTTGCCGATGTCATGCAGGAACCCGCACCGCCGCGCCAGGCGGCCGTCGAGCCCGAGTTGCTCGGCCATGAGCCCGGTGAGGTGAGCCACTTCGATCGAGTGCCGCCGCACGTTCTGGCTGTAGCTGATACGGAATTCCAGACGTCCCATCAGTTCGATCAGACGCTCGTGCAGGCCGAGCACCCCCGCTTCGTCGCAGGCTTCCTGGCCCATCCGGCGGATGTGGCTTTCGATTTCCTTCTGCGTTTCGTTGACGACTTCCTCAATCCGCGTCGGGTGAATGCGCCCGTCCTGGATGAGCTTGGACAGCGCCATCCGGGCGATTTCGCGGCGGACGGGATCGAACGCCGAGACGATGACCACGCCCGGCGTGTCGTCGACGATGACATCCACACCGGTCGCTTTTTCGAAGGCGCGGATGTTGCGGCCTTCGCGGCCGATGATGCGGCCCTTCATTTCATCGTTGGGAATGTCGACGCTGCTGACGGTCGTCTCGGACGTGTGGGCCGAGGCGTACCTCTGGATGGCCATGCCGATGATCTCGCGCGACAGCCGGTCGCACTCGGCCTTCACTTCGTTCTGGTGCCGCAGGATGATCGTGCCGATCTCCCCCTTCAGATCCTTCTCGATGCGGGTGAGGAGCGTCTGGCGGGCAGCGTCGGGAGAAAGCCCGCTGATGCGGAAGAGTTCTTCCTGCTGCTGGCGGACGGCCTTTTCGGCTTCCTTTTCGCGGACTTCGATCGCTTTTGTTTTTTCAGCGAGCTTACTCTGCTGGGTTTCGAGCAGGCGTTCCTTTTTGACGATGTCCTGGTGCTGCTCTTCGAGGCCGGCTTCGCGCTTGTCGAGGCGGCGCTCGGTATCGCGGAGTTCTTCGCGCGACTGGTTGAACTCGCGGTCGAGTTCCTGCCGGCGCCTGAGCAACTCTTCCTTACCCGCCAGCTCCTGGGCTTTCTTGACGTTCTCGGCCTCTTTTTCGGCCTGCCTGATGATGTCTTCACCGGTCTGCCGAGACGCCTTGAGGCGCATCTGCGAGGCGGCATAGCCCGCCCCGCCGCCGATTCCCAGCCCCGCGATCACGGCGGCGATCACTTCGCCAATCATGTTAAGTAATCCTTCCCCTGGCCCACGACGGGGTATCAAGTCGGTGGGGCGGATCGCTGCGCCGCACCGTTGTGCGGGTTGAATGACACTCTACGCGTCCGCGCGCAGTCGACGCGTGCCGTTCAACCGCCGGGCGAACCGGGCGCCCCGAGATGCCGCAAGGAGTTGCGGCGGGGCGCTCGCCGGAGAGTCAGGAGCCGAACTGTCGGTGGTCCGGCCGAAGCCGCAGCGGAACTGCGGTCGGGCGTTTCCTGTCGGAATCGGACGTCAGCTCAAGCCCGCAGGGGAAACGAAAGAGGAATGCGTCCCCGCAGCGTCGTCGGCCCGCCTGGGCCGGATGTCCGCGCGCGAGAGCCCCCACCTGTCACCATGATCAACGAAGACAACGATCCCTCGTTCGCCTGAGGATCCCGAGCGTTTGCCGGCCGCCCGCGGCGGGTCAACCCGCACCGCGCGCCGGAACGTTCGAGGTTCGCCGCGTCGCACAGCCCGCCGGAGTCCTGCCAGGAGCGACGCTGCGCCCCCTTGCAGAACAGGCCAGCCGCACCGCGCTGGGCCGTGGCCACGGTGGCAGCAACGCCCGAAGGCGTGACCGCAACCGGGGCGGGGCGCAGCGCGTCCGCTGCCTCGACCGCGATCATTCCCAGGAAGAGAACGACGGCGAGGGGCAGCAGCGCGGGGAGGATCCTGTCGAGTCCGTCAACCATCGTGGTTTGCCAACGGAATTGCACTGTCGACTGTTCAAGGCATGAACGGCTAACGCCCCTCATGCACTGCACCTGGTTCTCCGGAGTTTTCGTCCGGAGCGATCAGTAAGGGAGAAATTCTGCGGAACCCGCAGGAGATGTGTGGACGGAATGCATCAGCATCGGGCATTCCATGAGTCGATCCTATCGTATCGCACGCGAGCGCGTGGTCAACCGTGCGATCCCTTGCGCCGCGGCAGACGACACAATCGATTGGAAAGTGTGCGGCGAAACGAGGGGATCGGTATGTCGACTTCGCGCGGCTCATGACATATTGTGGAGAGACGTCGCGAGCGGAGCGCACCGCCCGCGAGGAGCGCGGTCATCCGAAGGAAGGATGTTGCGGTGCCGTTCTTGACCCTCGTGTTTCAAGCCAGCGTCTATTTAACGCTGGGCCTTTCCGCGGTGATCCTGGCGCACGCGGAGGGGAGTGTATTCCCCGCGGGCCTGACCATTCCGATTGCGTCCGCCGCCTGGTTTTTCACCGAGCGCCGGCGCCTGCTTCAACTTCCGACCTCGTGGGCCAACGTCTTCGGCATGGGTGGATTCATCGCCGCGATGTCCGAGCTGATGACCAACAACATCGAGGCGCGGCTTCTCTCGGGAGCGCACCTGCTGGTGTACCTGTCGTGGGTTGTCGTCTTTCAGAAGAAGGAGGCCCGGCAGTACCTCTGGATGTGCGCTCTGGCGATGCTTCAGGTGGCGGTCGGCGCCGTTCTCACAACGTCGGAAACGTATGGGGCGCTGCTTACCCTGTATTTCTGCGGTGCGATCTGGACTTTGTCGTTGTTCACGCTGTGGCATGCCTTCGATCGCATCGTTCCGAAGAAGGACGAGGGGCAGCCGGAAGGAATGCCGACGGGTCTGGATGACGAGGCGGCCTGGGTCTCCAGGGAATCGGGAGCCGCATCGCACGCGGGGGGGACGCGTCCGCGTCCCAAGCCGTACGCGCTGCTTCAGTCCTTCAGCACGTCCACTCCCGGAGTGCAGCACGAGGGGCAGGCGAGGATCTCGTACGCTCGATTCTTCGGCGGAACGCTGGTGACGTCGCTCGGTTGCCTGTTTGTCGCGGCGGCATTCTTCTGCCTCATTCCGCGCGTGTGGGTCGGCGCGCCCACTTTCGGGGCCGAGTCCTCACCGCCTCTGGGATACAACATCACCGGCTTCACGTCCGAAGTGACCCTGGGGGATATCGGGCGGATTCTCGAAAGCAGCGAGCCGGTCCTCTCGGTCCGTCTCTCCGAATTTCCTTCCGGGGAGGCTCTCTCGATGGACGAGTACACTCGCGTCAAGGACATGGACGAACCGCTCTTCCGCGGCGGCGTGCTGACGGAGTACGACCGCGGGAGCTGGCGCGCCCCCTCCGGTCCTCCGCCCGAAATGCTGAGGACCCAACCGCGGGCTGACGAGAAACGCATCCGCCAGGAAATCACGTTGATGCCGATCAGGTCGAACGTGCTGATCGCCCTCGGCCCCGTGACCGAGCTCAACTTACGGGGAACCGCCCGAGCGACGCGATCCGCGATCACCGGGGTGATTCCGCATCCCTCGTCCAGCAATCGCGCCTCCCTGAGTTACGTTGCCTATACCACGGTCCCGGTCAAGTCGCCTGCCACGGGCGAGCGGCCCATTTCCGAATTGAAATATCCTCGCATGCGGGCGACGGTCACCCGACAACTCACGGCCATTCCTGAAAACATCGAGCGATTGGCGGCGGAGGCCCGTCGGCGCGGGGGGATCGTCACCGATGGAGACCGTCCGCCCGACCGGGTACTCGTCGATCGTTTCGTCCACTGGCTCCGCGATTCCGGCGAGTTCGAGTATTCGCTCGACGCGTCGATCAAGAACCCTAGGATCGATCCGGTGGAAGACTTTCTGTTCGAGCGCAAGCGGGGCCATTGCGAGTATTACGCGACCGCGCTCGCCCTCATGCTGCGGGCCGTCGACATTCCGACGCGGCTCGTCAGCGGATTCAAAGGGGGCACGCTGAACAGCATCACCCGATCGTTCGACGTCGAGCAGCGGCATGCGCACGCGTGGGTCGAGGCGTATGTCGACGACGAATGGATCACCCTGGACGCGACGCCGTCCGCTCCGCGCAGCGAGAGCGTGGAATCGCTCAACTCGGGCGTCCCGACCATCCGAGACCTCTTGTCCGTCATCCGGGACATCTGGAATACGCACATCCTCAACATGAATATCGGAGCGCAGAGGGACCGCATCTACTCTCCCGTGCAGGACATCGCCACCGCGGTGTGGAAGTCGATCCAGGGCGATGAGCGCGAGCGGGAATCGCTTTGGCGATCGTTGAAAAGGTTTCTCACCTCGCCGGAGGAATGGATCAGCATCAAGGGAGGCCTGGTCACGTTCGTGCTGCTGTCGTTCGGCTCGGGAGCCTATTTCGGCACGCGGCGGCTGGTGCGGTGGGTCCGCAATCTGTCGATCCAGCGGCACGAACAGGACGCGGCGAACCTGTTTGCCGTCGAGTTTTACGAACGATTCCGGGCGTTGTGCTCGCGCGCGGGGCTGCATCGCGAGCAGTCGCAGACCCATCGCGAGTTTGGCGCCGAAGTCGAGGCCGAATGGCGGGGTCCGCTGGAGGCCGAACGGGCCACGGGCGTCCCGGCCGAGCTGACCGAGATGTTTTATCGCGTGCGGTTCGGAAGCCTTCCCCTGTCCAGCAGCGAAATGGCGGAGATGGAATCACGGCTGGCGGCGCTGGAACATGCGATAAGCGCCGAGGCACATTCCAACGGCCACTCCCATCGCCACGCCGGCAACGGCCGTGTCGCACCGTGACGCGGCCGCTCGGCGCTCGCACTCCCTCGGTTCCGGTCGAGTCTCGTCGAGCCGGCCTCTTCAAACAGTCTCCATCCACATCCATCTGGAAAGAACGTCTGCCGATATGACTGCCTGGAATTGTGTGCTTGAGCTGGCTTCCGACCGTGCCGTGACAAAGGGATCGCCCGAGGCGCTTGCGGACGCCATCCGTCGCGGAGCGGATCTCAGGGTCTACACTGAATTCCGGCACGGAGAGCACATCGATCCCTCGTCCCCAAGCCGCGAACTGATCCGCGAAGTGGCGGAATTCGGCGTGACGTACCTCATTGACGACCGCTGGACCGCGGGGGTCATGAGCCTGCGCCAGCCGATCGAACTGCCACACCGTTTCGGCCCGCGTCCGTCGATGTCGTTCTTCCTCTACAACCAGGACGGACGCCAGGCCATCGCCCGCCCCTTCCTCGACGGCAACCCCGCGTCCACAACTCGCGGACAGTCTCCGGTCGAACCAATCGCGGGAATGCCGAAATATCACGCCCTCGATCAGTGGGATGCCGGCACGAACGCTCCGAGCCAGAATTTCATTTACGACTTCGATGTCTTCCGGTACTGCGTCAGCGACTCGTGGCGTGAAGTCCTTTCGCATGATGCCGCGGGTGTCGTCCAGGGTGGTTCGCTCGAGGCACTGGTCGACGCCTTTTCGCAGGGGTGCGAGGTCAAAGTCGCCATTCGCGGCCTCTGCCACGAACTGGGGGCGGCCGGCGATCCGGACCACGAAGTGATCGTGCAGATCGGTTCGACGTATTTCTACACGGAGCAGCGGCTCTTCATTGGCGGCACACACCCGGTCGTTCGGATCCGCCCCGCGATCCCGATCAAATACGCCACCGACGCCTGGGACTTCGGCTGGGTCATGGCCCGGACCGACGGCCAGGTCGTCTTTCGCCGCTGCGACCCGCACACGCTGCGATTTGACGACCGGACGCTGCATTGCGCCTTGCGGTGGTTCGTGCGGTAGGCGTCGACGCGCACTCCGGTACTCTGCCCCGCCCGCGATTCAGCCGCTACACTCGTCCAACTCTTCTTCTTCCCGCTCCGACCGCGGTTGGACCGCTTTGAAAGTACGTGATGCCTCGACTCTACGTGAATGAGCTGGGTGACGGCGATTCGATCGATGAAGTGTACCTCCTGGCCGACAAGCAGCTGCGCGCCAACCGCAACGCTCAGCTTTACCTGCTGGCGACGCTCCGTGATTCGACCGGCGTGATCAACGGCCTGATGTGGAACATCCGAGAGGAGGACGTCGCGCACATCAACCCCGGGGATTACGTCCGGATCCGCGGCAAGGTGCAGCTTTACCAGGGTTCACTCCAACTGATCGTGGCAAACATCCAGAAGGCCTCGGCGGATGGATTGAATCCTGATGACTTCCGCCCCTCGACATTGAAGGACGTGGACCGGCTGGCCTCGCGGCTGCGGGAGATCCTGCGGACGATCGGCAATCCGCCGTTGAAGGCGCTGATGGACTCGTTTCTCAACGATTCCTCGCTGATGTCCGATTTCTGCCGCGCGCCGGCGGGAATCAAAGCGCACCACGCCTACCAGGGGGGCTTGCTCGAGCACGTCGTCAACATTCTGGAGACGGCCCAGCGGATCAAGGACCTTTATCCCGAAGTCAACTTCGAGCTGCTCTATGCAGGGATCTTTCTGCACGATCTCGGCAAGATCCGCGAGATGGGCTACGACGCGTCCCTCTTCTACACCGACGAAGGGCAGTTGCTGGGCCACCTGATCATTGCAATCGAGATCCTGACGAAGAAAATCGCCGAGACCGAAAAGACGACCGGACAGCCCTTCCCGGAAGAGACGGCGCTGCGGCTGAAGCACATGATTCTCAGCCATCATGGCGCCTATGAATACGGCAGTCCGAAGCTTCCGATGACGCCGGAAGCGGTGGCGCTCAACCTCCTGGACAACCTCGACGCAAAGGTGCACGAGTTCGCCCGCACCATCGCGGAGGACCCCAACGCGCTGTCGAACTGGACTCCATTCTCGCCACGCCTCGACCGCAAGCTCTTCAAAGGGAAGCATCCCGGAGCTTCGTAGCGCTCGCGGTTCCGGCTTTTCGGCTTCTGGGCGCCGAGTTCGGTGGATTTGAGATCGGGCGGCTGATCGCGTCTCGGAGGACATGAGCAAGCAGCATCGGCGCCCCAGGTCGAACAATTGGGGTGCGACCACGCAGAGAAGAGTTTCCACGTTCCGCTTTTTCCGGTCGTGACGCTTACCATTCCTGGGCCAGCTCGCACGCGACTCCCAGGCCGACGATCGCAAGAACGTTTTCTGTTCCCGGCCGACGCCCCGCTTCATGGCCCGCGCCGTGCGGCAGCGGCTCCAGCACCACTCCTTCGCGGACAAACAAGGCTCCCACTCCTTTGGGGCCGTACAGCTTGTGCCCTGCGATGGAAAACAGATCGACTTCCAGAGCCTCGACGTCGGAAGCGATTGGGCCGCGTCCGTGTGGCACAACGCACCGTGCTCGTGGGCAATGCGTGCGATCTCCGCAATCGGCTGGATCGTCCCGACCTCGTTGTTGGCGAAGCCACCTTCCCGAGGTTCGCTTCATCGCTCGGCCTTCGGCGATGTCCGCTGACCGGATTGAACAGAAGGCGGAAGGCCGCGTGTGGCACCCTTCCGCCTCGTTCGACTACAATGGCGAGGAAGTCGCAACCGCAGGAGCGAGGGTTGCGTTCACCACCACCGCAGGAGGGGTCCTTGCAGCTCGGTACGATCTTCGCGAACCATTACTCCGAATTCATTCGGCGCCAGCTGCACATCCCTCACCTGTTCGTCGACCTTTTGTTGTGGTGCCGGCAAAAGAAGTTCCCGGTGCGGCTCGTCGTCGAAGAGGCGTTTGTCCTCGAAGAGGATCCCCTTCCGGAGAACTGGTTCCGCGAGATCGTCCATTGGGCGTCCTTCGGGAACCGCATCAATCAAATCTTTCCGTTACCGGAGGACCCCGTCGACGAGGGGGAAGAGTCGGAAGACCGGGACATCCCCGGAGTCGAGGATTTCGAACGGATTGCGGCGGAGCGGGCGGAGATTTTTCAGGGGATCCTCGCGACTCGCCATGCCGATGAGTCGTCGGACGAACTGGATCTGGCGATTGCTCTGGTCCGTGAGCTCATCGCCTATATCGATGATCCTGCAGACTTCATCCGGATTGCAAAGGTGGCGAGCCGCGAGCTGGATATTCTCATGGATCCGGACGAGCGGATGGATCCCGCGTTCAATGAGTATGACTGGTATTCGTTCGACGCGTATGAGCGGTCATTCGACGCGGAGACGCTTCCCGCCTTCTGCCAGTTTGCCGGCGTCGATCCCGCCGAGCGGCCGGCGATCCATGGTTCCGTCTACTTCGCCTGGGCGGTGGCTCTGGAAGAATCCCCGGAGGAACTGAGTGACGACCCGGTTGCCGAACGCGACACCGACACGGGTGGGTGAGTCAACGGCCGAGCGTGGGTAACGCTCCCCACCAAAGGTCGGCTGGCTGCGACGGACTCTTGAAATCGAGGGCGGTGCGAACGAGACAACGCCACACGATTCGGAAGTTGGGGCGGTCGCGAAACCGGATCGAGATGCCGTTGAGACGAAAAGAGCGGTGTTGCGCTGGAGGACGTCTGCCCAGAAGTCTCCAGAGTCTGGACTCCAGGAGAGAAGCGGTCTGGACCGTATCCGGCGTTTCGAAGGCTCGTCGTTCCTGCCCCCCGAGGATTTGCGATTCCGTGGTCAGTGCTTGTAGATCTTGTGTTGCGGCCGGCCCGAAAGAATCTGCTCTTTCCCCCAGGTCGTCACAGCTCGAAACGCATCGCTGCGGATGAAGTCCTGAAATGCCTTTTCATCTGACCATTCGCTGGTGATGAGATAGGAGGCATCGTCGCTGACGTCCTTCCACAAAGTGGAACTGGTATGGCCGGCCGCCGCTCGCAGTGCGTCGATCACGCCGCTGAACTTCTCTTCAAAATCCTTCTGCTTTCCTGGAATGACGTGATAGTTCATGCCGACGGTTACCATTTGAGAGCATTCCAGATGAGGGGAAGGAATCGGAGATCTGCCCTGTCACAGAGCGACTTCAGTCGCCGGCAGACCGGGCCAGAAGCGTAACAAGTCCGGTCCACCAACGCGAACCGCCGCAGCGATGCGAACCAGGTTTCACGCGAGGCTGAGTTGACGATCCATCAACTCGAGAAGAAACGTGGTGTTAACGGCGAGGCGATGAGGGATCGAGCTCAAGCCTGATCGATGGTCGCCGTGGAAAGCCGGCCGCGGGCTGCGTGCCGACAAGGAGTCCGTCCCGCCGTGGGAGTTTGGCATTTTGGACGTGGGCAAGTGACTGCAGGCCCTGGACTCATGAGCGACGGATGCGACTTTGACTCCGGGCATCGCAAAATGCCTGAAGTCCCGACGATTTCTCCTGTTACTTAGGGCGCCATCTTGCGGTCAGTCATTGGGTGACCAACGAATCGGGGGGATTGCGCAATGACGACGCTCGCGGGATGCTCAGCACGCACCGATCAACCGCGGACCGCCGTTTGGCTGCCGCTGGCGCTGCTACCACCTGTGGTTGCCGTGGCGATCCAAAGATCTCCGCCCTGGATCATGATGTGGACACTGACTTACTCAGTTTTCATGTCCATGAAGTGGGCCAGCCTGGCGGCTTCCTCGTTCGTTTTCGAAGGTCCGACGAGGCGGACTCTCAGCTTTCTGTTCCTGTGGCCTGGAATGGACATCAACGCCTTCCTGGGACCGAAAGACGCGGCGAGGAAGCCGAGGCTCCGGGAGTGGGGATTCGCACTGTCGAAGACCATTCTCGGCCTGACGCTCATGTACGTTGCTGCTCCCGCGTTGCTGATTCGCTCCCGGTTTTTCGCCGCATGGATTGGGATGGTCGGGATTGCATTCACTCTCTTGTTCGGCGCATTCGACCTGCTCTCTTTGGTGTGGCGTCGAATGGGCGTGGACGCCAAGCCGATCATGCGGTGCCCGATTCGTGCGACTTCGCTCTCGGAGTACTGGGGACGGCGCTGGAACCTGGCGTTCCGGGATTTCGTGCATCAATCGATCTTTCGACCGATTCGTTCGAGATTCGGATCCGTCGGAGCGCTGGTCGCCGTGTTCCTCTTCTCTGGGATTGTCCACGACGGCGTGATCTCTGGCTCAACGGGAACCGGATGGGGGAAGCCGACCCTGTTCTTTGGGCTCCAGGCCCTCGGCATCGTGGCGGAACGCAGCCGGATCGGAACTCGAATCGGCCTCGGTCGGGGAGTCGTGGGCTGGGCGTTCTGCTGGGGCTTCATCGGCATCACGGCACCACTGACCTTCACTCGGCCATTCCTGGAACGAGTCGTCCTGCCGACATTGGATGCCGTGGGAGCGGTTTGAGGGATTGAGATTACATTTTTCACGTGCATGCGAGGTGACCCACCCTCCGGCATGGTGGCTTGCCCGCAGACGGGGGCATCGCGACAGATTTTGCCCGGGCAGAAAGTTGACGCTGGTCATCGCGTCTCCGGACCATCCGACAGCACCTCTAGACCCACTCGTTTTCCGTCCTTCGGCGAGCGCTGGCTTCTGGCCGATGGAAGCACTGTTCCGAGATCTCGGAGCGAAGGAAATGTGCTCGAAGGACTCGATCGGATGTCCGTCGCGTCGCATTTCCTGACCGCGAGGTAATCCGGCGGCCCCCGATGGTGCAATCGCTCGACCGCGGTAGTGTGGGGTGTCGTCCGTGTCTGGCCGAAACCCATACTGACTACGAGCTGCAATGGACGCCCGGAGGAATGGCACGTGAAGGATTCCCTTTGGTTTCAAGGCCGATCACTGCAGGCCATCGTGCTGCTTGCACTCTCGTTACCGATCCAGGCCCAAGAGACGAGCCCGGCATCCCCGGCCGTTGTATCCAAGGCCGTCGTATCCAGGGACGTGGAATGGCTCCAGAAGGAATCCATGCTCCACCAGGCCGCCGAAGCCTCTCGAGGGATATCCGGCCGCGGCATCCAGTGGAGGCATCCTTTCGGAGAACCTCAGCCCCGCGAAGCGACAAAGAAGGCATCCGTCTGGCTGCTGGATTACCCCGGTTCCGTCATCACACCCGAGGGGAAGTCGGTCATCGCGACCTGGGGGGAACCGCAACTCTGGAAAACTCTCAACGACGTCGGAATCGAGCTCCTGCACACAGGGCCCCTGAATCGATCAGGCGGGGTCCGCGAGGGTGAGTTCACCCCGACGATTGATGGCTGGTTCGATCGCATTTCGCTGGATCTGGATCCCGCTCTGGGGAGCGAGGCCGAGTATCGCCGCATGGTGGCGGTGGCGGCTGAATATGAAGCGGTGATTGCCGGCGACCTCGTGCCGCTGCACACCGGGCTTGGTGCGGATTTTCACCTGGCGACCCGGAACTTTCGCGATTACCCGGGGATGTTCTCGATGGTGCAGATCGACGAGAAGGACTGGACGCTGCTTCCTGAGGTGAAAGGAGAATGGGACGTCGCCCATGTGTCCAGGGACGCAGCCGCTCAGCTCACCCGCAAAGGATATCTGCCGGGATTGATCAATTCGAACGATGCCGCTCCTCAGGCAAAGGAGTGGAGCGGCTGGAGCGCCACGGGCGAAGTGGAGGGAGTCGATGGAAAGCGGCGGCGCTGGGTGTATCTCCATTACTTCAAGCCGGCGCAGCCGGCTCTCAACTGGTCGGACCCCACGTTTGCGGCGCAGCGGGCGATTGTCGGAGACGCCGTGCGGACCATCGTAAGCCGGCGGACTCCCATCGTGCGCCTCGATGCGGTCCCCTTCCTGGGGATCGAGCCGAAGCCGGGGACGACCAAAACGTTGCACTTCAAGCACCCGCTGTCAGTAACCGGAACCGATACGCTGGCTTACTCGATTCGGAAGCTCGGGGGATGGAGCTTTCATGAGTTGAACGTCCCCCTGGAGACCCTCAAGAAGTTCACCCAGCATGGTCCCGACCTGTCGTACGACTTCTTCACTCGGGCACAATGCCTCGACGCCCTCCTGACAGGTGATGCCGGACCGTTACGACTGGCCTTTCGATGGCTGCTCGAAGCCGACATCCAGCCGGTCTCGCTCGTTCACGACCTCCAGAATCATGACGAGATCACCTACCAACTGGTCGAGCCCGAGCACCGCAAGGATGAGACTTTCGACGTCGGCGGGCGCACGCAGACCGGAAAGCAACTCCGAGAACGGATGCTGGACGACATGCGGTCCCGCGTCGCTGGAAAGTCGGCCCCATGGAACAAGCTTTACCGTCCTGAACGGGACGGAATCGCGACGACGTTTGCCGGGTTCATCGCTCCTGCCGTCGGTGTGAAGGATCCGTACCATGCGACCGACGAGGAAATCCGTGAGATCCGCCGCGGCCATCTGCTTCTGACGGCCACGAATGCCCTGCAGCCGGGGGTCTTCAGCCTCTCGAGCTGGGATCTGGTCGGGGCCTTGCCGGTTCCGGAAGAGGGAGTCAAGGATCGCATCGAGGACGGCGACTACCGGTGGGTCAATCGCGGAGGTGTCGACTTGCTGGGATCAGCGCCCGATACCAATGAGTCGGCGTTCGGACTTCCGCGCGCCCAAAGCCTGTACGGACCGGTGCCCCGCCAGCTTCGCGATTCCGAATCCTACGTCTCTCGGCTGAAGGTCCTGCTGGCCGCGCGCAAGAAATATGAACTCGCGGAAGCCGAACTTCTGGACGTCCTGGAGCCCGAATCGAAGGGCCTCTGTCTGCTACTGATGCGCCTTCCAAGCGAGGAACTCGCCCTGACCGCGTTGAATTTCGGACGCAAGGAAATCGAGGAGGCGATTGAATTGCCTCAGCAGTTCGTCGACCACAATGACAAGGCCGAAGACGGACACTGGCGGGACATCGTTTCCCGCAAGGAGTTCAAAATGGAGGGATCCCGTTCGATCCGGCTCCATCTCCCCCCTCTTTACGGATCGACCTGGGTTCAGGAAAAGCCGAATAAATGACGGGATCTCCTCGACGTGGAATGACATTCACCGAGGAACGACCACCAGCGCCGGCGATTGGGACGCTGGAGCGAGCCGGCGGGGGACGTTCGCTACGCAATGGATAAAGAGCCTCACGCCGTGAGCGCACAACTTCGCCCGCGTGAAGGCCAGATACTCGAATGCTTGTGAAAGTCCTGGAATGGTGGGGCGGCAACCGGGTCTCTTGCCGAGAGTTCGACGGCGGGTGGCCCGGTTCCGCGCGTATCACGTTCATCGGAGATGAGCGATTACGTTGCTGTGTCTGAAGGCTGTTCCACACAATGTCGGCGGGATGGATTCGGAGCCCTGAGTTCTCACCAGTCAATTACCCCATCCAAGCTCCGGTCCTCAGGAGACTGCCGATGGCTTTGCGAACGTTTCTTGCGGCGGCATTCGTACTGGGATTGAACGCGGCAGTCGGCCGAAATGCGTGGAGTGACGAACCGCCACGCTCCGCGAAACCAGTCCGCCCGGGGCGCTCACTCACAGACCGCTATCCATTGCCCTATCCTCCGAAACTGCCGGACGGGCGGAGCGTCGTCACCGAGTCGGCGAACGCGTTCCTCAAGCCGGGCAATACTCTGAGCGAGGGAGTCGAGATCGCGAAAACCCCGCCCACGGTCGACTTCGCCTTCTATCCCGAGCAGAACTACCCCGGCAACCCGTGGTCTCACCGTTCCGACGGCCTCGTCGTTGGAGACACCTACTACAGTTCGTCGAACGACCATCTTGCGCCGCGGGGCACGGCGTTGCTGTGGGCGTATGACGCGACGCCGAAACGGTTCCGACTGTTGTGCGACACCACGAAGTTCCTCGAATCGGTCAACGCCTTTCCGGAGGACATGAATTACCGTCCCGGCGAAATGCAGAGCCGCATCGACCTGGGGAGCGACGGCTGGCTCTACTACGCGACCGACCGCGGGTCCCCCACGATCACTGACGACAGGCACGGGTACCGCGGTGAGTGGATCCTGAAGACGAACCCCGCCACGCGCGAGACGCAGGTGGTCGCCCGCTGGCCCATCGCAAAGCACACCATTCCTGCCAGCGTGCTCGATCCGAAGCGGATGATCTTCTACGGCGGCACCGCCCCCGGCCGCGACGCCGCCAACCAGAAGATCCAGTTCTTCGCCCTTGACGTAAAAACCGGAAAACTTCTCTGCACCGCGGACGACGGACCCACGCGAACACTCATCTTCTCCCACACCACTGGTCGTGTCTTCGGGGAAGGGAAACAGTACGACCCAGAGACGAATCAAGTCACGCCCTCAAAGCTCCCCCACGTTCGCTCCTGCACGCGCGAGACCCCGCAGGGAATGATCTATGGCACGTCCGGAACGAAGGCCGACCTGTGGGCGTTCCATGTCGCCACGGGAGAGGTTACGTCGCTGGGCACGGCCCGCGTCGCGTCGCAGGAATACATCGCCTCCATCGAGGCTGACCCCGCCGGCCGCTACCTCTACTACGTCCCGGGGGCGCATGGTGGCGCCGCGAAGGACGGCACCCCCGTCGTCCAGTTCGACCTGAAGACAGGAAAGCGAAAGGTTCTCGCCTTCCTGCACGATCACTTCTGGGAGAAGTACGGCTATGCCCTCGACGGCTCGTTCGGCAATGCGCTGGATGAGAAGGGGGAGAGATACTTCATCTCGTGGGACGGCTGGCGCAAGGGGCAGCCGCGTGGCTGGGAATCGGCCGCGATGACTGTCCTCCATATTCCGCCGAACGAGCGAGCGGACTGAGAGGAGGTCCGGAAGCGTTCCACAACGGCAAGGGTGATTTCGCCTTTCAGACCACACCGGGTCGCCGTCAACGTGCCGAGTTCCCGGCCCCTTCCGAACAGACCACGTCTCCAACATGCATTCGTGGAACGGCAACCGCCATGAACAGGACCGCAGCCAGCGCGTCCAGAACGACTTCCTGTACGAGGGCAATCGCCGGTTCAGTTCGTGCTGAAGCGGGGCGGGAAGCCTGGCCGGGCAGCGGCCACCGGGCGACGTGAAGACTTGGCGCCGCTGCGCTTCCGCAAGTGACGGACGAGGCGGCTGCTTCTCTGGTCGACATCGACCTGTTCGAGCAGCTTCTGGAGGTCCAAAGGCTTGAGCTTCATCGCGTAGGCGAGGATGTCGCACAGGATTCCGAGCGGCACCTCCGAGGTCTTCGTCTGCTGGAAAAGCCGGTCGAGCTGGACGTCCGGAAACAGGTCGCGGAACCCTCCCTGGATCTGTTCCCAATGCGCCTGCCGATCGATCGTCGAATTCGACGGATAGCAGTCCTGGAGCAGCTTCAGGCGACCGATGCGATACGGAAGCCCCGTATCCGTCTCTTCCGAAAGCACACGCGCTCGCGCGAGTCCCTGAAGAACCATGTAGTACCGACCGTCCGGAAGGCGCTCTTCCGCCACGACCTGGCCCAGACACACCGTCGAGTGAATGGCGGGACGGTCCTCCGAGAATCCAGGATGGGTCAACTCGCTCAAGAAGGGATCGCTCGATTCATCGGATGGCTTCAGCAGGGCCATCGCCAGCAGCCGGTTCCCCTTGAGGAGGTCGGCCGTCATCTGGAGGTAGCGCGGCTCAAAGATGTGCAGCGGCAGGAGAATATGGGGAAAAAGGACCGTGCCCGGGAGCGGAAAGAGAGGGGCGGTGCCTTGGAACGCAGCCAGTTGAGGACGCAGGTCGAATGGCGAAGCCATCGATCATTCTCCGGTGCCGACGGGAAGGGGAATCTTCGGGATTCGTTCGTCCCGCAGCACGATGTGGGTCGGACACGCCTCCGGCGAATCAAGCAGTTCCTGGAAGCAGAACTTGAAGTCCTGCAGGAACTGGCCGAGGGGGATGCCGCCGTAGAACTCGCCGTAACGCTCGAGATACTTCGACGAAGTCCCGTAGACCTTTCGGGCTCCGCCGTAATTCTGATTGCCGAAATGGAAGAGCGCGACGGCCGCCTGAATAAGTCCCTGATAGAACTTCCGTTCGTCTCCCAGGGTTTCCTGCCAGAGCTCCTCGAGGATTTCGTGGGCCTCAAAAAACTCTTCCTCATTGAAGAGCCTCAGCCCCTCCAGGTACTGCTCGGGATAGCTGTCCATGCCGCAGAGGATTCGGGAAGTGTCGAAAAAAAAGCCAGAACTGCTCATGTCTTCGAATCGGAGGAAATTCTAGGCGCGGGGTCCGGGTGTTGTCCACGAGCAAATACACTAACGACCTCTCCCGGTCGTAGGGGCTGTGCGGGGACTGACGAGCATGACCGTTCTTGTGCAGCCTTTCCGCCTCGCAGGCGTTTCGCTTCCGCAACACCCTGGATTCCCTGATCTATATTCCCAACACGGGCGGTCATCCGGCACTCGCGAACGGGGCTGTGACCGGACTGGAGCGTCTGCCTGGGCCAGGCGGGGGAGCGACTGTCGTGAATGTTCAAAATACACCCAAGACGGATGCCGCGCCGGCGACCGGAGCGGTCGTCGGCAGCGACGGCGCGGCCGGTCAGTCGAGGAATGATCACAGTCTGTCTCCGACCGAGCGCAGCCTGGAAATGTTGCGGCAGTTGAATTCGATGTTCAACGAGTGGGAAGGGATTCGTTCCGACGTGGCGCGGGCGACTGGCGGCGTTTAGATCATGACACCACGGAGCACGAGACTCATGAAACCGCGGACGCGCGTTCTCGTCATCGACGACGAGCCGTTGTTTCGTCACCTCGTCGCCTCGATGCTGCGGCGCGACTACGCCGTTTCGATGGCCTGCGAAGGGTCCGAAGGATACTACAAGGCAATCGAGGATCCGCCGGACATTGCACTGGTCGACGTGCAGATGCCTGGCTGGGACGGCCTGAAGACACTCAAGGCCTTTCGAACACATCCGATTCTGGCCACCGTCAAGGTCGTCATCCTGACCGGCGATGCCAGCAAGGAAACGGTGCTTGCGGCGATTCACGGCGGCGCCAGCGAGTATCTCGTCAAGACGCACCTTTCGCGCGAGATGTTGCACACGACGCTCGAGAAACTCGTTCCCACCCCAGCCTCCGCCGGCGACGAGTCACCGGAGCCGTTCGACATTCCGCCGGCATCGGGCATCCTGTGCGGGGCAGTCGCTGCCAGTTCGCGGTCAATCGAAGAGATCATGGACAACTGGGAATGATGCGTCCCGAAGGCGGGATTGTTACCGTAGGACGAATTGTGGTTGCGCCACTTTGTCCTCTCGGCAACGCAGGGAATCGCCTTCATGAGCATCTGGCAATGGGCAGCCGGCATCGCGCCGGTCCCTGAAGAGTCACGCATCTCCCTCGGCGAAGGAGTGACGCCGGTGCTGCGCTCGCGGTCCATCGGACCGAAGGCCGGCCTGAAAAACCTCTTCTTCAAGCTGGAGACGACGCTCCCCTCGGGGTCTTACAAAGACCGTTTCGCCGTCGTCGCCGTCTCGCACATGAAGTCGCAGGGGAAGTCGTACTGCATCGCCAGTTCCAGCGGGAACACCGGGGCCGCCCTGGCCGCGTATTGTGCGGCGGCGGGAATCCGCTGCGAGATCGCCATCGTGGAGACGGCTCCGATGGAGAAGCTCAAGCAGATGCTGGCCTACGGGGCCGAGCTGGTGCGGGTCCGCGGCTTCGGGCTCGAGCCGGCAGCCACCGGCGAAACGCTGAATCTGCTGTTGGAGCGCGGCCGCCGTCCCGACGCCATGTTCCAGATCAGCTCGTTTCGGGACTGCCCTGTCGGAATGACGGGCGTGCAGACGATCGCTTATGAGCTGGCGCGTCAGCTCGAGCGAACTCCCCCTGACCACGTTTTCTGCTGCGCGGGAGGCGGCGGACTCGCATTGGGTGTCGCGCGCGGCTATCAGCACCTGCTCAGCAGCAATTCGGTCGAGCGCGTTCCGAAGGTCGAAGTCGTTCAACCCGAAGGAAACGCGACAATCGCCGGACCGCTGCGCGAGGGGAAGGCTGCGGCAACTCCCGTCATCTGCACCACGAAGGTGAGCGGCCTGCAGGTGGCCAGCCTGACGGACGGTCAGGAATGCCTGACCGAGTGCCGCGCGACGGGCGGAACGGGACACCTCGTCGCGGACGAATTTGTCTGGAACGTCCAGGCCCGAATGGCCCGCGAGGAAGGAATCTTCTGCGAGCCCGCGGCTGCCGTGCCGCTGGCCGGCGCGCTGAAGGCGGCCGAGGAAGGGCTTGTCTCGCCCGAGGCGACGATCGTCTGTATGGTGACGGGGAGCGGATTCAAGGATTCGGTCTCGGTGGATCGGATGGTGGGCGAGCGGACCGCTCCGATGTTGTCAGTGGACGAACTCGCGCAGCGTTTTCAGCGGACTTGACCTCTTCATGATCGTGACGATTGATGGTCCGGCCGGGTCGGGAAAGAGCACCGCGGCCCGGCGGCTGGCCGAGCGCCTGGGCTTCCGGTTTCTCGACACGGGAGCGATGTACCGGGCCGTGGCCCTCGCCTGCGTGCGGGCCGGCGTCGACCCGGAAGATCGTCCGGCGGCGGTCGAAGTCGCCCGGCGTGTCCGGCTGACGCTTCAGGAGGGGCACATCCTGCTCGATGGCCAGGACGTCAGCGAAGCCATCCGCACGGCGGAAGCGTCGGTGGCGGCATCGCGAGTCGCGGTCATCGCGGGAGTGCGCGACGCGATGGTCGAGTTGCAGCGGCAGACGGCCGATGGACTCGACATCGTCACCGAGGGGCGAGACCAGGGGACCATCGTCTTCCCGCAAGCCGAGTGCAAGTTCTTCCTCACCGCCGCCCCGGACGAACGGGCCCGCCGCCGTCAACGCGAACTCGAGCGGAAGGGGACAACGCACTCGTTCGACGAAATCCTCGCCCAGATTCTCGACCGGGACCAGCGAGATGCATCGCGCGACGTCGCGCCGCTTCGCGCGGCCGAGGACGCGATCCACCTGGACACGTCGATGCTCGATCCCGACGAAGTCGTCGCTGTCATGGAATCGACCGTACGGGCCCGGCAATCGACCTCGGCGTAAGAGCGTCTCCCGCGCACGCTGACGGCACCTATTCCGCCGGAGTCAGAAATTCCAGCGAATCGGCCGGCAGGCAAGCCATTGTGTAAAGCAGATTCTTCTGTTCGCACTCATCGATGTAGGCCTTGGGCATCTTCTGAAGCGCGTCGCCGTCCCACTCGATGACATACTGCGGGTTTTCCTTTCCCGAGACGTCCACCACCATCCCCGTCCAGCCGCCGCAGGCGACGTCAGGGAATTCGGGAATCGAAATGCCGTCGCGGACGCGGATCTTCGTCCCCGCTCCTGGTCCGCGAACCGCCTTCTTCTTCGCCATAGATCCTGTCCGGAGATCGAATCGGAGATGATTCGCGGTGAATACCCGTGAGAAACAGGCTTCGGTATCGGAGAAAAGTCGCTCAAGAATCGCCAGTTTAACGGCAGGCCTCGAAATGTATACGGTCCGGTACGAAGTCGAAACTCTGGAACTCCTGAAATTCATTCGGCACGCAACGGGAACGTCTGTACTCGTTGGCGGCAGTGAAGTCGGACCGAATTCTCCGGGAGGATTGAAGGGTGTTATTCTTGTCCGCCTTCCCTGAGGATCACGGCGCCAGGAGTTTGCACGCGAGCGCATTCTCGGCAGAATGTCGCACTGCGGATCAGAACCGGGACTCACGACGTTTCCACGCGGATCGTCGCGCCGGCAGAGACACAGTAAGGCTCGGAGACGAGCCTGCTAATGCGATCAGGAGCTGATGTCGCGATGACTGGCTACACCGTCCACACCGGATCCACCAAGAAGTTCTCCTCGGGATGGGACCGCATCTTCTCAGGAGACAAGTCCGGAGAAAGCGGCGCGCCGGCTCTTCCTTCCGGGAGCAGGTCGGCGAAGAAATCGGCCTCGAAAAAGCCTGCGAAGAAGACCGCTTCGGCCGGCAAGGCGAAGGCCCAGGCGGCCCAATCCTCGAAAAAGAAGGCGGCAAAGAAAAAGCGCTAGCATCTTTTCCCTGCGAGGAACTGGAGTCGGGTGGCCGGATCTGTGGCCTTGAGAACGCCCGGAACGCCGGGGAGCGATCCCCAACTCCAACCGTTGACGATGCACCCGCCGGGGCTACTGGACTCGGGCGACCCTCGCCAGAAGACTCCGCATTTCGATTTGAGAACAACCCAATTGGTGGCCGTGCCATGAAGATTGCGTCGTATGGATGGGTGGCGTTCGTGGCTTCCACCCTGTGGGCAACAGCGTTCGCCGCGGGAGACGAACCAGTCCATGCCACCGTCCTGCTCAAAGGGGGGACGCTTTACGACGGAACAGGAGGCGATCCGGTCGTGGGCGACGTGGCCATTGCCAAAGGCCGCATCGTCGCGGTCGGCACGTTCCCCCTCGGATCGGCCGATCTCACTCTGGATTGCGGGGGGCTTGTCATCACCCCGGGGTTTATCGACCTGCACAACCACAGCGACAGCCAGGTGGTCGATCCGCTCACCCGGGGCAACGTCAACTTTCTGATGCAGGGCTGCACGACCGTCGTGACTGGAAACTGCGGGTCGGGTCCGGTCAACGCGGGGGAATACCATCGTAAGATCGACGCGGCCGGAGCGGGGACCAACGTGGCCCACCTCCTTCCGCAAGGTTCGCTTCGGGATGCCGTCATGGGGACGGCCAACCGCGCGCCGACACCCGAAGAACTCGCCCGCATGCGCGAGTTGGCCGAAGCGGCGATGCGGGACGGCGTCTGGGGCATGTCGACAGGGCTGATTTACGTACCAAGCTCTTACGCCGACACCGGCGAAATCACGTCGATCGCCAAGGTGGTCGCAGCGCACGGAGGGATTTACGCCAGCCACATCCGCGGTGAAGGGGTCAACCTGCTGGCGTCCGTGGGGGAGGCTCTCAAGATCGGAAAGGATGCGGGGCTGCCCGTGCACGTCTCGCATTTCAAAGCGAGCGGCCGTGACGCGTGGGGTTTGATCCGCCAGGCGGTCGAGCAGATCGAAGCGGCCCGCAACCAGGGGCAGAAAGTGACCGCCGACCAGTATCCCTACATCGCTTCCAGCACATCGCTGGAAGCGACGCTGATTCCGACGTGGGCCCGCGCGGGGGGACAGCCCGAACTTCTCAAGCGTCTGCAGAACGAGGAGACGGGGAAGCGGATTCGGGGCGAGATGCAGCGGAGCCTTGAACTCGCCGACGAGGGAAAGCGGATTGTGCTGGCCCGCTATGCGCCCAAGCAGGCATGGGTGGGAAAGAACCTGCACGAGATCGCAGAGAGCGAAGGCGTGACGCCTCTCGATGCGGCCTTGACGATCACCCGAAGCGGTGGAGCGGCCGTCGTCAATTTCAATATGGACGAAGACGACGTCCGCTTTGCGATGCGGCTTCCGTGGGTGGCGACGGCGTCCGACGGCCGAGCCTATATTCCCAATGCCGATCGTCCCCACCCCCGCAGCTATGGCACCTTCTCGCGGAAGATTGGACTCTATTCGATCGAGGAAAAGACACTGCCGCCGGCCCAGGCCATCCGCAGCGCCAGCGGTCTTCCAGCCGATATTCTGGGCTTGCCGGAACGCGGTTATCTGAAGGCCGGATTCTTCGCGGACATCGCCGTCTTCGACCCGAAATCGTTCCGCGACGAAGCGACTTTCGCCGATCCCCACCGCTATAGCCGCGGACTGCGGTATGTCTTCGTGAACGGCACGCCCGCCGTCTACCAGGGACAGCCGACGGGAGCGCTGGCCGGGCGGGCGCTGGTCAAGACGGCCAGGCCGTCGATGCCATGAGCGGTCCGTCTCCCGCGCCGTCGCTCCTCCGCATCCCATTCACTGAGGGAACGATTCGTTATCGGGCCCGCTGGATCTTTCCGGTCACGAGTCCGCCACTCGAATCGGCGACGATCGAGATCGTTGGCGGACGTGTCGCTGCGATTCACACCCGTCACGAGCCGCGGGCCATTGATCTCTGCAATACGGCCCTCATCCCCGGGCTGGTCAACGCCCACACGCATCTCGAATTCAGCGGCCTCGCCGCTCCCCTTGGTCCGGCGGCTCCCTTTCCCGACTGGATCCAGTCGGTCGTCACCCACCGCAACACTCGCACGCTCGGCATCGCTGAGCTGGTCTCGACGGGATGGGGCGAGAGCGTCGCGAACGGCGTGACGGCGCTGGGAGAGATCGCCACCGATGATCTCATCTTCGGAGCCGCCGCACGGTGCGGCTTTCGCGGCGTCGTGTTCCGCGAATTGCTTGGGTTCTCGCCCGACCGGATCGATGCACAGTGGGAGGTTGCCCGTCACCACCTGGAGGCAGCCCGCGAGCTTCAGAATCCAGCGCTGTCGGGCGGACTGAGCCCTCATGCGCCGTATAGCGTCCATCCACGGCTCTTCGAGCGTCTCGTGGAATTGGCGATTGCGGAATCGGCGCCGGTGGCCATGCATCTTGCCGAAACCCGAGACGAGCTCGAACTCTTGTCGCAGGGGACGGGAACGTTTCGGCGCCTGCTGGAATCGTTTGGAATCTGGCGCGACGACGTTCTTGCACGCGGATCGCGACCGCTCGACTACCTCCGGATCCTTGCCCGCGCGCCGCGGTCACTGGTCGTTCATGGGAACTACCTCGCAGCGGACGAGATCGAGTTTCTCGCCGGCCAGCCTCAGGTGACGGTCGTCTACTGCCCGCGCACCCACGCGTACTTTGGACATTCGCCTCACCCCTGGCGGGAGATGCTGCGGCGCGGAATTCCCGTGGCCCTCGGCACGGATAGCCGGGCCTCCAACCCCGATTTGAGCCTGTGGGGCGAAGTGATGTTCCTGCGACGCAAAGTCACTGACTTTCCGCCGGACAAGCTCCTTGAAATGGCGACGGGCGCCGGGGCAAGGGCTCTTGGGATGAAAGAGTCTGGAGCGATTGCGGTCGGTGCCCTCGCGGAGATCGCCTGCGTTCCGCTGAAGGGGGATGCCACGGAGGCCTACTGCCACCTGCTGTCCCCCTGATTGCCCCAGATTGACATGGGACGCCGAGACGTTCGCTGATAGATTTCGCGGGCTCGTCCCTGGAAGTCCGTCTGTGTCGAACCGGAGCAGTGGCTATGGAAGGCCCACGCGTTCCCGAAGCGGTCTCTGCACTCCCGCGTCCCGAGTGGTGGTCTCCCCTCGTGACGACGGATCTGCGCTCGATCGGCCTCTTCCGCATCACTCTCGCACTCATCCTCTTAGGGCAGGGCTGGGGGCGCTGGGAAGTCTTCGCCGACCTCTGCTCGAATGCGGGTCCCGTTTCCGGAGAATTCCTCTCCCGCATCCGCGAGATTCCTCGCTGGCCGTCGCTGCTCACGTGGCTGGAGACGACGCGCTGGGGTGTCCCGCTATTCGCCGCATCGACGGTCGCCGTCCACATCCTCCTGCTGATCGGCTGGCAATCGCGGACAATGGCCGCCCTGAGCCTCTTTGCGTTCAGCGCCGTCGCCCACCGCAATCCGCTCCTGCTGATCGGGGCCGACGAGGTCCTCGCGTCGATGCTGCTGTGGGCTCCTTTGCTTCCGCTCGGGGCACGGTTCTCTGTCGATGCGCGGATTGCGGCAGCGCGGGGGCGAGCGGACACATGCCAGGCAGGGATGTGTGACGTTTCCTTGCGCCGTCCCGAGCGGGATGACTCGACCTGGGCCTCAATCGCGGTGCTCGGAGTCTTCGCACAGATCGCGTTCGTCTACCTCGCCACCGCCTGGCTGAAGTCCGGCCCGTCGTGGTGGGCGGAAGGGACGGCCGTCGCTCGCGTGCTGAAGATGGAAACGTTCCGGCGGCCGGGGGCCGCCCTGTTTGAAATGCTTCCCGCCGGGTGCCTGCACGTCGCCTCCCGAGGCGTGCTGCTCCTCGAGTATGCGCTCCCGCTGATGATCCTCTCGCCCTGGGGGCAGCCCTGGGGCCGGAGGGCGGCCATCGCTTCGATCGTCGCGCTGCATGGCGGCATTTCACTGGCGCTCGATGCGGGTCTGTTCTCGGCGACCATGATGGCCCTCACGCCGCTTCTGCTGTCGCCGGACGACTGGCGCTGGCTGGAACGCGCGTTCGCCAAAGTCCTCCGCCGGCACGCAAAGATCGACTCCTTCCAACCTGCTTTCGCATCGCCGCGATCGGAATTCAACCTTCGGGAAAAGTTCGCGACCTGGTTTCTCGCCGGGCTGGTGCTCATGAACTGGAATTACACCTTCGGCCCCCAGGGATGGAAATTTCACGTGCCGCCGCTCGAATGGCCGTGGCAGTTTGCGGCCGCGTCGCAGCGCTGGCACATGTTCGGACCGGATGCTCCCCATTTAGATATTCAGTTGAATGTCGTGCTGCTCGACTCGGAGGACAATCCGTTGCCATTCTCTGCCTGGTCGAGCCTCGAGAATCCCGCGCTGGCAAGTCACGCGCCGGCGGGACGGCGTTCGTTTGTGTGGAAGGCCTTCATGTTGCGGGCCGCTCAACTCACGCAGCCGGACCGCCGCTCGGAAGGGGATGAACTGCGATTGCGGATCTGCCGGTTTTTCGCGGACGACGCGCTGCGTCGCGGCGTGGTGGTGCCGGCGACAGTGCGGTCGGCGGAAGTCTGGACGACGTCGGTTCCGACCGATCGCGGAACCCGGGGCGCTGAGCCTGAAGTGAAGCTTCTCGCTCGCTATCAGATCCCTCGCGAGATGCCTCCGGCCAGAGAAGCCGAATTGAGCGAGAACCAGGAACCGGCGGAAACGGCCTCGACCCGTTGAACGTCGACACAGGTCGGGGTATGACACCGGTGACAGGAAGCGGACTGCGCTTCCTGTCCTGCGTCACGCTGGCCCGCCGTTACCTGGTCGACACTGAGGCTCCTCATGGTGCGCGTCCTGCTGTTCGCCTCTCTGCTTGCCGCGTCGTTCACGCTGCCGAAAGCCTCCGCCGAGGAAAAGAGCAAAGCACCGGAAAAGAAAACGGCCAAGAAGCCGGCTGCCGCGGCAAAGGAGAAGCCAAAAGCCGCGAAGCCCGAACCTCCGGTGTTCCCTCCCGTGCTTCCGGGCGGGAAGGCTACCGCGACTGACACCAGCGACGAGTTTCTCAAGCCGGCCAGCACGCTCAAGGACGACGTGAAGGTCGCGCGGACCGCACCGACGGTCGACTTCCTCTACTATCCCGGTCAGGACTACCCCGGCAACCCGTGGTCGAACTGGGGGGATAGCCTGGCCGTCGACGGGAAGTACTACGCGTCGATCGGAG
The DNA here is from genome assembly GCA_020850695.1 of Planctomycetaceae bacterium. GTDB lineage: Bacteria > Planctomycetota > Planctomycetia > Planctomycetales > Planctomycetaceae > JADZEF01. The sequence goes on along the minus strand of JADZEF010000077.1, from coordinate 9,057 downwards.
ATCACCTCGCTCCGGCCGGCAACGCGTTCGTCTACGAGTACGACCCGGAGCGGAAGACGTTCCGCAAGCTGATCGACGTCAAGCAACTCCTCAACATGCCGGAGGGGCACTACGTTCCCGGAAAAATCCACAGCCGCCTCGACATGGGAAGCGACGGGTGGATCTACTTCGGCACCCATCGCGGATCGCCGCGCGTGACCACCGACCAATACCACTATGAAGGGGACTGGGTCCTGCGATGCAACCCATCCACGGGCGAGTCGGAAGTGGTTGTCCGCGGGCCCGTGCCCAAGCACGCGATTCCGACGAGCGTGCTCGATCCAAAGCGGTTGATCTTCTATGGAGGCACAGCGGAAGGGGCCGATGCCGAGTTGAAGGGGATTCGCTTCTTCGCGTACGACGTGAAGGCCGGGAAGGTGATTCAGACCGGTCCGGACGGCCCGTACCGTTACCTCATCTTCGCGAAGTCAACCGGCAAGACGTACTACTCGTCGGGGAGCAAGGACGACGATCCGCTGATGCGGTTTGATCCGGCCGCCGGTGGCCCGCCGGTGCAGCTCAACGTCGCGCTGGGGCTGCGTGCGGCATCGGAAGAAACCCCGCAAGGCATCGTTTACACCTTGTCTTCCGGACAAGGCAAAGGGGACGCCACGCTGTGGGCCTTTGACACAAAGAAAGAAACCGTCGAGAACATCGGCCAGGCGGCCGTGGGCAGCCAGGCGTATGTCGCCTCGCTCGATGCCGATCCGACGGGACGATATCTCTACTATGTGCCCGGTGCCCATGGCGGCAGTGAGCAGGATGACTCGGCCGTCGTGCAGTACGACACGAAAACCCGCACCCGCAAGGTGATCGCGTTCCTCAATCCGTTATACGCGAAAAAATATGGTTGCACGCTGAAGGGAACCTACAGCACCGCGGTCGATCCGAAGGGGGACAAGCTCTACGTCACCTGGAACGCGAGCCGCAACACGAAGGTGTGGGACTGCTGTGCCCTGACGGTCATTCACATCCCGGAATCCGAGCGGATGCCATGATGCGGGGGCCGCGCTAGACGGCGGACTCGGCAATCGCAATCTGTTCGCGGAGCGCTTCGATGGCTCGCGGCCAGCGCGGTGCGATCTCGGCGCCGAACTCGGCGAGGGCGTCGCGTGCCTTGGCGATTTGCCTGGGGAGCGAGGACCGCTGTTTCTCGATCCGCATCGTCTCGATGTCGATGAGGTTGTCGAGAATGTCGGCGATCTTCAGCAACTTCACCTCGGGGACCGAGGCGACGACCTGAGCGAAATATCGTTCCTCACGCTCGGTTTCGGCCAGCCGCTTGTCCTTCGTCAGGGCGACGACCATCGTCGCGACCCGCTCGCCGAACTCGCGGATGATGTCGTCGCAATCGGCGTTGGTGTCCTCGATCGTGTCGTGCAGGACAGCCGCCGCGAGGATCTCGGGGTCGGTCTCCCCGAAGACCGCGGAGACCAGCGTCATCACCCGTGCGGGGTGTGCGATGTAGGGGGTCTGTCCGTCTTTCCGCTTCTGGTGCTGATGGTGCCGTGCGGCGAACGAGAGAGCGCGAAGCACCAGGTGCGGGACGGCGACTGTCATTCAGGACTGTCCTTTGAATCGTTCAAGTAAGGTGCCATTCTCATGCCGTTCAATGAGCAGCGATAAAGCGTTGAAGCTCATCTACGGTCGACCACCAGGTCCTGCCTTCCTTGAGCCTGGCCCGGTGCCTCTCGTGCCGTATGCGCCACTCATTGTAACCGGCGGGAGTCGGGTATGAAGGCTCGGAATAGATCACCATTCCCGCAAAAAGCGTCTCAAACGATCGCCAGGGAATGATGCCCGGGTCGGGCATTTCGAACGTACGGCTTCGCACGACGTTGAACGGCTTCAGCCGGAATACATCGTCACGCACCTGCGGCGAACCGGCGAGAACCGTCAGCAGAATTCGTCCTGCTGAAGTCGTCTTCTGGCGGCAAGTGCAGTAACGATTCCATTGAGGGGAGCGCTCGTCCGACCACAACGCGAACCCGGAATCCGTCAAACAGAAGACGGTCGAACCCAATCGAGGGTGTTGGCTGCGGGCTGTCTCGAGAACCCCGTGTTGACACAGCACGCGCAATTGATGATCGAGTTCATCATCAGAAAGGCCGTGCGAATAGGGGAGATTCCACTGGTCGTGAAAGACCTCTTCACGCAACAATCCTGCCCAGGTGTTGCCCTCGAAAAGAATATCGAGCAGCACAAGATGGGCGTCCGTCAGCCACGTCCTGTTCGTCCGGAACGGAAGGTTCCGCATGAGCGAGCGGCAGCGATGCCGCGGGTCGAAGAACCAGTGAGATTCTGAGTGAAAATCGAATGCGACCGTGGGCACGCTGTCTTCAGAACGACGTCTTCGAGGGGGTGAAGTAGCTGGCCTCGATCTTGTACACGGTCTGCAGCGCGCCGGACTGTTGCGGGGCGCGGGCGCGGAAGATGCCGGCGACCGAGACCTGTTCGGTCGTGAAGTCGACCGTCATTCCCTTGTCCATGGTGACGGTCATCATGTCGGTCAGCTGGGGCTGGCCGCCGAAGCAGCACTGGAGATTGTCCTTCACCAGGACGAACTCGGTCAGGCCGTTCGTCTGCCGCTCGGGATACATGTATCCCTTCAGGAAGATCGGCTGTCCGTCGAGGACGCGGACATCGGGGTGGATCGTTGTTTCGCCGTCCTCGTCGACAAAGCCCTTCTTCGAGATGTCGCGGGTGAAGTTGATCCGTTGGAAGCCGTCCGGGACTTCGGTCGCGATGGTGTAGGCGTGCAGGGCACTGCCCGAGGCCAGGAAGACGAGCGACACGACCGCGCCCGTCATGGCGAGCCACTGGCCGCTGTATTCCCCGTTGGAACCGCGGATGCGAAGCGTCGCCATGGTGCCGAGGACGAGGCCGGCGAGGCCGATGCCCAGTCCGACCATGTTGAACAGGCCGATGATCCCGCACAGGCCGAGGAAGACCGAGACAGGAGCAATGACCGGAACCGGGCGGTAGCTGAATTCACCGACGGGTTCGTCGCGGTCGACCGGGCTCAGGCCGATGGTCTGACGCGGCGGTGCGGGGCGAGTCCGATCTTCCGCCGGCGCCGTCCGGGGAAGGGACTCTTCCGAAGTCGGGGGAGTCAGGGTCTGCGACGACATTCCAAACCTCGCAACGAAAGGCCGCCCGGCGGGATCAGAAAATGCCGGACGAACCAGGACAGAACCGTTTCCCCATCATAATCGGCGGCGGACGGGAGTCCATCCCCCTCATTCCACCAGCGCCCGCGCCACATCGGTCCGATAGGCCGTCATTCCCGGAACAAACCCGACCAGCGAGGCCAGGCCGATGAGAGCGGGCAGCAGAATCAGCTCGAGCCGCTCGAACCGGAGCGGGTTGATGACCAGGTCGGTCTGGGCCTCGACGAAGGGGGCGGCGACGAAGACGAGCCCATGCCCCAGGAGAACCCCGAGGAGGCCCCCGCCGACGCAGAGCAGGATCGATTCGAGCAGGATGATCGAGAAGACGGTCTGGCGGCCGGCTCCGAGGGCCCGCATCACGGCGATCTCGCGGCGGCGGTCGGACATTGAGTTGTAGATGCTGACGAAAATGCCGACCCCCGACACCAGGATGATCAGCGCCGTCAACACCACCAGCACTTTCTGGATGTTGCCGACGAAAGTGTTCATCAGCCGGGCCATCGGGATGATCGGGTTGACCGCCTGGGCCTGAAGACCGCGTTTCAATTCCGTGGACAAGGCAATCGACGTCGGTCCAGACTTCATCCGCAGCAGCACGGCGGAGACCCGCTTCTGCACGACCGGCGTTCCGTGACTGTGGGGGTGGTGCGCATGACCGTCGCCGTGCCCGTGATCGTGCGGTTCGTCGAGATGGAACTTCTTCGTCAGTTCCTCGGCTTCTTTGGCGATCTCTTTCTCGTCCAGCGACTGTCCGTAGAACTCGCGCTGCCGCTTGATCGACTGGATGAGGTTCTGCTCGTGGCCCGCGATCTGATAGAAGCCTTCGAGTTGAATGAAGACGGTGCGGTCGTTCGCGGTTCCGGTCGGAGCGAGGACGGCGACGACGGTGAATTTTTCGTCATGGACGTGGTCGCTCTCGGCACCGCCGTGGACCAGCTTGAACTCGCTGCCGATGTCCCAGCGGTTCTCGCGGGCGACCTGCGACCCGATGATGGCATCGAACGGGCGGCTGAGCCGCTTGCCGCGGATCTGGAACTCCTGCTTCGGGGCGTACTCGTTCAGGAAGAACTCGTCGACCGTCCCGACGATGGGGAATCCCCCCTGCTCGGTGAAATCGCCGAAGGCGAACGGAATGGCCAGTTCGACGCGGCGGTCGTTCTGAAGATCGAGATAGTACTGGTAAGGGAGCGTTTCGATCGCCGGGGCGACGCGAAAGACGGTGCTGAGGACCAGCTGCAGGTCGCTCCCCTTGGGGCCGACGATCAGGTCGTAGCCGATCGAACGCTGGCTGAAGACGTCGGTGACGATGCCGTGAATGACCAGCACCGTCACCATCAGCATGACGCCCAGCGCCACGCTGAGGGCCGTGAGCGACGACGCCAGGCCGCGCTGCCGAATACTCTTGAGCGCAATGGTCACCAGATTCACGCGCCCGCTCCCACTCGATTGAATTCGCTGAGATTCACTTGCCGATCGAACTGTGAGGCAATGTCGGCCGAGTGCGTGACCATCAGCAGCGAGACCTTGTTCTCGCGGCACGCGTCTCGGATCAGCCGCAGGATGGTTTCCTGGTTGGCGACGTCGACGTTGGCCGTCGGTTCGTCCGCCAGGAGCAGTGTGGGGCGATTGGCCAGGGCCCGCGCCACGGCCACCCGCTGCTGTTCTCCCACCGAGAGTTGCGACGGACGGTGCGACAGCCGATGTCCCAGGCCGACCCGCGTCAAAAGCTCGACCGCATGGGGACGGTCGACCGGGCGGCCCGAGAAACTCATTCCCAGCAGCACGTTTTCCAAGGCAGAGAACGCCTGCAACAGGTTGAACGTCTGAAAGACGTAGCCGATTCGCTGGGCGCGGAAGCGGTCGCGGGCGGCCTCGATCATCGTGGTGATGTCGTATCCGTCGATGGTGACGGAACCGCTGTCCGGCGTGCTGATCCCCGCGATCACGTTCAGCAGCGTGCTCTTGCCGCCGCCGCTCGAACCGACCAGCACCACCTGTTCCGCGCTGGCCAGCTCGAACCGGGGAATGTCGAGAATGGGCAGCATGTGCCCGTCCGGTTCGCGGTACGACTTGCGAACGTTTTCCAGCAGAAGCGACATCGGCGATTACCGGACAATCTGGGAAACGGACCCGCGACGCACGAACGACTCCGGCATATTATTGCATACGAATTGCAAATTCAATCGCTTTGGGGACGTCACGAGAGAATTCTGCCACCCGTTACGCTGCGAAGTCCGATTCCGTGGGAAGCTTGCGTCGAATTGCTGCAACCCGCGGACATTTCGGGGATTTGTGAGGTCGTGGACCCCCTCGTCATCGCTGAGGACCGGCAACCGTTCGAAAGACCGGTGACGCCGGGAATCGTGTTGATGGACAGTCCGGCGCGCCACGATCTGCACCCGCAGAACCATCGGACGCGGCGTGAACAGTCGCAAGGTGGGCGGAAAATCCCGTTTGCGGTCCCTCACAGGCGAGTCCGCCCGGTGGGATTTCGATCAACCCGCCGCCGCCGCTGTGGAGAGAACCATGATTTCGCCGTTTTATCCCGTGTTGAACGCACCGGCTTGGCGTCACTGAAGTCCCGCCGGTATACTGCGACCGAGCGGGCGTGACTGGACCGGCGAGCAATCATAAACGACGTCGCCGCGACATTTTCCGGGGAGGAATCAGCAGTGATGCAACAGGGTTCGCAACGGTGGGTGTGGCTGACGGCCGGCCTGGTGGGCGGGCTGTGCCTTTCGTACTTCTGGCCGCACGAGCCGGCCATGGCGGAGACGGCTGATCGTGCGGCCAAGTTCGGCCTCATGACCTGTCCCGTGCAGCCGGGCGTGGCCGGGATTGCCCCCGAGCTCGAAGCGGTGTTCGTCCTCGACTACCTGACCGGCCGACTGCAGGGCGCGGTGCTGAATCCGAAGGTCGCCAAGTTCACCCATGCGTACTATCGCAACGTCGCGGCTGACTTCAACGTCAACCCGAACACGGATGCGTCCTACGCCATGGTGGCCGGGCGGAACCAGCTGCAGGCTGCCAAAGTGCCGCTGTCGACAAGCGTGATCTATGTGGGCGAACTGGCGTCGGGCAAGGTGGCGGCCTATGTCTTCCCGTACGCCGAAGCCCGCGGCGTTGTGCCGCCCATTCAACTCGAAGTGGCCGACTACTTCTCGTTCCGGCAGGAAGCGAAGGGGAAGTAGTTCGCCGGTCATCCCTCCCGCGGACGCCGACTGAGTTCTCTTGAAAAAAAGCGACGCACTCCCCTGGAGCGCGTCGCTTTTTTGATGCTGTCATCGAGCTGCCCTGTCATCGAGCCGCCCTGGCGTCGTCGCTTCTGCCGGGGAACTCACGAATCGGACCTGTCACCGGATTCATTCGTTCGCACTCCGCGGAAAAAGCCAAGCAAGGCCCACTCGGCGAACCACTCCTGGAGGCGCGCGAGTTCAGAGTCATCGCTCGAATCCACGGACTGCACCGCCGTGGCGACGGCCTGGCCGAGCGGCATGTTCCGCCTGAGTGCATCCAGAAGCCTGAACTGCAGCGGGGTGACTTCGAGTCGCCGCACGACGAAATCCTGGCGATAAATCGCCAGATGCGTCGGCATTGGGTCCGGAAACTCGGCGAAGGTTTCTTTCCGGGCCGCCGAGCAGTAGCGATGGACCGGAAAACGGAACGATTCGAGCCGCAGGCCCGATCCGACGTCCAGCACCACTTCTCCCCACTGATCTGGCGGGAGGGCCGCGAGATCATCAAGGCGAAGCGGGGGTTGTCCCTCGCTGCCGGGGCCGTCGAAGACCTCGGCGTACGCGCGCTCCAGCCGAGCCAGGTCGATCAGGAACTCGGGCCAGGACGGCGGGCTGCCGGGTTCCTCCGAGGGTTGCGTCTCCGCAAGAAATTGCGGGAATCGCGCGCCCAGTTCGCTCAGCGTGTAACTTTGCGATGGATACGACTGAAGGTATTCGAGGACGAACTGGTTGAAGATCTCGTCACCGAGAGCCCTCCGCAGCGCGGGATAGTCCGACTGCAGGCATTCCAGCAGGCGGGCGTAATACGCATTGGCATACACGTTTAGCCGGTCCGCGGCCGAAAGCCGTTGCGACCGCGAGACGACCGACTCCAGGGGGTCTTTCAGATGTGCCCGGGCCCCCTCGGACTGTGAACCGGCCGCGACTCCGAGCGGGTGCGTGATGACCGCCTGAAACCAGCGCTGAACGCGATCGAGCGGCAGGTCTTCGGGCATGGCGAGTCTTTGGAGTTCTCTGTCTGTCCGGGTGGAAGCTCTCTACCCTCGTCATACCATCGCGAAGGCAGCGATTCCAATGACGCCACGGAATTGAATCACGGAGTTCACGAACTTTGAGTCTTGCCGCAGAAGGGCACAAAAGACGCAAAAAAATGAATCGCAGAGAAGTCATAGGAAGGGCATGTCCGTCTTCGGTTCGTCCCCTTTCTGAGGCTCTGCACCTTTCTGCGGCCACACTTCGAGGTTCCTCGAAGCGTTGACCAGGCACTGGGGAGTCCGATCTGCCATTCCCCGTCCAATCGTGCCATCGAACGGCCACGGCAGGCATGAAAAAAGGCAACCGCCGCCCGGCGCGATCGGAGTCGTGCGGGGCGGCGGCAAGTGAACGATGCCGATCGCCGTCCGAAGGGCTTCAGACGGGTCGGCGAGGAAACCGTGCCTCATCGCCTCAGCAGGCGACGCAGCAGCAGACCGGCGTATTGTTCAGCGTCACGCAGCAGGTGCAGCCGCATTCCAGGCAGTTCTTCAGGCATTCGCAGCACTTCTGGATCAGCTGGCAGCACTTGGCGTCGCCGCTGGTGCAGGTGATGCAGCAGCCGTCCTTGGTCAGTTCGCAAGACGAGTGCCCGCAGGTGAGCGAGCAGTTGCAGAGAGACTGGCCGTTGTGCAGGCAGGTGAACCCGCACACGCCTCCTTCGAGAGCGCGGCAGAGATTCTGCAACATCGAGCAGGCGACTTCGTCGTCGCACTTGCAGTGGATCTTGCAGCCGTCCTTGCAGTTTTCAACCGTCACCGTGCACCGCGGCAGCATCACAAAGCCCGGTACCGCAGGGGCCGAGGTCTGGCCGGGGTTGTACCCCGTGCCGACCACCACAGAGCTCTTCGTCGACGCCTTGTCCTTCGTTCCCGTCGCCATTCGTCACACTCCTTTATGCAGGACCAACCACCGAAACTGGTGGACTCGTCACAGACATTTCGAGTCGCGTCACAGCGGGTCGATCAGGTCGCGGGCCTCCGGATCCTCCGGTCAGCCTCGCCCGAGAGCACTCCTTTTGCCTCCCGAGAACGGGTCAGTCGCTGTTCGATATCAAGTGCCGGTTCGAGCTGTCAAGGATCGCAGCGGCCCGTCTCCCGGAATTCTCAGGAATTTCCCGAGATCCGTTAGAATCGGACCGTGGGCGGACACCACCAGGGCGATTGGACGATCGACACTGCCTTAGAATTGAGAGCCGGGCCGATAATGACGACGGATGAGGTCGTCTATCTCTTGAGGTCCGCCATGGCTACCAACCGCATTTCCGGCTATTACGACTCCGCAAAAGATGACGCCCAGGAATCGCAACCTGTTCCTGAAAAGGGCTTTGCCACAATTCCTTCCACTGCGATCACTGGGTTCGAGGACCGTTGGCCGGAACTTCAGCAGCTCTATGGCGTCGCGTATCTTATGGCGCATGTCGGAGCCGAACTGCCAAGGCAAGGCTGACCTTAGTGGTCCATTTCACAAGTTTCAGGAGGGTTCCAGCGAACCTGAATGACCAGGAAGGGGTGGCTGGGGTCGAGGCTTTGCGAGCCCCCAGCGAACTCCGCGTCGAAAGCTGGGGGCTCCCTTCGGTC
>JADZEF010000076.1 GCA_020850695.1 Planctomycetaceae bacterium | reverse complement strand
CTCTTCCATGATCTCGTCCCAGAAGGGGTCATCCGCCAAGGCTCCCTCTGTCCGTAGCAGTCCCTCACCAGATTTTTCAGGATTCGGCGAAGGAACGACCCGAAGCACAATCTCGACAAGCTGACCGTCGATCAACCCCAGGTCGCGATCGAGTTCGATCGACTGACCATGGATTCGTCCAATGACTGTCTGCGTCGACATTCCAGCCTCCCAAATCGGCGCGGCCTAGCTCTGATATTCTACAACGCGTTCGCCCGAGTTGACGCGCCCGATGCGGCAGACCGAATGGGAGGCCAGCGCGGTCTCGATGCGATCGGCGTGTTGCGGGTCCGCGATGACCACAAATCCGATTCCCATGTTGAAGACGCGGAACATCTCTTCGCGCTCGACCGGGCCGAGCTTCGCCAGCCAGTCGAAGCAGGCGGGGGGAGTCCAGGTGCTGCGGTCGATGGTGACGCGGACCCCTTCGGGAAGAAGCCGCTCGATGTTGGCGGCCAGTCCGCCGCCGGTGATGTGGGCGAGGGCGTGGATGCCGCTTCGCAAGGAGTCGTCCTCGAGCAGCGGCCGCATGGTGCGGACGTAGATCTTCGTCGGTTCGAGCAGCGCGTCGCCGACGTTGCAGCCAAGCTCCGGAACGTGTGTGTCGAGTGTCAGGCCCGTCCGCTCCACGACTTTGCGGATGAGGCTGTAACCGTTCGAGTGGAAGCCGCTCGACGGGATGCCGAGAAGCACGTCGCCGGGGCGGATCGCCTTTCCGTCGAGGATGCGGTCGCGTTCGACGACGCCGACGCAGAAACCCGCCATGTCGAACTCGCCGGGAGCGTAGACGTCCGGCATGATGGCCGTTTCGCCCCCCATGAGAGCGGCTCCCGCTTCGACGCAGCCGTCGCTGACCCCCTTGACGAGTGCCTTGATCTTCGTGGGATCGTCCTTGGGCAATGCGAGGTAATCGAGAAAGAAGAGGGGCTCGGCGCCGAGGCAGAGGCAGTCGTTCACGCACATCGCCACGAGGTCGATTCCGACCGTGTCGAAACGGTTGGCCGCGGTGGCCACTTTCAGCTTGGTGCCGACGCCATCGGTTCCCGAGACAAGCACCGGATCACGGTAACGCGGCGTGCCCCCGGACTGGTGGTCGAACAGCCGGAACAGACCGGCGAATCCATCGGTGAGGTCGATCACCCGCGACGAGTGCGTCCGCTTCATGAGAGGCGGAAGCTTGTCCATCGCCTCGTCATAGAGGTCGAGGTCGAGACCGGCGGATTTGTACGTCAAGGGGGTGCTCATGGAACCCATGATACCGCACGCGGGACAACTGCAAGGGTCCGCCCCGCGATCCTTGCCGGTCTCAAGACCACTTCTCTTGTCTCAAGTCAGTTGCGACGCAAATGCAAGGAAAATTGCCGGACAGGTTTTGACTGAACAAAATGAACCGAGTTTCGAGAGAAAAGAAAACGACAGGCTCGCGCAACACGAGAAGCGACCGCTGCTTCTGCGCTCATGGCCGCATCAAAAAAATCTATCTGTTTACACCTAGCAATATTATGATATTTACTAATACACACTGGTTTGACTACCAGTACCAGGCGATACTTGGTCTTGAGCCCAAACTCTCGACTTTTTCGTCGAGGAGGGTCTTCATTCACGCGCTCACTGGAGTCCGGTTACATGCGTCGGCGTGGCTTTACGCTCATCGAACTGCTGGTAGTGATTGCGATTATCGCGATCTTGATTGCCCTGCTCCTGCCGGCCGTACAGCAGGCCCGCGAGGCGGCCCGCCGGACACAGTGCCGCAACAATCTGAAGCAACTGGGCTTGGCGCTGCACAACTATCATGACACGTACCTCAGCTTTCCTATTGGCTGCCGCACCGACGCAGCGGGGGGCTGGGGACAGTCATGGTGGGTGGGAATCCTTCCGTACATTGATCAGGGTCCGCTGTACAACCAGTGGAATCACTCGGTGGCGAACGCCGGCTACACCGGCCAGGTGACGCTTCTGGATGGAAAGAAGATCCCCGGAGTGCTTTGTCCCTCCAGCACCCTGAAGGAAACCACCACGGCGAACGGCGGCAACCTGCAATTGGCGCACTATACCGGGATTGCGGGAGCCTACCCGGATCCCACCGGGCGCGCGGCGACCGCCACCATGTACAGCGACGGTCACTTTACGACCGGCGGCGTGTTGTTCTTCAACAGCCGCATCCGGATCAAGGACATTACCGACGGGACGACCAACACGATGATCGTGGGGGAGCAGTCGGACTGGATGGTTGACCCCGCCGGCACCAAAGTGACCTGCATTTCGTCCTACCCGCACAGCATGTGGATGGGAAGCACCGGGGGAACCGAGCGGCCGTTCAACGTGACGACGGTACGGCAGACTCCCGGCTACAAAATTTCGGAAGCGACGGGCGACGGCGGCGTGGGATGCCCGAATACCGGAGTCTGCGGAAACATGGGATCGAACAATCCAGTGCAGTCGATTCATGCGGGGGGTGCGCACGTGATGCTCGGCGACGGCTCGGTCCGCTTCGTGAGCAATAACATCAACCTCAATACGTTCCTGTACCTCGCCACCCGCGACGACGGGCAGGTTCTGGGGGACTTCTGACGGATTGAGCATTCCTGTCGAGCGCCGACGGGATGGCTGTCGGCGCTCTTTCAAGCGACTTGCGGTTGCGGCGGGCATGGCCTTCCGCAGCCGTTTTTTTCATTCGGAGTCGAAGTGATGAAATCGCACACGCGAACCAGCATTTTTGTCGCTTCCGTGGCGCTGGCCGCGGTTTTTTCCGCGGGTTGCGGTGGGAGCGAGAAGGACACTCGCGAGACAGGCGAGATTGGCGGAACGATCTCGTTGAATGGAGTCCCTCTCAAGGAGGGTTCGGTCTGCCTGACGGGCGAAAGGGGAACGGACGTCGCGCTCGGAACGATCGAGCCGGACGGCTCGTTCAAGATGAAGTACCACCAGCGGAATGCTCTCCCGGTCGGCATTTACAAGATCACGGTGTCGGGGGGAGGGCCCACGGAGCAGCCGTCGCCGCAGGAACTGATGGCGAACCCCCAGAAGTACAACGTCAAGAACCCGATTCCCGAGAAATACCGGACGGTGAAGACCACCGATCTGACCGCCAAAGTCGAGCCAGGGCAGAATCCGCCGCTCGACATCGAGTTGAAAGGCACTTCAAAATAGCGGGGATTCGGCCGGCCGGCATGGCGGGGACGCCATGGCGCGAAAATTCGGCCGGGCACGGCCGAGCCTCTGTTGCCAGGGATTCCTCACCGGTTTTCGAAGAATTCGGTCCGATGAAATGAAAGAGACTCGGCGCTTCACGGAAGTGTCGAGTCTCTTTTTATTTGAACGTGTTAGTCGTCGCGATACGAACAGCGTCGGACATGAAACTGGGAAAAATTGAGGATTTCGCATCGAAATCCTCTGACAGATGTCATCGACCGGGAATCTGGAAGTCGAAGTTTCCCCCTTCTTTCTTGACGGTCACCACGTTCGGCGGCGACTCCAGATTGGCGTCGCTGTAGGCGGCCGGGACGATCTGCACGGCTTCCACGTCGGCGGCGGTCTTGCCTTCAGGAATCGGGCTGCCGTCCTTCTGCGCCCACTTGGTGAACGTCACGACATATTCCCCGGGCTCGATGCCGGGAGCGTCCCCCTTGGCGCTCAGAGTGAACTTCCCCTCATCATCGGTCGCTCCGACGCCGCCGATTCCGACAGTTCCTTTTCGCGGCGTGAAGACGACCGAGGCGCGCTTCAACGGCTCTTTTCCCATGTAGACTTTGCCAGTGACCGGGACCAGATCGAATTTGCGTTCTGCACTTCCACATCCGGTCGCCGCGGAAGCGATCAGGAGAATTGCGAGAACCGAGGCTCGACGAGAAAAGCATTGCGGCATGGTTACGACTCCGGAGATGCGGTGAAAGCGAGATTCCCAGGACTGCCGAAGGGACAGCCTGGGAATCAATGTTGTAACTGAATGGACGTAGCGGCCGTCAGAATTCGCCGATGGTGTTTCCGTCCGCCATCATGGCCAGATTGTTGCGCGTGGTGGCATTGATATTCTCGCTGACGAAGCGGACGGCGCCGTCTCCCATCAACACGTGGAGACCCCCGTCGTGGACGCTTCCGGGTGAACCCCACTCGCCGAGCCGGCCTTTGCGGAAGTTCGCGTTGGGAGGCGACTGCCAGCCGCAGCAGAGCCAGTTATTGATATTGACATTGGGAGGATTCACCAGTTGCACGCCGAGGCCGACGTGCTGAGCGCAGGCCCAGGAGCCGGTGACGCCGTCGTAGACTTCGAGCGTCGTTTCGACCATGGCGACGGTGTTGCTGGTGCCGTCCTTGATGTCCTTGATGTTCGACCGCGATCCGTACCCGAAGACGCAGCGCGTCCCGATGTTTTCGACGTCCCAGAGCGTGCAGCCGTTGGCGTTCGAGACGCTGAAGCCGTAGGACGTCCGGGCGGTGTTCGCGACGCCAGCCCCGTACGTGGTATCGGCCCCGGTGTAGAACTTCCGGCCGTCGTCCGACGGACAGATCAGGACATTGAGAATGTTCGTCGAAAGGGCGGCGTTGCCGCTCGTCACGGCACCGCCGCCAGCCAAGGTTCCGCCGCCGGTGTTTCGATCTCCGGTGGCCGCACTGAAATTGACCTTGTTGTAAAGCGGCCCCTGGTCGAGGTACGGGAGCAGGTAGAGAAAACCCGTGTGGTTGGTGGTGAGCTGCCCCATTCCCGTGCATTGGCCGGCGTTGGCCGTGGCATACGGGAAGACGTTGAGGGAGTCGTGGTAGTTGTGGAGGGCCAGGCCGAGCTGCTTAAGGTTATTCTTGCACGCATTGCGACGGGCGGCCTCCCGCGCCTGCTGGACTGCCGGAAGGAGCAGCGCGATGAGAATGGCGATGATCGCGATCACGACCAGCAGCTCGATGAGCGTGAAACCCCGCAACGAACGACGTCGATTGCTCATATAGAGCACCTCCACATGCGAGAACCAGAGCAGAACTCGGGATGAGCGAAAACCCCATCCCAACAATATACTTCACTCTATACACCAAGAGTTTTCACCAATCAATAATCATCGGACAATGGCGATGAATTGTCAAATCGGACTTGGCGCAAGAAAAAACCCGGCGGCCTGGGGGCCGTCGGGTCGAAATTGATTCAAGAACCACAACTACCAAGTGAACGCAATTACCGTGGCACTCAGACGTTGTAGTAGAGGTCGAACTCGAACGGATGCGGACGCAGGCGGACCGGGTCGATCTCGGTCTTGTGCTTGAACTCGATGAATGTCTTGATCACGTCCTCGGTGAAGACGTCGCCCCGCAGCAGGTACTCGTGGTCGGCCTGCAGCGCTTCGAGCGCCTCGGTCAGCGACTTCGGAGCGACGTTCGTCTTGGCGAGTTCTTCCGGCTCCATCTCGTAGATGTCCCGGTCGAGCGGCTCGCCCGGGTCGATCTTGTTCTGGATGCCGTCGATCATCGCCATCATGAGGGCGGTGAAGCTGAGGTATCCGCACGCCGACGGATCGGGGCAGCGGAACTCGACCCGCTTGGCCTTCGGGTTGTTGGAGTACATCGGGATG
>JADZEF010000075.1 GCA_020850695.1 Planctomycetaceae bacterium | reverse complement strand
CATCAAGGCAATCGCCCACGCAGCGGCAGAGCTCCACGAGGGCATTCCCGGTGTTCTCGACATGCTCAGTCCGCAGGACGTCGAGCAGCAGGAAGAGCTTCGAGCGGCGATGAAGCTGAAGATCGACGAGGCAAGGAGCCTTCAGTCGAAGCGCATCTCAGACATGCGGGCGGTCAACAAGGAGCTGGAGATCGCACGGGATCGGCAGTCTAACGACAAGGAACGCATCCGATCGCACAAGATCGGCCTGTTCGTCGCAAGAAAAGAAGGCCGTGCGTAAAGGCTCCCACCGAAGCAGGAGCCCTGCGCCATGACATCACAGGGATGGTGACGCTCATCCAGAGTATCATGCTTGCTTTGGAGTCCGCATCTGCCCTGTCGGGCAATGCAAAGCGTAGCAGAGGCGTCAATTCGGCTGAGGCGGGTTCGATCGAGTACCGGCCACGAGGCGGTTCTTTTCAGGCGTCCGACACGTTGTGGGGTGGATACCGCGGGACGGTCTGCTGGCAAGGCTGTCGCCAGTCCCGAAGAAACGAGTCACTTCCGCTGAGCTTTCGATGCTCGTGCGTCGCGGGTCGGATCGTTCGTGTCCCTGTGAGAGCCGAGGCGTAACCCCACAGAAGAGCCGAAGACGCGCCGCAGTTGCGGAAGAATTGAGTTGCGCCGTGAACTGAGGTTGGTGTAGAATCTGCCCAGTTCAAAGTTGCATTTGAAGCATTCCAGAGCCCGAGCCTAAACGCAAGGGCTCTTTTGCTGTCGGCTCCCTGCAATAGGGTTTTTATGAACAAACGCAAGAGATCTCAGATCGGAGACCGTATCGAAAGACTTGAGGCAGAGGTCGCTGCCGGGGCGGTGACGTCCAAGTTGATCGAAGCAGTACTGGAAGATCTGAAGGAACTCCTCCAACAGGTCGACCAAGACGCGACTTTCAAAGACGAACAAGAACGGGGATTGTTGCGGTGCCGGCGAGAAGAAGTGAGATTGACCCACAAACTCAACAGGGCTCGCCGCCTTCTAAAGACCTATCCTCCAAGTAGTCCAAATAAGAAGGAGTCCGAAGACTTGCGGGATGTCATGGCTGATTAGCCCTACTTAGTCAATGAAGCGTGTAGACCACGTTCTCAACGTCCCGATCCCAGCACGCTCGGCACGCCCTGCACGAGTTACCTTGGGTTCTTGAGGGGCACGCGTAGCCCTCACCGCCGGCTCGACGCACTACCGACGTCATTGGCCAATCAGGAGCCTTCCCGTCGATCTTGTTCGCGGAGAGCCTGATGGTCAGGTTCGGAGGGAACTCGCCGACCTTCCGGACGGTTTCCGCCTCGCGGGTCGGCAGCCACATTTGGACGTCGGGCACGGCTTCCGCGATCGTGACGATGTTCTGAAGATGATTCTCTCCCTGGACGTCTCCGCTATCGAACCACCTGAAGTACCGGTCGCAGCACCACCGGATCAGGTGCACCATCGCCGGAGTCCAGAGCGGGTCGAACAGACCCTTATACCGCTCTTCGAGCTTCGCCTGGACTTTGTCGAATCGATACCGTCCCTTGAGCGCGTAGCAGTCGCCGCAGACCGTGCCTTCCTTTTTCGCCAGTAGGGCGCCCAGGCGGCAGCGGGTCGCCGGGATTCCCCAGGATGGGCAGGGCATCTTCTCAGTGATCGAGAGCCCGCCGGTGACCTTCTCGGCCATTCGGTTTCGGGAGACGACGGCCAGTTCTCTGTCGAGATCGCCAGTGTAGAGCGGAACCTCCTGCACGGTCGCAGCTTACAGGATTTCGGAGCGAACCCGCCGGAGTCATGAGTGTCCACCACACTACGGTATACTCGCGTGATCTAGGAGCCCAAACTATGTCGCCACAGGACGCCGGAAAGTTTATTCACGCACGTATCGTCATGACTCGTGACGACATTGCTCGCGCGAAGGCATGGATTCTCGAAACCCGCGCCGCGGGTCAGGCTGACTCCCAAGCTTCCCGATGGCTCAAGGAGCAGCGGATCGACGAGCCTCGCGAGATTGCCACCAACGCGGCCAACTGCGACGAACTTCTAGCGAATGCCGCGCGTGCCTACAGTCTTCGTGCTTCGTTCTATCAAGCGGTCTGGGAGATGTCCGTCAGCGGGCATTTGATCGTTACAGGCGACGCGGAGCTTTGGGCGCCACAGGTCACATATCGCACGAGCCACGGCGCTGGGGGAATTGAGATTCCGAAGGCTCCCAATCCGAAGCCAGCGACCTACCTACATCTCAAGTCGCCGGATGATACTCCCAGAGATCCGGACGTCTTCCTCAAAGGCGTCAATTGTTCAACCCTGCATTCTGGCATTCGCGAAGCAATCGAGCAGGCGCTCGGATGCTTCCGCCGCGGACTATACATGCCCGCCACCGCCATGCTTGCCGCCGGCGCAGAGGCGGCCTGGACGGAATGCGGCACTGAAGTCGCGCGACACCTGTCGAATTCCAAGCTCGACGCGATCATGACTGACTCTTACGCGAGCATTAGCAAGAAGGTCGCCGAGACACGGAAGGCGCTTGAGCACGGGGACGCCAAGACTCTCCTCAAGACTGCGGGCAGGACGTCTGCCAATATCGATGAGGCTCACGTCTGGACGACCGTGCTACGCGATCGTCGGAATGCCCTCCATTGGGGCAAAGCCAAGAGTTTCGTCGCTGACCACAGCGAGACTGCGTCGCTTCTGATGGGAGCCCCGCTGCACCTCGCCACGCTGGAGGCTATCCGCGCGGCGTGCTGAATGCTGCGACTTCACTTCGAAGCCCGTCGAGGCGTCCATAAATGGATCCATTCCCCGGAGAGCACGAGCGTTCTCTCATCGTCAAACGGGAACTGCATCAGCAGTTCGCTCTTGCTGAGCGTGTGCACCATTTTTGGCGACGATGGCTCGATGGCAGAGGTTACGACCTTCTCTGGCAATCTCGATTCAAGCCGCCAACGCTTCATCTGACCCACGCGCTCAACATTCAGATGTTGCGCCTTTTCCGATCGGTCATCGAAGAGGCGTACCGCGCCGAAGCCTATAGTGGCAATATTCTCGCACGCAGCATGTTCGAGACCACCATCGCCTTGGTCTTCACGTTGAAGGGCACCGTCCGGATCGAGACCTTTCCGCATTTGGACAAGACCACCAACAAGCAGACGACGAGCAAGTCTGGAATGCCTAAATACGGGGCGCGGCCGAAGCCCAAGAGCACAGGCCGCACCTTCCGATTGTCCCGGCTCCATCGCGCCAATCTCTACTTGACCCACAATCTGTACGTGGAGCGTGACCTCAGCCTCCATTGTTCGGGGACGAAAGGCATGAAGCGTATCGGTGCCCGGTTGGCCGCAGCCGGCGATCCGCAGCAGCTCTTGGAATACGAGAAGAAGATCGGAGCCGAATGGGCATCAGTTCTCCAGCTCGCACCCCACACCTACTCAGGGCTCAAGCTGAAGGCTCTGGTCGAATTGATCGACCGTCCAGCCATCAAGTGGTATGAGACGCTTTATGGAATTCAATCTGGGATGGTTCACGCCTCGCGAGCACAACTGAACCTTGAACCAGATGAGGAGGCGCAGTCCCTCGTGCCTGCATACGTCTCGTCGGTGAAGGCAACCTCAGGTGCGCTGATGACCGCCACGGCGATGGCGCTACGCACGATCCAGCTCACGAGCAAGTACATCGACTTCGGGGCGGGGACGGAGATGATCCGCGCTGGCCTCTTCCGCCAGTTCCACGAGTGCTACCCGAAGAACCAGTTCCCACTGTCAAGTTGAGATGCGTTGACCCCTCGACTGACGTCGGTATTCTGCGGGCGATGCCTGGCAGCCGACAGGACAGCAGCGGCACCGACGAGCGTCGATGGAGAAAGGCGCTGCTGCACTTCTTCAGATTTCTCACGCCGATACTCTTGAAAGGTAAAGACGCGAAGCGCGTTGTCGAATACATCGAAGACCTTCAAAAGCGATTCGGATGTTCTGCAAACGCTGCCTCCAGTCCCGGCCGAAGGAGGACTTCCCGGTCAACCAGGAAGGCCAGCGATCGGAGTATTGCGAAGGCTGCACGCAGAGGGCGATCGAGGAAGTACGATGCTCTTTGACCGAGCACCGCCCCTGAGCTACCGTCCTTTCGAAAGGCGAGTCTCAAATCACTTCTTCGGGAATATGACGCAATCTGGGATGCGATCCACAAGACCAAGCGAAACGAACGCTACGAGCGAGCCCACGATCTCGTCATGACCAACGCACGCTTCTTCGCTGAAGTTGTGGACGCCCTTCGAAGCGAGAAACCCAAGCGCATCGACGTCGTGCGGACGCTGGTCGAGGGCGAGACGACGACCATCAAGCCCACGCCCGGCGATTTGACGCACCGCAAAGTTCAGCCCTACCCTGCGGCTGGCCTGCAGGATTGCGACTGACGGTGAGCCGCGAACGAGTCGAGACACCCGCAGACTGGAGCCGCATGCTCGCCGAGTCGTCAGCTCTTCTGCTCGATTGATTCCACAGGGGCGGTTCCCGCCGTGCTGCGATTCAACCGGGGCGGCTTCTTCGTCGCGAGTCGCTGCGCCTTGTTCGTAGGGCTTGTCTCGATCTCGACGGCATCGCCATCTTTACGGAATCGCAGCCACCGACCGAAGATAACAGCCAAGCTCACGATGCCCGCCAAAGCGAAGGCGATCGCAACAGGATCGTTCAGGGACAGCTCAACGTGCATTTCGGGCGACCTCCGGCAGATGCAGGGAGGACGCGCTGATGAGCGACCAGGATGGGGGGCGCACAATCAGGCGGTCTCCCCTTCGTGAAAACGAGGGCAGAACTGCCTGATGTCGCGTGTGGGGAAGTTGGTGTGGTCTTCAGAGAATCCGCTCTGAATCCGACACTGTAGTCACGGAAATCAGTTTGTGGCCGAACTGGTGGCCTATGTCTCAACGAAAACAAAACCGCCGCAGATGCGGCCAAGAAAACGGACTCTTCCGTCCTCGCCGGTAGTCCCGGCGAGCAATCAACTCCCCCAGATACTCATACTCTACTCAGTCCCCTTTCGGCTGGATCGTTTCCAGCGTTGAGGGGACAAGTTGCCTTTCGCGGCGCTATGCCGCACCTGGCAAGGATAAATTTATCCGGGGGAATCCGGCGGTCAAGAGGAAACCAAGGAAACCGAGTCTTTCCCAAGGGGAACGACTTTCAGCGCGCGACGGCAGTCACTTGGTGGCGGAACTCAATCTGGCGATCGTCTAAGACTGCTCTCAGCCGGAGCGGCATCATGTCCGCCGCAAAAACATCGAAGATGATTTCGACTCCATCCAGATGGGGAGTGAACTGCTCCCTGCCGCCGACGGTGCGAGCCACGCCAGCATTCTGCCGGATCACGCAGACCTGTTTGGTGCTCATTGGATGTACGGAATACGGGAATTCGACGCTCGTGTTCTTCCCGATCTTGTTCACTTCGACCTTGTAAGGCGCTTCAACTTTGATCGCCGGCGGCACCATCGACAGCACAACGTGGATGTCTTTCGCAGTGACGATTCCGGTGTTCCGGATATTGACGGTGTATCGCACCTCAATCGCTTCGACGCGCTGGTGCGGTGGTGGGCTCGGCTCTGACCAATCGGGCAGCACGTCGAGTTGGAGCATCGGGTTCGACCGAGGGAAGAACATTGTCCGGAGGAGCGAGGGGCTCGGATTTATGAAGGCATCTGCAATCCGAAGGCAATAGGGCTTCCCTGGCTTCATTTCTGCCCGATGCGGCTTGCTGTCGCTCTCAGGGACGAAGCACACCACAAATCCCGGGCCGGTTGTCCCGCTCTGAAAGAATTCGCGGACGACAACGCCCGGCAGCGGCGGCTCTCCTCCCAGACGGTTTTGAGTTCAACACGTCAGGTTCTACGAGTTGCGAAGGCATTGTGAGGTCTCAAAGTGAGTCTGTGGCACAAAACCCTTTCCGAGATCTCGTTCGCTGACATCGATGCCTTCTGCCGCACGATGCAGCCCGAAAATTCACGCCTCGACTACAAGGTCGAGGTTCCGAAGGATCTCGCGAAGACCATCTCTGCGTTTGCGAATACTCTCGGAGGGCTCATTGTCATCGGCGTCGATTCCGACAAGACAAATAACACGCCGATTTGGCCTCCTACCGATGGAATGAAGGCTGCGCCCGGTATCTCCGAACGCATCGTGCAGTTCGCGCAAGACTCGATCTATCCACCCGTAAGAGTTGGCTTGAGCAATGTCATCGAGAATGACCTCCTTCCAGGGCATTCGCTGATTGTCATCCGTCTCGATGAGAGCCGAGACGCTCCGCATGCCATCGATGGCCGGCGGCATGTCTACGTCTACGAAAGAACAGACAATAAGAACGACCCGCACCGCCATGCCGAAATCGATCGAATCTTGCACCTGATGCAACGAAGGCAGCGGATCGTCGATGATCGTGAGCACGAGCTCCAGGAGAACTTGGCACGCGCAGAACGCACGATGCGCAAGGACAACCTGCCAATCAGATGGGTTTCCGCCAGCCCTGTTTACCCCTGGCGTGAGATCGTCACCCCCGAGTTCTGTGCGAAGGCTCACTCTCGCATCCCAATCATGAGTTCATGGTCAATCGACGACTGGAAGTACCAGCGATTCGTCCGAGGATCTTTCGCGGTCGGCCGCGAGTCCCAGGGGCAACAGAAGCCGACCTGTATCGGGGTCAGCAACATTTCTGCCAACGGGACGCTCTTCTGCGCCGTCTTCGCAAAGGAGGCAACTTTCAAAGACTCAGAATTCGCCGCAATCACCGGCGGGACGCTTCCTGCCGGACCTGTTGATAACGTCTGGATCGACATGAGCAATGTCAGGAGTCTGGTGCAGGGACTCCTCACCGGAGCGCAAACTCTCTACCGCGAGTCGAAGAGCCCCCCTGGGGAGCTGTTCGTCAGCATCGGCCTGAGGAACATTCACCGAGTCTTTTTTCATGATCGTGAGGCGAGCAAGAAGAGCCGAGCAGAGTTCCCGGATGCCGAGTATCGCGTCGACAAAGTCATCACTTTAGAAGAATTGAAGAACGACTTCATGGGAGCCGTGCAGTCGATGTTCGATGATATGGCATTTGCACTGAATGCCCATGACGTCAATCACGGCTGATTCTGGCTGTCGGAAAACTCGTGTACAATCTCCCTTGTGCCGTCCCTCCGCGAGCGACTCTCCCAGGCAGCTTCCGCCCTCTTCGGCAGTCAGACTCGCGGCGTTCCGCTTCCGAATGAGTCGCTGCACCACTGGCAGGGGATGGCTCCCCTGTTCAAGCCAGCCGGGTCGCTGAAGGTCTACGGGGACAGCCCGTGGCTCGGTGGAGCGGTCGACCGCATCGCGTGAGAAATCGCCAGGACGCAGTTCAGGCTTCAGACCGAGAACCGAAAGGGCGCGATCCAGGTTGTCCAGAAGCAAGAGACTCTGGAGACGCTCAAACGCCCGCCGCGCACCAAGTCCGGGAAGTCGCTGCTCTCCGGGATGCAACTCAAGCTCGTCACTGGATACCACCTCTGTCTGACGGGTGAGTTCTTCTGGTTGCTCCCGTAGCGCCGGAAGAACAACGGTGCCCCGACCAAGATCGACCTCCTCCTCCTGCAGTACGTCTATCCCCGCACCGAGAATGGGGAGCTGATCGAGTACTTCTACCGGCTTCCCGAGCAGACGATCTACTACCGCCCAGAGAACCTCGTCCACTTCAAGCTCCCCGATCCGGAGAACTGGAGGCGAGGACAACCACCGACGAAGGCGATCCGCTACGCTCTCGACACGCACCAGGAATCAGACGTCCTGAATCTCAAGGAGATCCAGAGCGGTGCTCACCTAGGCGGGACGCTCGAAACGGATCAGGCGATCGCGAGCCGCGGCGGCAGGAGATCCTCAACGAATGGCGAGCCGGGCACGGCGGCGCGAAGAACGCCGGCAAGGCGACGATGATTCCGCACGGCATCCATTTCAACAAGGCAGAGGAATCGAATGCGGACATGCAGTACATCGAGGGCATGGCCCCCCGCAGAGTCGCTCGGAACCGCGATGACCGGGGGCCGTGAAGGGAAGCATGACTGCCCTCATCTTCTTCACGGTCACGACCGGGGCCGTTCTCACGGGGTTCACCCAGGATGGGCCACGGGTAGGTCCCCCGTTCTTGCGCTTGACCTCGTCGAAATACGGGTCGACTTCTCCGAGGAGATCAAAAAGGCAACATGGGCGCTTCCGTCATGATCGCCGCATTCATCATCGGAATCTGCTATATCGTCGGCAGGGCAGTCGGGATCTGATGAATTGTCCATTGTGCCGTGTGGCTCCCGTCCCTAGGGCCCGTCTCGTCGAAGTGCTAAATCTTTGCGGGTCCCGTGTCATAATACATGAGAGACCCGTTAGCTCGTTGAACGTGGTGAGCCGAAAGCGTCCCCGAACTCCTCTCGGGCAACTGTCTTTAGAGACTGGCCTGCGTCGGAGCTCTCCCGCGCAATCACGGTCGGTCGCTTGAGTTCTCGTCCCATGGTTATAGTGATTCGAGAGAAGGGTGAGCACCATGCAATGCCAAGAATCTGAGTTGAATCACGACGCCACCCTTGAGCCTGGTACTTCCGGCTTGAAGTCGCGTGCCTACATCCTTGGCCATGATGTTCAGATGATCGATATCTGGCAATCGATGTTCTTCGATCACCGCGACGGAGAAGACTGCGTTCCGATCCTCCGCGATCATTTGACATCTGCGATCAAGAATCTCGCTCCGTTCATGCGAGAGGATCTGCTGTCTCGAGTTGAGCCGCTGTTGTGCGAACTGGCGGCGGCGAACGCGAAAGTTGCCGCGATACGACGAGGAAAATCCCGGGGCAGGAAGGGGACGCTCGATCTCCTTTGGGATTCCAGTAGGTCTGCTTCGGAACAGCTGCGTGACGTCATCGTTGACCACGTATTTGGCGACATCCTTCTCCGGGAGTGGTTCAGGTTCGGCTGCGCGATCGGGCGCATGGCGATGACTCTGACGCGGAATCCCAACGGCCCGGTGCCCACCGCGTTGGCTCTCTCCGCGTCTGCGAAGCGGCTAATCGAACTCGATGACGAGGCTCCGGCCAGCGTGCATGTGCTGGCATCGGCAGCTCTGCCAGGAGACGGACAGGCTTCTTTGTCGGTGCTGCGAGCGGCGCTCGAGAGGGCACCTCGAGCGATCCATGACACACTTTCTCTCGATCTGCTGTACGCAACGATGGATCTCGATCGGGAAATTCGAAGAGCGCCTGAATTACTGGCGAACCTGTCGGCCACAGAAGAAGCCCAGCCTGGCTCGAATTCGATGGGTAGTTCGGTATCGGATTCCGGCTTGCCGTCAGCAGCCCCCACATCCGCTACAGAGTGTCCGCACCCATGCCTTTCCCAGCCGGTGCCGACAGGGCCTGTTCCGAGTCTGGACCAGCCAACTTCGAGTGAAAAAGTCCTCTGGTTTCATGAGTGCCGCGAATCGATGCCGAAGGAATTCCGGTTCGGACCACTCGAAGGATCGTTGAAGGAACTAGCAAAGTGGATTTTTCCTCAAGAAGCCGATCCGCGGACGATTGCGTCTTCAGCACGCCGACAGCAATTTGGTGTGTTCCAAGTACATCGGACGCTCTACGAGATCTGGTTCCGATCGGACGACCGTCTTCAGCAGGCGAAGGCGAAGCAGGAAGCAGCGGCGAAGATGACGTTGCAGGCGAGTGTCGCCACGATGGCAGCGGACTCAGTGCTCTCTGCCGCACGCCCGGAAGCGGGTTGAGAGTGTCGT
>JADZEF010000074.1 GCA_020850695.1 Planctomycetaceae bacterium | reverse complement strand
GCGGAGATGCGGCGGCTGGTCGACGAGGCCATGCAGGACGGGGCGCTCGGACTTTCGAGCCAGCTCATGATGCCGCCGGGTTCGCTCGCCACCACCGACGAAATCGTCGAGCTGTGCAAGGTCGTCGACCGGCATGGGGGACTGTATTCATCGCACATCCGCAACGAGGGGACTGGAGTCTTCGAGTCGGTGAAGGAAGCCATCGCCATCGGCGAGCGGGCCGGCGTTCCGGTCGATGTCATTCATCTCAAGATCGCCGACCAGAAGCACTGGGGCCGCATGAACGAGGTAGTCGCCCTCATCGAGGCGGCCCGCCGCCGCGGCGTCGACGTCCAGGCCAACGTCTATCCCTACACCCGCGGCAACAACAATCTGTCGAGCATCATCCCGCCGTGGGCGCATGAAGGAGGCACCGAGCCAATGCTCGCCCGGCTGAAGGACCGCACGCAGCGGGAGCGGTTGAAGAAGGAGATTCGCGAGGGAATCGATGGCTGGTACAACCACTATCTGGCGGTTGGCGGCGACTGGAGCCGGATGCTGGTGAGCGGCGAGAACCGGTGGAAAGGGCTGACGATGGACCGCGTCCTGGCGGTGCGGACGGAGAACCGGAAGAACGCCGATCCGCTGGACGAGCTGTTCGACATTCTCATCGAGGAGCGCGGTTCGGTCAGCACGGTCTACGCTCATCACACCGAGGAGGACATGATCGTGGCGCTCGGCCAGCCGTGGTGCTCCGTCGGTTCCGACGGGTCCGCCTATGCGGTGGAAGGGAAACTCCGACGCGGCAATCCCCATCCCAGAAACTTCGGGACATTTCCGCGCGTGCTGGGGGTTTATGTGCGGGAGAAGGGAGTGCTGCGGCTGGAAGACGCGATCCGCAAGATGACATCTCTCAATGCGATGAAGGCCGGGTTACGAGACCGCGGACTGCTGCGTCCTGGGCAGTTCGCCGACCTGGCGATCTTTGATCCCGATCGAGTGATCGACAACTCGACGTACACGGAACCGTTCCAGTACAGCGACGGAATCGAGACGGTCATCGTCAACGGGCAGGTGGTTCTGGAGAACGGCCGCCACACGGGGTCGCGCCCGGGACGGGCATTGAGGAAGTCCCGCTGACGCCATTTGGTCAGCCACGCATCACAGTGCAACCGGTTCGCCGTTCCTTGACGTCATGGAATGACGTGGCGCGATTGCGTTTCGAAATCGGTCGCAAACTCCTGGGAGGACATCGCCCGTTTCACGTTGCGGACTTCATCGATTCGCCCCGATCCGTCCAGGGATGCTCGCCCGCCTTCTATCCGTCCACAGAGATCAAGACGAGCTTCGCCTGCGGGTCGAACACTGCGGCGATCTGACTCCGCGGGCCCTGAGTTCTCACTTCTTCATCAGAGACGCGACTCACCTCGCCGCTCCGACGTGATACAATCGTCCCGAGCAGTCTGACGATTCGCGGGAGAATGCCATGTCGAAGATGGATCAGTGGGTCGTTCGCACGTTGCGTCGTCTTCATTTCGGGCAGTTTCTGCAGACCGCCGCGGAGTGGCTCGCCGCCTTCCTGCTCGTCTTCGGCGGGGCCGTCCTGGTGGTCAAGCTGCTGACGCCCCGCGCCTGGCCTCACGTGCTCTGGGTGGCCGCCGCGTCGGTCCCGGTCGCCTTCGCCGCGTGGCTCTCTTCGCGCCGCCATCGCTTTTCGCGCAGCGAATCGGTCGCCCTGCTCGATCGCCGCCTGCAGACAGGCGGATTGCTCCTCACTTTGTCCGAGCAACCCGAAGAAGTCTGGTTGGAGCGACTCCCCCAAGTCGAGGCGGCATGGCGCGAAAGCCTACCGAAAGTCCGTCCCGTCCGGTTTGCGAAGGCCCTTGTGGCTCCGCTCGCTTTCGCCATTGCGGCGTGCTTTGTGCCGCTCCGCAAGCTCCCCGCCGAGCCGATCCAGACGAATCTCGTCGGCCGCACCGCTTCGCAGCAGCTTGAGGAGACGCTCGCAGCGCTCGAAGAGGCGCAGGTCCTCGAGCCCGAGGAACAGAGGAAGCTGAAGCAGGAGATCGAAAAGCTGGCCGAGGAAGCCCGCGAGCAGCCGCTCACGCACGAGAAGTGGGAGACGGTCGATGCCCTTCGCGAGCGGCTGAAGCTGCGATTCGACACGGCCGACCTGCTCGCGACCAAGGGGCGTGATGCGGTCAATGCCCTGAAGCAGGCGATGAAGGACGGAGACATCAAGATCAGCCAGGACGAGCAGAACTCGCTCGAAGAAGAAGCGATCGAGACGCTGCGGAAGATTCAGAAGCGCGGACCGATGGAAGGAAAGAACGCCCGCAAGACGGGATCGGGCGGCAAGGGGCTTGAGCGTCTGATGAAGAACGGCCGGTTCTCCAGCGACCCCAGGGAGCGGGAAGAGGAACTGGAAGACCTCGAAGATTTCCTCAAGGAGGAATCGGAGAAGCTCGGGAAGTGCCGTGGAAAGTGTCAGGGAAACAATGGAGAGGACGGAGATGGAGACGGCGAGACGGATGAGCCCGGCAACGGCGGCGTCAGCCGTGGCCGTGGCGATGCGAAGCTGACATATGGCGATGAGTCGACCGAGGACGGCACCAAATTCAAGGAAGTGGCGCTTCCGCCAGGCTTCCTCGACCAACCGGGCGAGGATGTCACGCAGGTTTCGCCCGCGGCCCCGGATGAAAAACCAGCCGCGTCGGCGCCCCGGGGCGGCAAGCGGCAGATCGATGCGGCGTCCGGCAACGAAACGGTCAACCGGAATCTCCGCCCGCGGCACAAGAGCGTCGTGAAGCAGTACTTCGACGGGAAATAAGGCAACGCCGCCGGGTTGCTTGAAGACGGCAGGAAATCCGAAGGCCGAAATTCCGATGTCTAAGGAAAGTCAAAAATCCGAAATGGTAAAAGTTCGACAATTCGAACTTTTGCCCGGAGAGTGCCGCCCATGTCTGAACGGAAGGCGTCCGCAGTCGCCTGGGTTTCAGCCGCCGTGCTGCTGGCACTGATCGGCGTGTATGTCGGCTTATACTACGCTACCATGCGTCCCTTCGGTGGCGGTCGAAGCGTTGTCGCTATCTACACTCCGCCTTGGCACCCATACTTCCGTCCTCCGTACCACTGGATCCTGGACGAAGTATTTTCGCCGATGCACAAGCTCGATCGCCGAATCCGACGGCACGTCTGGGAGAAGCCGTAACCAACCCGTCAATCGCCGGCTCGATTCCGGATTTCAGTGTCCGATTTCAAACTGACCCGCTACCCACTTTTGAGTTTTTGTCTTTTGAGCTTCCCTTAGACATTTGTCTTTCGGATCTCGACCGCGGCTACTCGGCCTTCTGATCCAGCCGGTACAAGTGCGTCTTCGTCCGCACCAGCAGCGAGTCGCCTGCTACGGCCGGTGACGCCATGCACCCCGCGTCGAGCTTGTTCTCGGACACTTCGCGATACTCCTTCGGGTCCGCTTCGATCACACGGGCCGAGCCGTTCTCGTCGAAGATCCACAGTATTCCATGCTCGTATTCCGTCGACGGCGCGTGAAGCAGCGACGCGCAGTGCGGGCCGCCCAGACGCTTCGTCCAGCGCTGCTCGCCCGTTGCGGCATTGAGGCACGAGACCACGCCGCCGTCGCTCACCATGAAGAAGCTGTCCCCCGCAAGAATCTGCGACGGCCGCGTCGGCGTGCTCTTCATCGTCTTCCACGCCACGTGCGTCTTCGTCACGTCGCCCGTTCCATCGGGCCGCACCGCCAGCAGGCGGTCTCCCCCTTCGAGGTTGATATAGACCAGCCCGTGTCCGAACAGTGGCCGGGCCGCCGCGTTGAAGCCGCCGTGGTACACCTTCCACAGTTCATCGCCGGTTCGGGGATCGTAGGCGATCGTCGCGACCGAGGAGGGATCGATCATCTGCAGCCGCCCGGCATGGCGGATCACGGTCGGTGTGCTGTAGGCCTTCTTGACATCCCCGTTGCTGCTTCCGTAATTGATGTCGCGATTCCGCTTCCAGACCGTCCTGCCGGTCTCCTTGTCGAGGGCGACGACGTACTGAAAGTCGTAGCCATCGAAGTTGATGATCAGCAGGTTCTCGAACAGGATCGGCGATGAGCCGGGCCCGCGATGGTGGTTACAGGGGAAGTCTTGGCGGGACCAGAGAATTCGCCCCGTGGACGTGTCGAGGCACGCCGTGCCAGCGCTCCCGTAATGAACCCACAGTCGTCCTTCCTCGATGACGGGGGTCCCGCTCGCCGGGCTGTTGTAAGGATGGCAGTATTGCGGTTCGGCAATCTCGAAAACCGTGACGTCATGCACGACCTTCCCAGTGTCGAGGTCGATGCCGACCGCCGACAAAGTCTTGCCGTCCTCGGTCGAGTTCGAGACCCACACCTGCTTTCCCCACACCACGGGGGACGACCACGCCTTCCCGGGGATGGCAGTCTTCCAGGTGACGTTCTCGGTTTCGCTCCACCGCGTCGGCAGCATTGTCGATGTCGACGTCCCATTCCCTGCAGGTCCGCGGAATTGATTCCAGTAACCCTTGGGATTCGGATTCTGCGTGTGCGGGGCGGCGTCATCGGCCGCTGCGGGGCAGCCGAGAGCGGCGATCACCGTCAACACAAGCGGGAACGCGCAGGGAGAACGCATCAGCGAGACCCGTCTAGCGGCATGGCGTGGATTCGTCGCGCGGCCCCGGCCGGCGACGGTTCCAGCTTAGCGTCCGCCGGCAGCGCTGCCTAACAACGCCCCACGGCTCATCACCGATTCGCACATCAGAGGATGCGGTCCTGTAATCCGACCCCGCGCGAGTGGGAGTTCCTTAGAACTCGATTTCGAGCGTCTGAATCTCTTTGAGCATCCGCGACTTCACGGTAATCCGGTCGCGGACCAGGCTTCGCGCCCCAGGAACCGGAACGACCAATTGGGCAAATTCCCCGCTCACCGGGAGAAACGTCGGCATCCGAGGCGTCGGAATGTGGAGCCGGTATTTATCCGTTCCCTCGACGATGCTTCCTTCCAGGTCTCGCTTAGGAATCTTCTTCACGCCCGGTGGCAGCTTAATCTGGATAACAATTGTGTAGTCCTCTTCGGGCTTCGGATCCTCCGGGACAGTCCAGGCGGTGAAGCTCCCCTTCATGGTCACTTTGCCACCCGACCCGGGCATCGCGAACGGCAATCCTTTTCCGTCACCAATCCCGTCCCCCTCTCCGGTCCCCTGACCGTTGCCCTCCTTGCCCCCCACACCGATTCCCGCGGCCGCGAGCGCGTCTTCCCGAACGTCGCTCATCAGGACGTCGGTCGAAGTTCCTGCTCCGATCAAGCCGGGAACGACTTCCACATCGGCGGTCGAGGTTTCCGTAGCTCCCGAACCCCCTGGATCGAAGCTGTCTCCATTGAAGAGGCTTCCCTGGCCGAATCCCGCGCCCGGGTCGCCGTCGATGCCAATCGGCTTTGAGACAAGCTTCGGTCCGAAGACGACGACCGAGAGAGCCCCGATGGCCGCGAGGTGCAGAAACAGCGAAACGCCGTACCCCATGGCGGCCATGCTGGCGATCCACGCGGCGACGCGCCTCTTCCAGTTCTGCGGAGCTTCGTCGGGAGTCTCCTGGGCCATCACTCTCGGGTCGACGATTCCGCGGGGCGTTCGAGCGCGTCGGCCCTGCGCCGGAGGCCGACCATCTCGACGCCCGCGTTGCGGGGGGACGGCAACGGCTTGAGCCTCTCCAAAGGACGCGGAAGGAGATTCCCTCCGAGAGACGGGCAGAGCCGTCGCGAGAGAGGGTTCCGAGTCAAACACGGTGGGGATTTCTTCGTCGGTCGGAGTTTCGCTGACGGGTGCGGTGCCAATACGGGTTGGCGCGGCCGAAGAACTCGCGCCTTGCCGCAACTCCTGTTCATAGGCCACGTCTTCGGCGGAGGCCTCGGCGAACACGACCGACTCCTCGCCCGCCGCGTCAGAAACGCGAGCAGACCCGTGCGGTTCCGTCTCAGTCGAGCGGAACTCGGGGGATGTCACATCCGGCGACAACCGCTGTTTCCACACTTTGCGATCTCCCCCTCGCGTCAGGGGCCCATAAAACGAAGTTCCCGAGCGAAGTTCGCGGTTCATGGCCGAGCTCGTTCCATGGAGGAATGAATGTGCCAGAAACGGCGAATCAAGCGGGGGCTCTCAGGCCCGATGAGCAAGATACGTCCGATTCGCAACGTTTCGATAAGCAATTCCAATGCCGCAGCCTGCTCGGACCAGTCACCTATGAGTATACCGTTCGATTATAAAACGACTTGCGGATTTTCCCGGTCAGGCAAATTTTCCCACGGCCCCTGCAGAATGGAGGCAACGGGAACCGACTGAGCAATGATCGACACGCCGACATTGCCGCCGGGAGAGACAAGTCCCGTCACAGGATGAGACATTCGGCCTCATGACCTGGCCTCACCGCTTAAACGGAGGGAACTCCTCAAAATCGACATCGGACGTTCCTTCTGGGGAGTTTCAGGAAGGAATCGCGCGAGGTGGACACTCCGTCCACACAGTTCCGGTTGGTGGGAGGTTAACTCCGCGCGCGGAGCATTCCCGTTCGCCAAAGTCGCTCCGATACCCGCACAGCATTTGCGTTTCGCCCCATTCCCTGCTATGGGTTGACCAAATTTCTGCACGCTTCCCCACGCGCGAGACTTCCGCGATGACGGCGCACAACGTCCTCGATCCGAACAATCCACTTCCCCGTCGGCAGTTGCTGCAGGGGATCGCCGCCGCAGGCGCCGCGTCCGCCCTCGCAACCCTTCCCGGCACCCTCGCGGCAGAAGAGAAATCCGCCCGGAAGGGCCGCATCAAGCAATCCATCGTCTACTGGTGCTTCAACATCGCCGGTGAGAAGTGGGATATCGAAAAGCAGTGCCAGGTTGCGAAGAGCCTCGGCTGCGTCTCGGTGGAACTCTGCGATCCGAAGGATTGGGGCGTTCTGAAAAAGCACGGCCTCGTCTGTGCGAGTGCGGGGAACGGGATGCCGGGGGCTCCCTTCGTGAAGGGGCTCAACAACACGAAGTATCACGACGAAGTCATCACGCGGACATCCGAGGTGATCGAGAAGTGTGCGGACGCGAAGTTCCCCAGCGTGATCGCCTTCACGGGCTTCAAGTGGAAGGACGCCGAAGATCCGAAAAGCGGTGAGATCAGCCTGGACGAGGGAGCGAAGAACTGCGTGGCGGGCCTCAAGAAGCTGGCGACTCTCGCAGAGAAGAAGGGAGTGACCGTCTGCATCGAGCACCTCAACACCCGGGACGACACGCACCCGATGAAGGGGCACCCCGGCTATCAGGGGGACGATATCGATTATGTCGCCAACATCGTGCGAAAGGTCGGTTCGCCGCGGGTGAAGGTCCTGTTCGACTGCTACCACGTCCAGATCATGAACGGCGACGTGATCCGACGCATCGAACAGAACAAGGACGTCATCGGGCACGTCCACACCGCCGGCAACCCGGGCCGGGCCGAGCTCGATGAGAACCAGGAAATGCAGTATCCGCCGATCATGCGGAAACTGCTCGACATCAAGTACGACGGCTACGTCGGCCAGGAATTCATCCCTACGCGTGACCCGCTGGCCGGGCTGAAGCAGGCCGTGGCGCTGTGCGACGTGTGATGCCTCCGGATGCAGATCCTATTTTGATCCTTGCTTTCTCCGTTCAAGGACGTCGCTATGCCCGTGCGCGGGGCTCGGAAGCCAGTCGCTCGGAAAACTGTTCGCAAGGTGGCGCCCAGCGTTCCCCGGGCGGTCCCGCGGCGGTGCAACCAGCTGGATGGAAAGCGCTGGCTGCAGAATTCCATCAGTGTCTGGAGCGACGTTCGCAAGACGGCCGAAGAGCAGCGGCTCGGGCATCCCGCACTCTTCCCGCAACAACTGGTGGCGCGTCTGATCGAGACGTTTGTGGCGGGCGAGGGGGCGGTCGTGCTCGATCCCTTCGCCGGTTCGGGGAGCACTGTTGTCACCGCGGCCGGCATGAACTGTTGCGGCATCGGTCTTGAGATCTCTTCCGAGTACATCGCGACCGGCCGCGGACGCCTGGAGGCCGTTGCGACCGAGTCCGCACGTCACTCGGTGATCCACCACGCGTCGGCGTTCGAACTTCCGAAGCTTGTCGACCCGGAGAGCGTCGACTTCTGCCTCACGTCTCCTCCCTATTGGAACATCCTCCAGCAGCGCCGCACCGCTGACTCCAAGGCGATCCGGCATTACGGCAACAACACCGGCGACCTGGGGACGATCGAGTCCTACGCCGAGTATCTCGATCGGCTGGTCGATCTTTTTCGTGCTGTCTATAACGTTCTCAAGCCGGGGGCGTACTGCGTCATCGTGGTGATGGACCTGCGGAAGAAGAACCGCTTCTACCCGCTCCACAGCGACCTGGCGGGCCGCCTTACGACGGTCGGTTTCGAGTGGGACGACCTCATCGTCTGGAACCGACAGTCGGAGTACAACAACCTGCGCCCCCTCGGCTACCCCGCGGTCTTTCGAGTCAACAAGGTGCACGAGTACCTGCTGATCATGCAGAAGCGGGCGGGATGACCGGGAAATCCGGAAGTCGTTTCACCTCGATCACTCAACCCGGTTTCCTTGAGTGCCAGAACAACTCTTCGTCGCCCGGTCCTCTCTGCCCTGCCCTGCCTCGGAAGCGTTTGCGTGGCATGAGCGGCCCGGCGCTTTCTTGCGGCTGGCCCCGCCGTGGGAATCGGTCGAACTGGAATCGCACACCGGGATTCGCGATGGAGGGCGTGCGGTGCTTCGCATGAAGCTCGGCCCGCTCTCCCAGAAATGGATCGCCGAGCATCGCAACTACCAGCCGGGGCGTCAGTTTCAGGACGTGCAGGTCGAGGGGCCGTTTGCCGTCTGGGAGCACACTCATACAATTCTCCCGGAAACCGACTCAACGTGCGTGCTGGAGGATTCCATCCGCTACCGGCCTCCATTCGGCGTGCTCGGGCGATGGTTCGGCGGGGGGATGATTCGCCGCAAGCTCGAACGAGTCTTTCGGTATCGCCACCGCATCACCCAGGACGACCTGCGGGCTCATGCCGCAGCGAAAGAGTGTGCTCGAATGAATGTTCTCATTTCCGGTGCCACGGGTCTTGTCGGATCGGAACTGATTCCGCTGCTGGAAACCGGCGGTCACACGGTGACGCGGCTTGTCCGCAAGCCCTCGAAGACGGCGGGACGGGAGGTCGTGTGGGACCCGAGCCGTAGGGAGATCGACGCGAGTCAGTTGAGCGGCATCGATGCGGTGGTCCACCTGGCGGGCGAAGGGATCGCGAATAAGCGCTGGTCGGCGGCCCAGAAAGAAAAGATCCGCAGCAGCCGCACGCTCGGAACGGGCACGCTGGCGCGGGCGGTGGCCTCGATGCCGGTCCGGCCGAAGGTTTTCGTCTGTGCGTCGGCGATCGGATTCTATGGTGACCGAGGGGACGAAGTTCTGGATGAGACGAGCGTGGCGGGACGTGGGTTCCTCCCCGAAGTATGCAGAGAATGTGAAGCTGCCTGCCAACCCGTTCGCGATCGCGGGATTCGGACGGTCAACATGCGGATCGGCGTCGTCCTCACGCCGAAGGGGGGCGCACTTCAGAAAATGTTGCTTCCCTTCAAACTTGGCGGGGGGGGCGTACTGGGGAGCGGCAAGCAATACTGGAGCTGGATTGCGCTCGACGAT
The DNA here is from genome assembly GCA_020850695.1 of Planctomycetaceae bacterium. Taxonomy (GTDB): domain Bacteria; phylum Planctomycetota; class Planctomycetia; order Planctomycetales; family Planctomycetaceae; genus JADZEF01. The sequence goes on along the minus strand of JADZEF010000074.1, from coordinate 4,973 downwards.
CTCATCGGCGCGATCTACCACGCCCTGACGCACGAGTCGGTCGTCGGTCCGGTGAACGCGACCTCCCCCTCGCCGGTGACGAATCGCGAATTCACCAAGACTCTCGGACGCGTGCTCCATCGTCCGACGATTGTCCCAATGCCCGCATTCGCCGCGCGCCTCGCACTGGGGGAAATGGCCGACGACCTTCTTCTGGCAAGCGCCCGCGTCGTCCCCCGCGTCCTCGAACGCACCAACTACGAGTTTCGGTTCCCCGAACTCGAAGGGGCCTTCCGCCATCTTCTCGGCCGTGAGGAAAAGAACACCCGGTCTCCCGTGCAGATCGGCCACTCGGGCTGATTGCCGCTGGGTTGAGGACGTCGCTTGCACCCGCTGCAAATCGGAGAATCGTTGCGACTCGCCGCTCGTTCCGGGATATGATCGCACGCATTCGCGAGCGGCGTCCTCCGCGCTCAACGCTCGCTGACGAGTCTCCATTTCGCTCGAATGCATTCGTCATGCGTCTCCCCGCCTTTTTTGCGGCGTTCGTGACATACTTCGGCGTTGCGTTCTTCGGGATCCCCAGGGGAACCGCGGACGAGCCCGCCGCGTTCGTCGCCGATACGGCCGGTTATCAGAAAACGGTCGCTCCGTTCCTCACCGCCTATTGCCAGAAGTGTCATGCGGGAGAGAAGCCGCAGGCCGACTTCGCGGTGGACCTCAAGCGGTTGCCGATCGACTTCTCGCAGGCTTCGACACGAATGTCATGGCGCGAGATGGTCAACGTTCTCAACTCGCACGAGATGCCGCCTGAGAAGGAGAAGCAACCGAAGCCCCAGGAGGTGGCGGCGGTCGTCGACTGGATTACGCAGCAGACGGTGCGGGCCGAACTGGCGGGACGCGAGCGCTCGGTGGTGTTGCGGCGGCTCAATCGCGAGGAGTACCGCAACACGATCCGCGACCTGATCGGCGTCGACTTCGATACGTCGGGTTTTCCGCAGGATCCTCCCGCGGGAGGCTTCGACAACAACGGCGGCGCGCTGACGATGTCGCCGCTGCACGTCGAGATGTACCTCGCCGCAGCGCAACAGATCGTCGACCGCGCGCTCGTCGACGGGGATCGTCCGGCGGTCGTCAAATGGCGATTCGAGCCCAAAGTCGGCCCGGCCGACCGCACCCGGCTGCGGCTCGATCCGCGGAACAATCCGCTGGTCAACGGCGGCAACAATGTCCAGGACGGTCCGTGGGTCGTCGTGCATCATTCGTCGTGGGATACGAACGTCGGAGCGCGCGACTTCCGCGTCCCGACCGCGGGGCGCTACGCGATTCGCGTGCACGCGGCAGGCCGCGTGCCGAAGCGCGACCAGGTGGTTGCCTCGGCCGAGCGGATCCTCAAGCACCGACAGAAAGAGCAGGACGAGAAGAACCCGAAGGGAAAGCAGTGGACGCAGCGGCAATTTGAGGAGGACCTCAAGCACTTCCAGACCGACCGCATGTACGACTACGGTCCGCCGCGGATCAAGATGGTGCTGCAACTGGGGCCGCTGCCGAAGACAATCGCCGAGTTCGATGCGGACGGATCGCCGGACAAGCCAAAGGTCCATGAGACGATCGTACGGTTCACGACGGAATCGGCGGGCATTTCGTTCGAGTACGCCTATGCGATCCCGCGGGTGCTCGAGAACTTCTGGATGCAGGGGCACGCGACATTCGCGCGGCCCGAGTTGATGATCGATTGGTTCGAAGTCGAGGGCCCTCTGTACGACGCCTGGCCGCCGGCGAGCCACACGCGGATCCTGTTCGACGCGCCGTCGCGGAAATCGGACGAGACGAAGTATGCCCGCGAGGTGCTGGCGCGTTTCATGCGGAGCGCGTACCGCCGCCCCGTCGCGGGGTCGGAGATCGACGCGCGGCTGAAGCTGTACACCGCGGCCCGCAAGGAAAAGTCGTTTCTCGAAGCGATCAAGCTGCCGCTCATTGCGGTCCTGGCGTCGCCCCACTTCCTCTATCTGGCCGAGCCTCTGGCCGAAGGGACGTCCAGCGTGGCAACAGGCGGCAGCATGTCGAAGCCCGCACCGGCGAAATCGACAGCGACGGGCAGTGCTTCCCCGCCGGCGGCGAAGGGGACGAGCACGCCGACGTCCGCGAAGCCGAATGCTCCGATCACGACGGCGACCACTCCATCGGTCCCTGCCGCGGCGCGACTCAACGATCACCAACTGGCGAGCCGCCTGTCGTACTTCCTGTGGTCGAGCATGCCCGACGACGAACTCTCGAAACTGGCGGACGACGGGAAGCTCCGCGATGCAAAGGTCCGCGCGGCCCAGGTGGACCGCATGCTGGCGGATCCGAAGTCGGACGCCCTGGTGAAGAACTTCGCCGGGCAATGGCTGGGGCTGCGCGACGTCGGGGCCAATCCCCCGGCCACCGACCTCTACCCGCAATACGACCGCCACCTCGAAACGTCGATCGTCGGCGAGTCGGAAGCCTATTTCAAGGAATTCCTCAAGAGCGGCCGCGACGTCCGCCAGATGATCCGTTCGGACTTCGTGACGATCAACGAACGCCTCGCCCGCTACTACGGCATTCCCGACGTCCGCGGCGATGAATTCCGCGTCGTGACGGTACCCAAGGGAGTGCAGCGCGGCGGGATCGTCACGCAGGCGTCGATTCTCACGACGACTTCGAACGGGACGCGGACTTCTCCCGTCAAACGGGGAACGTGGGTGCTGCAGACGCTGATGGGGATCGATCCGGGGCTTCCCGTGGCGAACGCCGGAGAGATTGCCCCGAAGGTTCCGGGGATCGACAAGGCGACCGTCCGCCAGCGGCTGGAGATCCACCGCGAGCTTCCGCAGTGTGCCCGCTGCCACAGCAAGATCGACCCGCTCGGTTTCGCCCTGGAGAACTACAACGCGGCGGGGGAATGGCGCGATCGCGAAGGCTTCGGTTACAAGGGACGCATCGGGGCGAACGACCCGTTGATCGACAACTCTTCGAAGATGCCGGACGGCACGTCGATCCAGGGTGTGGCAGGACTTCAGGAGGCGATGCTGGCGAAGGAAGACCTGTTCCTCGGGGCGCTTGCCTCGAAGTTGACAACTTACGCCTTGGGCCGCGAACTGGGATTGGCCGATCAGCCGACGATGAAGGCGGCCGTCGCCGAGACGAAGCGAGGGAAATACGCCCTGACGAGCCTCGTGAAGTTCATCGTTTCGAGCGAGCCGTTCGCAACTCGATGAGCGCATGGCCTGCGCCTGTCGTTCTCGACTCGCCGAGGACGAACTACTTCCCTTCCGAGAGCCGGCGGAAGTAGGCCTCGGCCTGGTCGCGGAACGGGGCGGGGACGCCGCGAAGGTTGCCCGCGGAATTTGCCTTTCCGGTGCGGCTGTCGGGCGTGAGCGATTCGGGCTTCTGCCCGTCGTTGGACAGGACTCCGTCGACGACTTTGCCGAGCCCTTCGCCGCCGTCCTGGCTTGAGCGGGGACGTTGGTGATCGCCCAGCGGTTTGTGGGGGCCCATCACTTTCGCTCGAGCCATCGATCCCATCCCGCTCTCACCTTCGCCTCCCGGCTTCTGTCCCGGCATATTGCCGGGTTGCTGACCGGGCTGACCGCCGCCGAGTCCGCGGAGAGCCGGGAGTTGTCGGGCGCGTCCCATCTGGCGGAGCGACTTTCCTTTCTTGCCACCGGAGAGCTTCAGTCCTGGGTCGCCGCCGCCACCGCCCCCTTCGCCCTGAGCTTCCATCTCTTCGCCCGCATCGTCCGCATCGGGAATCTTTTCGGCTAGCGATTCCAGCTTCTCGGCCGCCGCGTCGGCCGCCGCATGAGCCTTGCGGCCTTCCCCCTTGCGGGCTGATCCGCTTGCTTTCCCCTGCTCGTCGCCGACCTGCATCTCGCGGATCTGTTCGACCAGCTTCTTCGCGTCTTCGGCTGTCTTCGGAGCCTCGTCCTTCACCTCTTCGGCCCGCTTTTCGAGTTGCTGGACCGCGTCCTGCAGTTCCTGCTGCAGCCGTTCCTGCTCGCGGGCGAGCCGGTCGGCGCGGCGCTGCTGCTCGTTCGTCATGCGGTCGCGGTTGCGGAATTCGCCGAGCCGGTCCGCAAGGTCGCGTTGCCGCCGCGTAATGCGTTCGAGCCGCTCCCCCTGCTGCACCAGTTCGTCGACCTTCCGCAGCCGGTTCATCTCCTGGTGGAGTTGCTCGCGCTCGGCGGTCCCGTCCTCGTCCAATCCGTCCGACTGCTCGGCCAGCGCGTCGAGCGAATCCTGCAACTCCTTCATCAGGTCCTTGTCGTCCGGATCTTTTTCCAGCCGCTGGAGGTCGTCGGCGGCCTCCCGCGCCAGGGACGATTGCTTCTCCAGTTGTTCCGAGAGCCGATCCAACGCGTCGAGCATGTGCTCTTCAATGTCGTAGAGCGGCTGCTGTTCGCCGCGGGTTGCGGCCTGCCGGGCCAGCTTCTCGGCCGCTTCCGCATACCGCTTCAGCTTCTTCTGGATCTCTTCGAGCTTCTGGCGTTCCTCTTTCGAGAGTTCCTCGCCGTTCTTCAGTTTCTTGCGGAGCGTCTCGAGTTCGTCCTGCAGACGATCGCGCTGCTTCTGCAGTTCATCGACCTGCTTCTGGAAGGCGTCCAGTTCTTCCATCAACTCATCCATCTGGTACTCGGAGCGGGCGTACTCGAGGTACTCGGCTTCCGAGATGATGCGGATGACGTGCGTGGCCGTCTCGACGAACTGCCCCTCGGGGGGGCTCTTGTCCCAGGCGGTGGCGAAATAGGTGATGACGTCGCCCGCCTTCGCGCCCAGCGCAGGGAGGGCGAACTCGGCCGCGCCGCGCACGAGGGTGGGCTCGCGGAGATCGGCGGTGATGTCGACGGGGGTCGGGCCGAACCCGTTGATCGATGCCTGCAGTTCGATGCGAGCAATGCCGACGTCATCGGACGCCTGCACAACCACCGGAACAGTGTATCCTTCGACAACCACCAGTTCGGCATCGGGCG
>JADZEF010000073.1 GCA_020850695.1 Planctomycetaceae bacterium | reverse complement strand
CGTGCCGGTGCAATTCCCAGGCACGCAGCCTCCTCCATTCGCGCCAATCGCGCGGCTTCGGCTCCATCCTGCCCATAATGGAATCATAGGCACCTCAGTTTGACCTTTTTTGCGCAACGCTCAGTAAACAAGCATGTTTCAGCCTTTGAAGCGTGTGAGCAGTTTCGGCATTTCTTCAAGAGATGTCGCGAGCATGTGGTCCGGGTTCCCCAGGCGATCCACACGGCGGTGTTCGCGCCAAGCGGAGCGGGAAAGGGAGTCTCGTGCATCATCCCGTTTCTCAGGACGTGCCGCGATTCCTGCGTCGTCGTGGATTTCAAGGGGGAGAACGCACGACTGACAGCGGATTTCCGTCGGGACGTCTTAGGCCATCGCGTCGTGATTCTTGATCCATTCAAAGTCGTCACGTCCACTCCGGACACTTTCAACCCGATTGACGGGATCCGTGCAGGGGACCTACATGCGATCGACGAATGCAACGACATGGCAAAGGCCCTCGTCATACGCTCGCCGGAAGAGAAGGAACCGCATTTTTCCGATTGTGCTGAGTTCTGGATTGCCGCAATGCTGGTCCTGGTTGTCGTCTACGGCGACGGGCAAGGCACGCGATCGCTTCAGACCATGCGGGAATTGCTCAGCAGCCCGGAACGGATTGCGCTTGCAATCAAGGCGATGAAAGAGTCGGACGCTTGCAACGGCATGCTCGCCCGTATGGGAGGACAGCTCGAGCTGTTCGTCGATCGCGAACGATCTTCCGTCCTGTCGACCGTACTGCGTCATCTTCGTTTCCTGGATACCCCTACGGTCGACGCCAACACCCGAACGAGCAGCTTCGATCCCGCGGAGCTCGGCAGTGGCAAGATGACGATCTACCTGGTCCTGCCACCCGAACATATGCGGGCGTCGGCAGGTCTCCTTCGCACTTGGATCAGTAGTTTCCTGCGGGCGGTCATCAAACGTGGCCTCGATCTGAAGCATCCGGTCCACTTCGTTCTCGATGAGGCTGCGTCGCTTGGTCATCTGGAAGTCATTGAAGACGCGGTCGACAAGTATCGCGGTTACGGCTGTCGGCTCCAGTTCTACTTCCAGTCATTGGGGCAGCTAAGAAAAACGTTTCCCAACGGCCAGGATCAGACCCTTCTGAGTAACACGACCCAGATCTATTTCGCCGTCAACGACACGGCGACAGCCGATCTGGTGAGCGCGCGGTTGGGAGAAGAGACCATCATCGTTCAGAGCGGCGGCACAAGCTCCGGATTTTCTTCACAACACTCAAATGGGGGGCACTCGCAGGAGAGTCGAAGCTACACCGAGAATTCGAACAGCAACTGGAGTCAGAATGCGCGAAGATTGCTCAAGCCCGAAGAAGTCATCGCTCTGCCGCCAAGATTGCCATCACCTTCACACCGGGCGTGCCTCCCGTCTGTACGGAACTGATCCGCTACTACGAGGAACAGACTTGGGAGTCGCAGCCGTCTCGTGCTACTCGGTTCCGCAGAGTCGCGACATTGCTGATCGTTGGGTGCCTTTGCTTCTGCGTCAGTCTGACAGCGGCCATTGTCCTGACGAGGACCTTTCTTCGAATCGCGCTGCATTGATCGTTTCCGCGTATCTCAATCTTGGAGATCAACATGTCAGAAACGGCAAAACGTCTGTTCGAGACCCTTCGAGAGAACATCGCAAACGCCCCATCACAGATGGGAGCAGAAATGAAACGGTTGTTGGTTCAAGGCGGAATGGAGGTAGCGTCTGGCCTCTTCAACGGCAACGGTTTCGTGCCGTATGGACCGGGGCAGTACACCCCGTCGCCCGACCAGCAGCAGAACCAGTCGCTGGAGCAACAGCAGAGTCGGGGGATCGAACGCTGAACTGCGATTCGCGAACTCTTATGAGGAGCCCCTCGATGTCGACGAGGCGCCTGCTGACGATCAAAGACCTGTGCATGCTGGTGGGAATCTCTCGACGCACGATCTATCGGATCCGCGCGTCGGGACAACTGCCGGCACCGATCCAGATCGGTGGTCGGGTTCGGTGGCGTCCCGAAGATATCGAGCGGTGGCTTCAAACTCGCGACGTGATCCTTCAGTGGTCGACGACCGCAAAAGGAACATGCCGTTGAGTCTCGCTGAACCTGGGGTTTTGCGGATGAGCTGGCGCGCGACGGCCGACGCGTCGTTCAAAACAGCCTTTGAGAAGGCGAGTGAGGTGACGCTGATGAAACGGTCGCAAGAACCCTCATCTCCGGACCTCGAACCACGTAGCGGAAGGATCCGCCAAACCTGTCAATCATTTTCGAATCCCCGCTCTTCCGGCCATCGAACGGCCGCCGGTGCGAAGCCAGGGTGCCTTCATGATGAGTTCGGCAAACGTCTGGGCCTGGGTCCGTCGAGTCTGCTGGAACGCGAGGAACAGCCTTCGCGGGCTCTGTCGCACCGGCGACCCCGCGCGGGAGGCAGCAGGCGGGATCGGCCTGCCGTATGAAGAGAAGGGGCCGGGCATCTGGTCGATTTGGGGGGGCGCGGATACATGGATTTCAGGTCCGTCTCGACCTCTTCGGAGAAGGGGAAAGCCTCGTTTGCATGACGCGGGCCGACATCAGGATTCACCGCCCCTGGATCCCCCAAAAACTTGCGGTACTGCTCCTTGAGGAGAACAACCGTTACCAGTACGGCTCCAACCGTCTTCTGGAGGGAACCGGCGGAATGGCAGTCGTCCACTGTCACGTCTGCGATACACGGCTCTTCACGTCACGCGATGTCATTATCGTCGGCCGCATCCTGATCCAGCAGATGGAGCACTTGGTGGCGCGGCTGTACGCCGAAGATCTGGTGATTCACACACCGGAAGGGGACCGCGTCCTCGACCTGGGGTGAGCCGCCGGCACGAGACTTCTGAACTTACCCAACATCCCGAAAGAGGAACCGATCCAATGTCTGCGGAATCCCTCGACCTGAGAGCGGTGGCTGTGCAGGACATGAAACCGGGCCAGAACGTTCGAAAGACCGCCGACGCGGCCGCGATCGAGGTCCTGGGGGCAAGTCTGAAGCAGCGGCAGCTCCACCCCCTCGTGTTAGGCCCCGACCTGGTGATCCTCGACGGCTGGCGTCGATGGCTGGCGGCGCAACGGGTGGGTTTGAAATCGTTGTGGGCAGTCATCCAGCAGGAACCGCTCTCTCCCGAGGACTGCGTGACCGCTCAGATGGTGATGGCAATCCACCGCAAGGACCTCCGCGAGCAGGAGAAGGTTGGGGGATACGAGCAGCTGGCAGCCGCTTGCGCCCATCTGGATCAAAAGCGGCTGGCTGAACGGCTGCAGGTTGATCCGGCCACCGTGTCCCGGTGGTCTTGCCTTTCCGGCGGACGCGTCCTGCCGCAAGTGCGAGACGCCTTCTTCGACGGCCGGATCGCGCTCACTGCAGCTTACACGATCAGCCAGGCGGCTCACGATCGGCAGACGGAACTGCTGGAATTTGCCCTGTCCGGGGCGACCCGCGAGCAGCTGTCCTCTCGCCGGCGAAGAAGCGACCAGCCGCTCGATACCCCGAGGACCGCTCGGGTGCGATGCCAGCTGCCGGATGGATCGAGCGTGACCGTCTCGAGGAACGGACTCTCCGTCGTCGAGGTGATCGAGTGCCTCTCCTCGCTGTTGAAGGAAGCCCGTCGAGCGCAGGCTCAGAATCTGGATGTCAAGACGTGGGAGCGAGTCATGGCCGATCGCGCGAAAGCAGCCGACGCTCCCTAATACACGTTGAAGACACACAGCACGAAAGCTGCGGAGCCGCGAGATCTCAACAACGCGGCTCGCCCCGTCCCAGCGACGACTGAAGATCGGCGATGCCTGAACGCGGACCATCGCGCTGGGCTCGACATGGGTAGCGAAAGGCACAAGAGCGCGAGCCGCGGCCGCACTTGCTTTCGTCTGACAAAGCTGCCGAGGTCGCGTGCTGAGCTGCGAGATCGATGAAGCGATAGAAACGCGCAATCTGGACCAAAGTTTGCAACTACGAATGCAACAGGCAGACCTGACCTTTCTGGAGACGACGACAATGAATCCGCACGATGAGGCCGCCCAAGTGCCACCGTTGCTGACTGCGAAGCAGTTGGCAAAGCTTCTGCAGATCTCCACACGCTCGATCTGGCGGCTTCGCTCAGCGGGGAAGCTCCCCAAGCCGGTCGAGATTGGCGGATCGGTCCGTTGGAATCATCAGACGGTCAGGGAGTGGGTTTCGCAGGGATGTCCGGACGCACCGAAGAAAAAGTGACGTCGCGCGAATCGCCGGGAGAGCGTAGAATCCTGACACCTTCTTCGAGTTCTGTATTCGGGGGATTGAGGAATGGTCTGGGCTCTGAAGCGAAAGCACTCGGCGGGCGGCAAGATCAAGACCGCGAAGAAGTACACCGGCTTCTACATCGACCGTTATGGCAAGACCCGGAAGGTGAAGGGCTTCACCGACAAGGGTGCAACGTTGGAGAAAGCTCGCCAGTTGGAGCGACAGGAAGCCCTGATCCGCGATGGGCTCGTTGAGGAGAAAACCGTAAACGGGCCGATCCCGATCGAAGACCATGTGAAGGCGTTCCGGACTTCGCTTGGGAACAAGGATGTCACGGATCGGCAGGTCGATCAGGTCGAGTACCGAGTAAATCGCATAATCACTCTCTGCGAGTTCAAGACGGCGGAGACCATCAACGAGGCAGCTGTCGACGACGCGCTCGCAAAGCTGCGGAAGGAACAGAAGCTCTCGGCCCAGACGTCGAACCACTACTTGACGGCGATGCGGCAGTTCACCCGCTGGCTCGCCCGACACAAGCGGATTGCGGACGATCCGCTGACCACGCTCGAAAAGCTGAACGTGCAGGTCGACCGGCGCCACGATCGGCGGGCACTGTCGGACGACGAGGTGACGAAGATTCTAGACGCGGCGAGAACCGGGAAGGTGTCGTTCGCCTTCACGGGCGAAGATCGGTTAATGCTCTACGCCCTCGCGCTTTCAACCGGTCTGCGGGCGTCGGAGCTGGCGTCCCTGACGCCGGAGAGTCTCGACCTGAATGCCGTCCCGCCCATCTGCACCGTCCAGGCCGGGAACTCGAAGCGGCGGCGGAAGGACGTGCTGCCCCTGCCGAGCGGCATCCTCGACCAGTTCCGGGAATGGCTCGCCAGAAAGCCGAAGGGTGAAAAGCTCTGGCCTGGTCCGTGGGCGGAATACAAGTACGCCGGCAAGATGCTGCAGGTGGACCTCGCTGTGGCGGGGGTGACGTACAAGGACGCGAATGGGCTCTTCGCCGACTTCCACGCTCTGCGGCACACGTACATCACGAACTTGGGCAGGCAGGGTGTCCCGCTGACCACAGCCCAGAAGCTGGCCCGGCACTCAACGCCGGTCCTCACCGCCGCCCGATACACGCACATTGATCTGCCGGATCAGCACCGCGCGGTCGAGCAATTGCCGGTTCTGAAATTGGGACGTGAATTGGCACGTACCAATGACACTAACGGGCATTCGGCGTCCCAAAACGGCAGTGCCCGGCAGTCCGCTCCCGAATCTACGGAGAGCGAAATACCGGGCAAAACCGTCGAGAAATCCAGCAAAACTAAGCGGAGAGGCAGGGACTCTCCAACACTTCCAGTTCCAGCAGACGAAACCGAATCGAAAGCAACTCCTCGGAGCTGAAAACACCGGGAAAACCGACGTTTGAAACACTCGAACCAGATAAATGCGACCTCAAAGTTCTCAGACTTAGCTCCGGATCGTTGTGCACCAATTGTGCACCCGCCGTGCACCGGGGCGGATGACGTCCGGTCGATGCCAAAACATCTTACGTATTCTGCAGAACCTGATCAATCCGACGATCGACAACGTTTGCGGATCCCACAACCGCCAGGCGGTCTTCGATTGCCCTCAAGAGCGGTTCGATGCGGCGAAAGTGTTTATCCATCTCCACCGTGGGGTTGAAACCGGAATAGACGTTGAGAATACCCCGGGGCACCGCATGCTCCGTGAGATAGCGACACGCGTCCTCACCGATTCCGGCGTCTCGCAGATCTTGGGTGACCGAGCCACGGAGGTCGTAGGGCCGTTTGCTCTCGCCCAGCACTTGCTGAAAGAGCTTCTTGTAGGTCTTATAAATTTCGCCCTCCCGAATCCCGCCCAAACTGCAGAGCAGTTTGCGGAAGTGACGCTTCTGGTCTTGTTCCGTCCGAACGCTGCCTGGCGAAACGAACGCTAACCGCTGGTGAAAGCACTGTTCGAGTTCTTCTCTGCTGGTCACAGTGATCGATGGAGATTTTTGACCGGTCCAGCACCGTCGGCTCCGGAACACTGGGCCCTCCTTACGATTACCGATGCATTCTTTCAGTAGGGTTGCCAACGTCGTCGGGAACGGAATACGGGCAGGGATCCGAGCCTTATTAAAGTCGGCCCCTCCACACCGCGTCTCAAAGATGAGCATCG
>JADZEF010000072.1 GCA_020850695.1 Planctomycetaceae bacterium | reverse complement strand
GACAACGGGCTTGGCCGTCCGAACGACGCACTTGAGCGGACCGGCGACGGACCTGGGCATCCATCTCGGGACAGCGGTGTTGACGGCCGGGTCTATGCGGAGCGCGGCGCTCCGAGGCGCGGCACTTCGCGGTGGAAAGCTGATTTCCTTTGCGTTCGGGGCCGCACTGTCGCTGCCGTTGACTCAGGCATTAGGGTTTCTGGCTCTCCTGGCCCCGGCTGGCTTCGTCCTGCTCGCCGCCGCTTTGAGTTTCACCACGAACTGGAGTCCCAGCGACTTCCGCCCGAACACCAGGAGCCACAGCACCGACATCCTCAACTCGCCCTGACTAGCGAAAGCAGGCGAGTCCGACGATCGGTGGTCTGAAAACCAGCGCAGCTCCACCCGCTTAGGAAGCTCGAAGCGGGCGGCGGCCGTTGGCCAGCCATGCCCCGCAAGCCGATCGGCGTTTTGCGTTCCCACAGCGCTCGAGGGAGAAATCCTCCCACAGATTGTGACGATTGCTGGTCCCGAAGGCTGTGCCGTCGATAGGAAGGTGTGTGCGGCGTTCAAGCCGACACGGAATCCCTCACATCCAGTATTCACCGGGTCGGGAACCTTCCGGCCGCATCCATCTGACCGCAGAAGAAGAACGCTGAATTCGCCCGCAAAAAGAACTTGCAAAAAATAGCGGAGGCCGGATTCGAACCGGCGACCCGCGGCTTATGAATCCGCTGCTCTAACCAGCTGAGCTACCCCGCCAAAATCGACCGTCGTCAGTTTAACTGACTCTCCCAGAAGTACAAGCTCCACGTTCCCTTGCCTGGAACTTCCGGGGCGTCCACCGGCGTCACCGCAACCTCGTACCCCGGGAGACCGAGAAACTCAGAAGACGGCTTCTCCCCGACAACCAGGAAGAATCAATATCACACGCTCACTTCACATCGCTCTTAATGTGCAGTTCGCGAAGCTGCTTCGTGTCGACGTCCGAAGGAGCGCCCGTCATCAGGTCGCTGGCCTTCTGCGTCTTCGGGAAGGCGATCACGTCGCGGATGTTGTCGTTTCCGGCGAACATCATCACCCAGCGGTCGAGACCGAGGGCGATGCCCGCGTGCGGGGGTGCCCCGTACCGCAGCGCATCGAGCAGGAAGCCGAACCGCGACTCGGCCTGCTCGGCCGTCACGCCGATCAGGTCGAAGACCGTCTGCTGAATCGCCGGGTCGTGGATACGAACGCTGCCGCTCGCCGACTCGTAGCCGTTGACGACCAGATCGTAAGACTGGGCGCGGACCTTGCCGGGGTCCGTCTTCAACAGCTCGACGTCGTCCGGATGGACCGAGCAGAACGGATGATGCTCGGCGTCCCAGCGGTTTTCCTCGGCGTTCCACGTGACGAGCGGGAAGTCGAGGACCCACGCCGCGTGCATCTGCATCGGGTCGTAGAGCTTTAGTTCCTTGCCGAGCCGGCTGCGAAGAGCGGCCAGGGCGGCGCTGGTGACCTTGGCGTCGGACGCCACGAAGAACAGCAGGTCGCCGTTCTTCGCGTCGAAGCGCTCGATGATCGCCTTCTGGTCTTCAGCCGAGAAGAACTTGGCGATGGGCGAGTCGAGGGCGCCGTCCTTCACGCGGAAGAACGCGAGCCCCTGCGCGCCGTAGTTCTTTACGAACTCGGTCAGCTCGTCGATCGTCTTGCGGCTGTACTTGTCGGCGGCTTGCGGAGCGCACAGGCCGCGGACCCGCTTGCCCGATTCGATCGTCGACTTGAACACGCCGAACCCGCACCGTCCCGCAATGTCGGCGATGCACTTCAGCTCCATGCCGAAGCGGAAGTCGGGCTTGTCGGAGCCGTACCGCTCCATCACGTCGAAGTAGGCGTAACGCGGGAGCGGAAGCGGGATCTGCTCGCCGCGGATGCCATTGATGAGGTGCGAGACGAGACCGTCGATCGCCGAGAGGATGTCTTCCCGCTCGACGAACGCCATCTCGACGTCGATCTGCGTGAACTCGGGCTGGCGGTCGGCCCGCAGGTCTTCGTCGCGGAAGCAGCGGGCCAGCTGGAAGTAGCGGTCGTAGCCCGCCACCATCAGGATCTGCTTGTAGAGCTGCGGGGATTGCGGAAGGGCGAAGAAGGCCCCCGGATGAACGCGGCTGGGGACGAGGTAGTCGCGGGCCCCTTCGGGCGTGCTGCGGCCGAGGACCGGGGTTTCGATTTCAAGGAAGCCGAGCGAGTCGAAGTAGTCGCGGGTGAGCTTCGAAATCTTATGCCGCAGAATCATGTTCTGCTGCAGGGCGGGGCGGCGGAGGTCGAGGAAGCGATACCGCAGCCGCAGCTCTTCGTTCGGAAGCTCGCTGGTGCCGGGCTCGAACGGCGGGGTCTTGCTCTTGTTGAGGACTTTCAGCGTCTTGACGCGGACATCGATCTGACCCGTCGGCAGCTTCGGGTTGACGTCTTTCTCGGCGCGGGCTTCGACGACACCCGTCACCTGGATGACGTCTTCGCTACGGAGCGAGCGGCCTTCTTCGTGCAGCGTCGCCCCTTCGCCCGGGTGGAACACGACCTGCGTGATGCCGTAACGGTCGCGGAGATCGATGAACGCGAGGCCGCCATGGTCGCGGCAGCGGCTGACCCACCCGCACAAAGTGACCGTCGAACCGACATGTTCGCGACGCAGATCGCCGCAGGTATGAGAGCGAAGCAAGGCAGGAATCCTTCGGACGTTCGAGCAGTGGCTCGTGCTGAAGACAAAAGGCCGGGCCACGGAAACGACGGACGGGACGGAATTCAGACGGATTTTCCGTGGTCTCCGTTGAATCCGTCGTTTCCGTGGCCCTGTCTTCTCTGTTCGACGACGCCGGAAGGGCCGGGGTTCGCCGACGAATCGAGAATCGGGCAGATTACCTGCGCCGCAGATCGCTCGCAACGGCGGTCGGAAAGGGGCGACTCTTCCCGCTCGCATCTCATCAGGGAGGGGACTCCGCTATAATCGGCCCCGCACTTTCACGCACGCACGGCGGGAACACGATCGCCGGACTTTCTGAACCTGAACACTCATGCCGGCCGACGCGATCCCGATCTCCGAAAGCGAACGCCGCCAGCTCAATGAGCGGTACGCCGAGATCGCCACGCTCGCCGGGGGGCTCGCTCACGAGATTCGCAACCCGCTCTCGACGATCAGCCTGAACCTTGAGCTGCTGCAGGAAGACCTGGGGGACCTCGAAGTTCCCCAGGCAAGGCGGATGATGCAGAAGGTGCAGGTCGTCCAGCGGGAGTGCCGGAACCTCGAAGGGATTCTCGAAGCCTTCCTGCAGTTCACCAAGTCGGGCAGCCCGCAACGCGAGCCGACTGACCTCAATGAGCTGATCGGCGAGTTCCTGCAGTTCTGGGGGGCCAAGGCCCGCGATTCGGGGATCGAGATCAGCCCGCACCTTGCCGCCGACCTGCCGAAGGTGTCGCTCGACCCGGCCCTGATGCGGCAGGTGCTGATGAACCTCGCGCAGAACGCCCAGCAGGCAATGCCGCACGGGGGGCTTCTCGAAGTGCAGACGCTTCTCAAGAATAATGCGGTGCAGATTGAAATGATCGATACGGGAACCGGAATGGACGAGCGGACGCGCGGGCGGATCTTCGAGGCGTTTTTCTCCAAGCGGCCGGGGGGAACCGGGCTGGGGCTGCCGACGGTGCGGAAGATTATCGAGGCTCATGAGGGCTCGATTGAATGTGAGAGCGAAGTCGGCCGCGGGACGCGGTTCCGCATCACGCTCCCCACAGGAGCCGACTCGTGAGCAAGACGATCGACCGGGCCGAGCTGAGCAACATTCCCGTCCGCGTCCTCATTGTTGACGACGACGAGGCCCACGCGCAGGCGGTCGCCCAGAGCCTCGAACGGATCAAGTGCGACTGCACCGTCGCGACGTCCGGCGCGCAGGGGGCGGCGCTGGTCGAAGGGGAAAACTACGACGTCGTCGTCACCGACCTGAAGATGGACGACGTCGACGGCATGGCCATCCTGCAGAAGGCGAAGCAGGAGCTTCCCGACGCCGAAGTCATCCTGTTGACGGGGCATGCGTCGGTGCAGTCGGCCCTCGCCGCGGGCCAACACGGAGCCCACACGTATCTGACGAAACCTCTCGACGTCAGCGAGTTGCGGAACGCCGTCGAGAAGGCCTCGACCCGCATTCGACTGATTCGCCGCAATGCGGAACTTGCACGGCGGCTGGACGAAAAATTCGGCTTCGAGGGGGTGATCGGCAGCAGCCCCCAGATGCAGAAGATCATCGAGACGCTCAAGAACGTCTCGCCGACCGACAGCACCGTGCTCATCGAAGGAGAGAACGGGACCGGCAAGGAACTCGTCGCCCGAGCCCTGCATCAGAACAGTCCCCGCCGCAACAAGCCATTCGTCCCGCTCAACATCTCGGCCCTGCCCGCCAGCATTCTCGAAAGCGAACTGTTCGGTCATGAGGCGGGCGCCTTCACCGGGGCGGCGTCGAAGCGGATCGGCAAGTTTGAGTACGCCAACGGCGGGACGCTGTTCCTCGACGAAGTCGGCGAGATGCCGATGGAGACGCAGATCAAGCTGCTCCGCGTGCTCGAGGACCGACGCATCACGCGGCTTGGTTCGAACGACGAGCACTCGATCAACGTGCGGCTGGTGTCGGCGACCAACGCCGACCTCAAGGCCATGATCGAGAAGGGAACGTTCCGCCGCGACCTGTTCTTCCGACTGAACGTCGTCCGCATCTACCTGCCGCCTCTGCGAGAGCGCCGCGGCGACATTCCGCTGCTGCTCGAACACTTCCGCGAGGAACTCTGTAAGCGGAGCGGCCGCGAGGTCGAAGGCTTCTCCAAGGCGGCCCGCAAGGCGCTGATGGCTCACAACTGGCCGGGCAACATCCGCGAACTGCGGAACTGCGTCGAGCGGATGCTGGTGGTCGACAGCGACGGGGTGCTCGACGTCGACGACCTTCCGGATGACATTGCCCCCGTCAGCACGGCCGATGATGGTCCTGGCGGGAGCGACGCTCACGGGGCCGACAACCTCATCGGTCGCCCCCTGAACGACGTCGAAAAGTACTACATCGAGCGGACGCTCGACCTGTGCGAAGGAAACCGCGAAGAAGCGGCGGCGATGCTCGGAATCGGCGAGCGGACCCTGTATCGCAAGATCAAGGAATACGACATCCGCAGCGGAAGCTGAGAGTGGCACGACATTCCATGTGAATTCGTGTGGAGTGGTTCGGACATCGTCCAAAACTCGCTGGCTCTCATGATGTCGATTCATGGGAATCGATGGGCCTGGCACGTCCTGTTGGCTCGGTGCGCTGCTTCACGAGACGGAGTCTCGTGCCACATTGTGGCACGACATTCCATGTCGTGAATTCGTGCGGAATGTTTCGAGAACCCTTCGTCAACCAACCGACTCCCATGAGCCTGATTGATCCAGGCCTTCTCGCCTGGCAGGTATATTCGGCCCGTCGCGACCTTTCGCGAGACGGAGCCGCGTGCCACAATCGAGCCGTCTTACTGAGCGTTGCGCAAAAAAGGTCAAACTGAGGTGCCTATGATTCCATTATGGGCAGGATGGAGCCGAAGCCGCGCGATTGGCGCGAATGGAGGAGGCTGCGTGCCTGGGAATTGCACCGGCACG
>JADZEF010000071.1 GCA_020850695.1 Planctomycetaceae bacterium | reverse complement strand
GCGGACGCGCTGGTTGAAGTACGCGTTCACGCTGTTGAGCAGGTGCTGCCGCTGGGTGGCGTTCAGCGTGGCGACCGTCGTCGGAGCCGCCAGTTCGTTCTGCTGGGCCGAGTTCAGCGGCGGCACGGTGGGAGGCGTGGCCGGCGGGGGGAGTGGCGTGCCGGAACCCGCCGGGCCGCGTCCGTAGACGGGGACAGCCAGGCCGGTGATGAATGTGAGATTGTTGGCCGTGGCCGACAGCAGCAGCGTTTCGCCCGAAGGAGAAAGCGTCAGCCCGCGGGCGTCGTTCAATTCGAGAATCGGAATCTCGTTCGAGACGCGGATGCTGCCCGGCGCGGAGACGTCCAGCGCGAGCAGCCCGTTGGCGTTCGCCCCGCGGAACAGGAGCAGATTGTTCGTCGAGAACGCCAGCCCGGTTGTCGGATCGGAGTCGAAGGGAATGGAGTAGACGCACAGTGGTTGCGTGGACGCTGCGGGAGCGTACAGGGCGACCCGCGCGTTGTCATCGGCCGCCGCGAGCAGCGAATCGCCGCCGTGGCTCCACGCCAGCGCGCGCACCGTGCGGGTCAGGCCGGTCAGCGTCCGACTCTGGCCTGTCGTCCGGTCGAACACCACGACCTTGCCGTCGCCGCGCCCCGCCGCGACGTATCGCCCGCTCTCCGAAATCGCGATCCCTTCGGAATGTCCCTCCGTCTCCGCAATTTCCGTCGAGGCGCCGGTCGCCAGATCGATGAGGCGGACCCGTCCCCCGCCCGAATGGTCGCTGATCGCCATCAGGTTGTGGGCGGAGTCGACCGTCACTCCCATCATCAGCGAAGAGAGCGTCGCGAGAACCTCGCCGGTCCCTTCGGCGATGTTGCGCTTGCCGACGAAGCTGACCGTTCCCAGGGCGTTGCGTGCGATGTAGACCAGGCTCTGGCCGTCGGCGGTGATTGCGGCGAAATCCACCGTCACGCCGAGATCCAGCGTCTGGAGAGTCTGTCCCGTGGCGACGGACAGAATCCGGACCGTCGTGCCGCCATCTGCGACGACGAACTTCTGCCCGTCCGCGGTGAGGGACGAATACCGTCCCTGCGTCGCGATTCCGAGCGTCCCGTCGACTTTGCCCGACTGCTGCCAGGCCGGGTGGTCGGGCGAGGGGGGCGCCGTCGGCGGCACGGGGTTGAGGATCGGAGGGTTCGCCCGCGAGATCGGCGCGCCGCGGCCGGCTTCCGGCATGGCATAGGCGATCAGCCCGCTCTGTGCACGGGCCAGCAGCGTATTTCCCGTCAGGCTGGTCTGGAAATAGGCGAGGTCCCTCTCGGCCGTGCTCCGCACGTATTCTCGAATCTGATTCAGCTGGGTGATGTCCCAGAACATCAACCCAACGTTCGGATCGCCTGTTGCGAGCAGCGCCTGGTTTGGCGAAAACGCCAGAGTTCCGACGTAGTAATTGAAGGGCATCTGGAAGGAGCCGATCACCTGCGACGTCGGGACATCGATGATCCGCACGAATCCTGTGAAGTCTCCCGCCGCCACCATCGTCCCATCCGGGCTCCAGGCGGTCGCGCTCACCCAGTCGTGGAAGCCGGTGAAGTCGCGACGAACGCCGGTATTCGTGTCGAGGAGGACGAGGGTCCCCTGCATCGGCACCGCCAGCTGACATCCCGACGTGTTGAAATGCAGATCCGCTTGCAGCGAGTCGGTGAAAGGAAAGTCGTCGGTCCGCGTCGCCGAATCTCCGTTGCGACGGAACAACATCACCGACCGGCTGATCTCCACGGCCACCAGCGAGCCGTCGCGCGTGGCCGTCATATTGACCAGCGTGTGATCCAGGTCCACCATCTGCCAGAGGACGGTGCCCGTCGCCAGTTCGCGCAGGGCCAGCGTGTTCGACGTCAGAGACCAGAACCGTCCGTCTCCGGTGGCGGCGACCGATTTGACGCCGGGGATGTTCCAAGTGTGGACGACGCTTCCGGTCCGCGCATCGCGCACCGTCACGTTCCCTGACTCGATCATGAGAAGCGTCGAATCATCGGGTGCGATCGCATAGCGGCCGAACTGGCCGGGGATGATTCCCTGGGAGAAGTCGACGCCGGCGGCGGCCTGCCAGGACGTGTGGTCGAGCGGATGGGCGATGAGGTCTTCGAGGGTCGCCCGCTGCGACTCGAGTGTGGCGAGCGATGCGCGAGCCTGATCGACCAGCGTCTGGATCTCAGCGGCGACCCCCGCAGCCGCCGCCGCGCCGGCGTCGAACCGTGCCTCCGACCCGAGGTCGTCCGCCGTCTGCTGCGCGACCAGCAGGATGCTCAGGCTTTCCAGCTGCGCCTCGACCGCCCGGACCAGAGCTTCCAGTTGCTGTTCGTCGGACGCGGCATCTCCTGCGGAGATCGTCTCGGGGACGATCGTCGACTCGAGCGCAGTGACGCGGACTCCGGCGATCCGGGCCTCTTCTTCCAGGCGGGCGGCGGTGAGCGCCAGAAGGTCCTGCTGGAGAAGCCCGAGCGTCGCGCGCTCGACGAGTTTGCCGCGCAGCGTCGCATAGGTTGCCACCCCTTCGGGAGTCTGAAGCTGCGCGGCGAGCACCTCTCCCAGTGCAGCGATTTCCGACTCGAGGACGCCGAGACGACCCGTGAGACGTTGCTGGAGCTCAACC
The DNA here is from genome assembly GCA_020850695.1 of Planctomycetaceae bacterium. Taxonomy (GTDB): domain Bacteria; phylum Planctomycetota; class Planctomycetia; order Planctomycetales; family Planctomycetaceae; genus JADZEF01. The sequence goes on along the minus strand of JADZEF010000071.1, from coordinate 44,236 downwards.
AGTGCCGCGGTGGCGTTCCCCGGGAGCGTCGGAAGATTGAGAGCGTCGATGCCGGGCTGGCCCGCATAGACGGACGCGATGTCGAAGACCGCAAACTCGGCCGCGCGCCCCAGGGGGGTCGCCTGGTAGGCGGTCAGGTCAAGCGGGAAAACTTGCTCGGGCATCGGCTGGGCAGCATCGATGAGAGCGAGTTGAGCAGCGAACTGGTCGGCGGTGAACGCGACCGTGATGGATCGGACGGCGACGTTGCTGTCGCGTCCCCCGTCATAGACGACGAATTGGACCGTCCGCGTCGAAATCTGCGGTGAGGCGCTTATGTTGGAGAACGTGATGCCGCGGAGCGCCGCGGTGAACTCGGCGGCCGTGGCGCTGCCGTTGCCGGTGAGCGTGATCGACCCGGTTTCTGGATCGAAGGCACCGGCTGTGATCGAAGCGGGGAGCGTCTCGGCGGCGAGAAGATCCTGGCCCGCGGCATAGTTGCCGGTGATCGTCACGACGACCCGCATCAGCGTCGGACTGTCGACGTCGCTGGCGACGAGGGTGGATGTGAGCGTGGCGGGCGGGTCATCGGTCGTATAGTGGATCGCCCCCGACTCAATCCCCTCGAGCACGGGGGAATCGTTGATCGACGTGACGTTGACCGTCATCGTCATCGACGTGCTGAAGACCGTCCCGTCGCTCACCTGGAACTGAAACGTCGCGTAGGGGGACCCGTTGCCGTTCGCGTGCGGGGTGAAAACGAGTTGGTCGAGAGTGCCCGCAAGAATCACCTGTCCGACGGTAACCGGTTGGCCGTTCCAGGTGAGCGTTCCCTGCGAAGGGAGCGAGACGATCTTCACCGAACGAAACTGGTCCGCCGGGTCGGCATCGACGAACGGGAAGTCCGCCGCACCAAACGCGCGCTGGCCGTCCTCATCGATCGTGACGGCGCTGTTCGCCGTCGTGGGCGTCGAGTTCCGGCTGAATGCGATCGTGCGTGATCGCAGAGCGCTGGTCCCGTTGTCCCCGTCGGTCAGGGTGACCTGCACCGTGCGCGGGAGCAGCGTGGGATTCGCCGAGACATTATTGAACGTCACGTTGCGCAGCAGCGCCTGCGCCGCTGCCGGCGTGGCGGACGCGTTCAGCCGGATGGTCAATGGGATGATTCCCATGCCACCCGACATCGTTCCGATCACTCCACCGCCGAACGTCACGCTGGTCCCGCTGACGCCGATCTGTCCTGCTGCGGTTCCCTGGTTGCGAACGCTCAGCCGATCGTTGGCGTGGCCATTGGCACTGAGGCGTACGGTGAGGACGCCGATGTTGAAGTCGGACGAGTCGAAATCCGTCACGGTTGCGGATTCCCCTGGCAGAATGGGCCCGTTGCCGATGAAATACATCACCGGCTCCTCGAAACCGCCGATCATCGGCGGATCATTCACGGCGATCACGTGGATCGTTTTCGCGACGGCGACGCTCGGCAGGCCGTCACCATCCTGGAGCGCCGCCTGCAGAGTGCGGGGGAGGACGCTGGGGTTGTTCGAACCATTCGCGAAGGTGACGGCCCGCAACAGCGTCTGGATGGCGGTCGGCGTGGCAGCGACGCTGGTGAAGGCGACGACGAGCGGCGCACCTCCCGTTCCTCCGGACACCGTGCCGATCAATGTGCCGCCGAAGGTGACGTTCGAGCCGACCACGCCGATCTTGCCCGCTCCGGTTCCCTGGTTCTGAATCGCCAGGACGTCGGCCGGGTCGGCATTGGCGGTCAGCGTCAAGGTCAGCCGGCCGCCGTTGAGATTCGGTGAATCGGCATCGGTCACGGTCGCCCCCGCGCCGACGAGCACCGCCGCGCCCTTCTCCCGAAACGTCGCGGCGAACATGAAACCGCCAATCACCGGGGGCTTGCCGACGGTTATCGTCTTCGAGACCGGCGCACTGATTCCGCCGGCTCCGTCATTCAGCACGGCACGCACCGTGCGCAGCAGGGTCGATGGAGTCGCCGTGGGAGAAGCGAACGTGATCGCCCGCAGAAGGGCTTGGGCGGCGGCTGGAGTCGCGGCCGTCGAACTGAACGTGATGACCAGCGGATTTCCCGCAGTCCCGCCGGTGAACGATCCGATCAGCGCGCCGCCGAAGGTGACGTTGGTTCCGACGACGCCGATTCTCCCGAAGAACGTCCCCTGGTTCTGAATGGCGATCACATCATTGGCGACGTCCGCGTTGGCCGCGATCGAAACCGTCAGCGCGCCGCCGAAGAAGTGCGTCGAATCGGGGTCTGTGATGGTGGCTGCCGTGTCCAGAAGGATCGGAGCGGCATTCTTGCCGTAGTTGACCGTGGAGTTGAAACCGCCGATCGTCGGCGCCGTGTTCACCGCGACGACGTTCACGGTGATGTTCGGAGCGTTGGTTGTCCCGCCGTCTCCGTCGGTCAACGAGACCTGAATGGTCCGCGGTGCGGTCGTCGGGTTCGCCGAAACGTTCTCGAACGTGAGATTGCGCAGCAGCGCCTGCGCCGCGGCCGGCGTGGCCTGCGCGTTGAACATGATGAACAGCGCGGTCATCCCGGTTCCGCCGAAAACTGTTCCGATCACCGTTCCGCCGAACGTCACATTGGTGCCGCTCACGCCGATCTGTCCCGCGCCGGTTCCGTCGTTGCGGAGCGAGAGCCGGTCGTTGGCATTGCCGTTCGCCGAGATCCGCACCGTCAACCTGCCCATGGCGAGATTGGCCGAGTCCGGGTCGGTCACTGTGGCGCCGGGGGCCAGTGCGATCTTCCCCCCCGCTTCGACGAAGGCGACCGACGCGGGGAGCCCGCCGAGCGCCGGCGGATCGTTCGCCGCCGTCACGGTGACTGTCTTCCCGACGGGCGCGCTCCACATTCCGTCTCCGCCGCGGACCGCGAGCTCGATCCGCTTTGGCGCGGTGAGGGGCGCATCGGCAAGATCGGCGTACTGAAGGTTCTGGATCAGCGCTTTGAGAGCGACTAGAGTGCAGTTCGCGTTGAGCGCGATCGACAGCGGGTTGCCGAGCCCCCCGCTCATCACGCCGATCACGGTTCCGGCGAACGTCACGTTGAGGCCGTTCACTCCAATCTGCCCGCCGCCGACGCCCTGGTTGCGAACGCTGAGCCGGTCCCCCGCTTCGGCATTCTGCGTCACGGTGACGGTCAGCGTGCCGAACGCATAGTTCGGCGAATCGGTGTCCGTGACCGTCACCGTCGTATCGAGCAGGACCGGAGCCGTGTTTTCCGTGTACCTGATGGCGGTGTCGAAACCGGCGATCACCGTGGCCGCCTCGGGGACGTCGACGAGAGTGATGTCGAATCCGACGATCACATCCGGAACGCCGCCGACGTCTGGGTCATCCGCGTTGATCGTGACATGCAGGACCGGACTGGTCTCGAAGTCGAGCCGCGCCCCGGCCCGCAGGAAGAGTTGCGTACCGACGATTTCGAACAGGCCCGCGTGCGGGCCGCTGAGGGAGAGATTGTTCGATCCAAGGATGTCGTCGATGACGAGAAGGTCTGCGACGCGGATCGGCACCGCGGTGCTTGTGTTCTCGGTAAAGCTCGTCACCGTATTCGAAAGCTGAATCGCGGCCGGCGGATCGTTGGCGTCAAGGAGAGCGAGCGTGAACGACGCCGAGGCGTCAGGCGTCATGCCGACGGACGTGTCATCGATCTGGACGATCACCGAGAAGGTGGGCTTCGTTTCGAAGTCGAGCGCGACGCCCGCCTTGAGAAACAACGACGAACCCACGATTTCGAACGAAGCGGCGTCGGCCCCGTCCAGAGAGAGCGTGTTCGTTCCAAGCGCATCGTCCGTTACGACGATGTCGGCCACGCGGGTGCGGGACGATGTGCTCGCGTTCTCAGGGAGAGTCGACACGAGGTTCGTCAGCGTGATGGCGGGAGGCTCGTTGACGTTGCCGATGGACAGCGTGTAGTCCACAGTCGCGTCGGGCGAGGAGCCGAGGGTGGCATCGTTGACCCGCACCGTGACGGAGTAAGACGGCTTGGCTTCGAAATCGAGCGCCGTTGCGGCCTTTAGAAAAAGCGACGTCCCGACGATCTCGAAGAACGCCGCATCGTCTCCGGCCAGGCTGAGAACGTTGGTTCCTGCGCCGTCGTCCGTGATCTGGATGTCGGCCACCCGAAGACGGGTCGCCGTCGAAGTGTCCTCGGGGAGAATCGACGTGACGTTCGACAGCGTGACGGCGGTCGGGGCGAGGTTGCCGCCATAGAAACCGGCAAGGGAAAAGTCGGCGCTTCCAGCCACCATGGAGAACCCGGCGACTACGATCCGACCATTCGATTGTATGACGAGGTTGTAGAACTCGTCCTGGTTTCCCGTGAGATCCGCCACGACCGTCCCGTTGCCGTCCCGGCCAAACCCCATGTCGAGACTGCCGTCGGGGTTCCAACGGACCAGTCCGACATTCTCCGCGCCGGTTCCGTTCAACGTCGTGCCGATGCCCAGGATCTTGCCGTCGCTTTGCACGACCAGCCCATGAACTCCATTCGTCGGCGTCGCCATCCCTGCAGTGGCCCGGCCGCTTTCGCCGAAAGTCGTATCCAATTGACCGCTGGCGGTGTATCGCAGCAACGAGTACTCGCGGAACTCATTGATGAATCGGATGCCCCCGACCAGAATCGATCCATCCGCAGCGATCGCGATTGATGATGCGGAATTGCGGTTCGTGACGTTCGCAACCGCGATCCCGGCATTTCCAAATGAAGAATCGAGAGAGCCATCGACGTTGTAGCGAATGACGATCGACGAATCGGCGCCAAAGAGCGGCCCTGTGCTTCCCGAGACGAGCAGCTTGCCATCCGGCTGGCGCGCCAGTCCACCGACGAGGTCTGTCTCTCCGAGGTTCAGCCGGTTGAAGCCGCCGGTTCCGAAAGAATCTCCAGGCGTGCTGTCGCCGGCCGAACCGTCATCCAGCGTGCCGTTCGCATTCAACCGCATCACGATAATGTCATAGACGCCGTGGGCGGTCCCGGCGTACCCCATGACGACGATCTTGCCATCGGGTTGAACCAACAACTTGCGTGCGGTTTCGTAGGTGCTTCCGAACCGCTTGATGAAGAATCCGCCGATTCCGAAGCTCGTATCCAGGTTTCCGGACGAATCGTAGCGGGCCACCATCCATGATCCGGCCTGAGCGCCCGACGGACCGACCGATCCGGCAACGAGGATCTTCCCATCGGGTTGGAGGACCACGTCGTTCGCGCCGCCGTTCAGGCCGGGGCCAAAGTCGGTCGTCGTCCGGCCGCCTGTGCCGAACGTCACATCCAGCTGGCCGTTCGCGGTGTAGCGCGCCAGAACGAGATCCTCGCCGTTGCTGGTGTAGCCCGCGACGATCAGCCGGTCGTCCGGCAGCACGGCCAGTCCGTATCCGGGCTCCTGTCCCCCAAAGTCGCTGGTAATGAACCCGTTGACGCCGAAGGTCGGGTCAAGGTCGCCCGGAACAAGCGTCTGGTCCCCCGCCGGCGAATGGACGCCTTGACCATTTTGAACCGACGCTGCGTGTTCGACGTCGGCCTCTGGAGTTGTGGCGACCGGCGCCGTCACGGCGTGTAATCCTGTGGCGTCGAGACAAAGGCGGTCTTCGAGCCGCTGGACCCGGGAGTTCGGTCGCCCCACGGCGGCGGGCCGTAACGGAAGACTCTTTCGAGCCCGTTTCCTCCAGACGCGCGAGCGATGGTCTGGCCGCGGGCCGGACAGCGACCGGACCAGACGTTCGAAGGTCTCACGGAGATCCAGCAGATGTGAGCGCAGCCGGTCGAAAGCCATGGCGGAAACGCCTTCCGGAATGGTCCTGAAAACGTGCAGAAGAGACGGCACTTGGCCAAGTGAGACCGAGGCGGGTCAGAAATCGGACAGCGTTTCTCCGCCGCCGGCTGTGCTCAGGCCGCGCCAGATGCCAAGCGAGACGTGATCGATGATCATGCGGACCGACCCGTCGGCCAGGGCGACATGGACGCCGCCGACGTGGTTGCTGCGGGCCGCGTAGCGGACTTCGGAACCGACGGCGGCGTCGCTCCAGGTGACGATCATCTGGCACAGCCCGCGCGGCGCCGGTTGGGTCGGGCAGGTGGCGTTGTAAGGCAGATCGGGCGCCTCGGAGTTCGGACCGACGACGGCGTCGAACGATTGCCCGCCCGTGCAGACCATGACGTCGCTGATCGGCCCTTCGTAGCCCGGCCCCTTCGACGTCAGCGTCTCGGACAGCAGCAGCGTGTTGCTCGTTCCGTCCGCGATGTCCCGCAACGGGACCGGACGCCGGAAAGTAAACGGCGCCCTGCCGAACGGGTTTCCGGGTTGATCGAGCTGGGCATAGCCCGTGTTGCCCCAGTTGACGACGTAGTTGGCGCGAACCCGCTGCCGCCAGATTCCCGCGTCGTTCCACTCGTTTTCCGCAAGCCCGTCCGAAGGGCATCCATACGTCCCAATCTTCGTCATGCGGGCCGCCAGGTTGGAGCCGCTCCGGCAATGCCGGTCCCAGCGGATCGAGTCGTTCCAGGGTTTCTGGTCGATGAACGGGCCGATCCGCATCAGGGGGCCGTAGTCGTCATACCAGGTCCAGCCGTCGCGCTTCGGGTCGCCCGGGCCCCACATGGAACCGAAGGGGAGCCGGTTGTGGGCGTCGTGATACAGCTGCATTCCCAGAGCGATCTGCTTCAGGTTGTTCCGGCACTGGGTGCGTCGAGCCGCTTCGCGCGCCTGCTGCACCGCCGGCAGCAGAATCGCGACGAGGACGCCGATGATGGCAATGACGACCAGGAGTTCGATCAATGTGAACCCCGCGCCGCCCGGCGTTCGGGACGACGGAACTCTTTGTCTCGATGATTCTGTCCCTGTCATGCTCCCACCTCGGCCCGTAGCGCCGCGTCATGTCCCTGCTCGGGAACGACGAGGCTTTCCCACTCGGCAAGATCCGACATGCGCGGCCACCGGCTTCGCCTTGACTTCGACTGTCACTCTTCGCGAGGGATCGATTGAGGTCGAAAGACGGTGACCGAATCGTGCGGGGGAGTCCTCGGCTCAACGATGACCATCGCAATCCCGCCGGCCGGACCCACTCCGAACTGAATGTTGGGATGGTTCTGGATCTCCCGAACCAAACTCTGTCTCCATTGAAGTCCCGAGCGATGGGCAACTCGGATCTGCCGCTCGAGGTTGCTCAGGTACACCACCCAGAGGTCGCCCGAGCCATCGATCGCGAACGGTCCCGCGCCGTCGGGGCTGATCCAGTCCGGAATGTCCTCGTATCGCACGTCGCCGTCTGGGAGGACCGTCCCGAGCAATCCTTTTCGAAGTCCGCCCGGCCCCGAACGCCAGCCGAGGAAGGCTGGCCGCCCTGTCGGGTCCTGCCGGATCTGAAGGATGCTCAGAGAAGGATCGATCACTTTCGATTCCTGCAGACCGCCGTTCCATCGAGCCAGGTGCCGGCTTCCGCCAACCAGGTTGTGCCTGTTGATCGAATAGAACAGGTCGACTTCACCATCCGCGCGGGGAAATCCTTTCATCTGGTAGCCATTGCCCGCGCGCCCGGGATAGGTGGACCGCCATTCGTCCTCCGGGCGTTCCCTGAAGCTCCGGACGAACGAGCGAGCGTCGAAGTCCCAATGCAGCACTTCTGCGATCTGCTCGCCTTTCCAGAGCGGAAGCGGTCGAAAGCCGTTGTTGCCGGAACAGACCGCACGGGGGGAGCCCCTCGCGTCCCGCTCGACACGCCAGTCGTTCGCTCCGTGGCGGACCGCCAACCGCAGTTCGCCGTCATAGGCGCCTCCCGCTGGACGCAGGACGCGATAGGCGGCCGCCATTGTTCCCGTCGGGCCGCGCGTCAGCGTGAATGCCATGCGCGAGTCCACAATCGCATCGGCATCGATCAGCTCACGAACCAGCCGGCCTTCCGATTCGCATGCATAGTAGAGGCGTCCCCCCACGCTCTCCGGAGCGATCAGTTCGATGCCGGGAAAAGCGACGCTCCCTCCCTGATCGACGAAGACGTCGTTCTCGCGCGGGGCGAACTCCCAGGACGCCGAGGCGGACCTCGTCCACTGCACGGAGTCCGCCGGCAAACTGGCCAGCCTGGCTTCCCGCTGGACCTCTGGATCCCACACCTGCACTGTTCCGTCTTCGAATCCGATCGCGACCGCTGATCCGCCGGGGCGCATCGCCAGTCGCTGCGCTGTTCCCGATCGCAAAATTCGCACCAGGTTCAACTGCCGGTCCACCGCATCGAACACGCTGAGCCGGTGCGACTCCAGCACGAGGAGCCGCTTTCCGTCGGACGTGAATAGCAGGTCTTGGACGGTGGATAAGGCAGGCAACTCATCGTGATCGAGTTTTCTTCCGATCTGGGAATCCCAGAAGACGAAGCGCGGCTCGTTATCCGTGAATGCGAGCACGTTCGCATGATCCTGATGGGTCGACCAGGCGAGCGCAGTTCCACCACGGCCGGCAACCTCCGGCCGCGGAAGTCTGGCGCGCTCGAAGGAAGGAACGTTGTAAAGATGACACTCCTGTCCCTCTCCAAAGACGGCTAGAAAACGTCCAGAGGGGGCGAAGGCGAGCCGGCCCGAATGGATGTCTCTCGAGAGACCGAGAGGAATTCGACGAATGCGGTCGAATGTTCCCAGATCCCAGACATTGAGGTTTCCTTCAGCGTCCACAGACGCGGCAAACCGCTCATCACTCGAGACGGCGAGGCTCCGCAGGGGAACGTCCGCGCGAATTTCTCGGACGGGGAGAATCCGTCCCCGCTCGTGCTTCCAAAGTCGCAGTGCTCCGTCCGCGCCCGCGGTCACGACGTCCGCGCCCTGCGTCATCGTCTGAATGTCGGCGATGGGGCCGGCATGCGCCTCAATGCGTGCCGGTTCCTTCCCATCGGCGACTTCCCAGGCGAATAGCGAGCCGGAACGTCCGGCAATCCAGAGGACGCGCTCTTCGGTTCGCGACCAGGCAATGCGGGGATCGGGTTCGAATTCGCGCGACGCGATCCCACTCTCGCCGTCGGACGTCCAGCGCTTGAGAACGAGGTTTTCGCCGGTGGTGAGCCAGTCTCCGGAACCGGGAACGAGGACCATGCCCGCCGCATGCCGACGCAACGGCAACGGGGCCCGAGCTCTCTTACTTGACTCGAACTCGGTCAACAGTTTCCGCAACTGGGAGACCGTGGAGAACGCGCGCGCCGTCCAGTCGAACTGCCGCAGCGTCAGATCAAAACTCAACATCCGGCCGTTGTCGTCGATCATCAGCAGCCGCCGACGAGGAGGATCCAGGCAGACCGCATGAATTCCCGTCGCCTGCTCTCCGGACGGAAGCGCGATCCCGTCGCGCCAGTTGAGACGCGCGGTTTCGGAGTCGATTTCGAGCAGCGTGACGACCGGACGCTGCGATCCGACCGCAAGCACGAAACGACCATCCAGTTCCGCCAGGCTCAGACTCCACACCGGCCCGGGGACATGGAGCCGATCCTGAAGTTCCAGCTCATCGTTGCGGATCTCGATCGCTCCATCCTCGTGCCCGAGGATCCAACCGCCGTCATTCGGACCACGCAGGATCGCAGCCACGGTGGACTTCACGTCGAAGCGACGGACCATTTCATCGGCCGCCTGTTCCGTCGACAGCAAGACGACTTCATCTCGTCCTCCAACGAGGACATGGAGTCCCGCGCGATCGCACGCGACTGCGTCCCACTCGGTCGCCTCGGACAGCAGCTCGGTCCGCTTCCCCGTCCTGGAGTCGAACCGATGCACCTTTCCGTCGAGTGTCACCGCCGCGAGGGAATCGAGATCACCCAGCCACGTCGCGGAAGAGTAGTAGGTGTTCCGTGGCTCTCCAGCCGGCTCATGGAAGAAATGGAGCAGCGTTTCCAGCCCTTCCCGCCCGGGAACCGGAACCGGCTCCGGTTCGTGCAACGTCAGGAGCCTGCGGCCGCTGGCGACGTCGTAAAGGATGAGCTGGCCGTCCGCCCCGCAGGTGACGGCACGGCGGCCGGTGCGGTCGACCGCCATTCCCATGACGGCCCAGTGATGATCGGCGGCGATCCATCGTTCGCGTGGCGCGATTCGTGATTCATGACGAAGCCAGGCCGTCTCCCAGCCCTCGACATGCTCGGGGGCCGGATCCAGGAGAAACGGCAAACCCTGCTGGCGAAGCAGCTCGATTTCACGAAGGGTGGTGCGATACCGCGCCTTCTGCGTGTTCTTCAGTTCCTCGGCCGTCCTGCGACGCTCGTCTTCGACGCGATCGCGCTCCGTCATGACCAGCTGACGTTGATTCTCTTTCTCGTTTCGCTCCGAGACCGCCGCCTGGCGCTGTTTCTCCTTCTCGTCGCGTTCCTGAGCGACAGTCCTGAAGAAGACGCCGAACACGAGGAACAACAGCAGGGCGGCAGCCCCGAGGGCACTCGCTCCCGGATGGTTCCGGAGCCGTCGCAACAGCCGTCGGCCCGGCGAACCAATTCGATGGCGGACGCTGTTTCCCGTGCGGAACCGGCTCAAATCCTCGGCCAGCGCGAAGGCCGACGGGTAGCGGTCTTCCGGCATCCATGCGAGGCAGCGCCGGCAGATATTCTGCAATTCTTCCGGAACCGTCGCATCGAGGCTCCGGAGATTCACCGCCGCCGCAGGGCGTCCCGGAAGGCTTTGCTCGACGACAACCGGCGGACCGGGCTCCCGACCGACGAGCAGAAAATGCAAGATGGATCCGATGGCGAAGATATCGACCGCGGGGGTGACCGGCTGAGGCCACGCTCCGGATTGCTCGGGCGCCATGTAGTCGCGCGTTCCGCCGACGACCCCCACGTCCCAATCCTTGCGGGAAACGTCGAGACCTTTGGCGAGGCCGAAATCCGTGATCCGGGGCTGCCCGCGCTGGTCGATCAGGATGTTTCGCGGCTTGAGATCGCTATGAACGATCTTCAGCCGCTCGTGGACGTAGTCCATCGCCCGCGCGACGGTTTCCATGATCTTTGCGGCATTTTCAGGAGTCCGGAAAGCTGCGGCATTGCTCTTCAGGCTCCCTCCGGAAACGTACTCCATCACGAAGTACAGAAACCTTCCGTCGGTCCCGGACTCGATATAGCGGATGAAGTTCGGATGCCTGACGCCTTTCAGCCGGTGGATCTCCCTCTCGAACAGCGCCCCCAGACGGATATGCCCTGAGGCGATCTCGGTTCGCTGGTCAGGCGAGGTCTGACGGTGAATGTCGCGAATCGTCTTGAGAGCCACCTGTCGGTCCGCGCAGCCGTTCGCGCGGGTGTCGACGCCATCGATCGGCTCGGCCAGGTAGACCGTTCCCATCCCTCCTTCGCCCAGCCGTCTCAGGATGCGGTAGGAGCCGATCCGCTCGGGGCGGACACTTTCCTTTTGACGCGGTTCGGGGAAAGCGTCCAACGGTGCGGGCGGCTCGTCGTCGCTGTCGTTGAGAACTCGGTCGATGACGTTCGCCGCCGCGGGAAACAGCGCGAGATAATCCTCGCGACAGGGAGGTACGACGCGTTGCCGCCGCATGAGTACGTCGAGCGTCAGGAGTTCGAAGAACAATGCATTGAGGGCGTCGGCGCTCAACTCCGGGTGGCGGTCAAGGAACTCGCGGATCAACGGTCGCCCGGCGCCTCGATACCGCTTTTCGAACTCGCAGCAGAGTTCATGGACAAGCTGATGCTCTGCGATCGGCAGGCTGTCGAGTGCGACAAAAAGAGCCTCGGTTGACATGCAATCCTCGCGCGCAGAAGCGACCGCTGCGGAGCCCATTCGGTGGACTACAGCCGTCGCTCGCCAAGTTCACTGCGGAAATGCCCGACGATCCGACAGAAATTCCGCTGAGATTTCGGATTTCGCGGATTGGCCCCGCACCGTCATGCCACGGCGAATCGTGCGTTCGCTTCAACGACGCCCGTCGATGGGCTTTGTTGCACGGCGACCGAAGGAGTGCCCGAACGCCCGTGCGAACCGCAACGTTTCGTGGCGAGACTCGATCAGGACTCTGAGGAGTTCCCCGTGTCGCAGTCGGCCAGCGTTTTCCATTTTCTACGGATCAACGCGAGAGAGCGTTGCACCGTTCGGCTGTGACAATTCAGTTCCTGGGCGATCTCGCGTTGCGAATAACCGCCGATCGTCATCAGGGCGACCGTGCGACATTCGTCACCCGGCAACAGCTCGAGAAGCCAGAGGACGTGGTCCTTGAACTCCGCCACGTCGTCTGGCAGGTCGTCTTCTGCGACGAGGAATTCCCAGGATTTGAGTCCACTGAAAATCTGAACGCCGCCTCCATGCTTGATCCGTCGGATCTTCCGCGCCCTTGTCCCGAGATGGTCAATCGTCATCTTGTAGAGAATCGCACGCACTTCGTCGTCGGTCTCGAGATGAGGCAGCCGGCCGTTCCTCAACGCATCAAAAAAGCTTCCGAAGGTCGAATTGACGACGTCGCACGCGCTGCCATCCGCGAACTGTGAGCCGGACATCTTTCGGCGAACGATCGCGACCAGCCAGCCGAAATACATGTCGACGAGTTTCCGCGCTCGCGCCTCGTCCAGCTGTTGATTGCCACCGGGAACGCAATTCAGAGTCTCGTTCATCGAACGATTACCTTTGATTCTTGACTGACTCAGAAGGCCACGGACTCTCGCTCCATTGGAATGACTTGACCAGAACGTACATCATTATGCAGTGAACATGCTTCCCCTGCAACAGAAGCTGATTTCACGCGTAACCGCGTAACCCTTCGGTCGCGGCATCGCTCCCTCGTCTCGCAGGATGCCGGGGAACCGGCGTTCTTTTTCCGCAGGAGTCCATTCGGACTGGATCTGGCGGCAGGTCTCCCGAATCTCCTCTTCCGAAAGGTGTCGTCCGCAGTGCGTAGACGGAAGACAACTCTGATTTCCTCGGGGGCCAGATTGGCATTCATTGAATCTCGTTCGTGCCGGTCGCTCTCGGGGCGAGCGGGTCGTGGATGTGGGCCGCGTGCTATGCACTCAACGGTCCCTGCGTTCCCGTCGTCATTGCGAATGCCACGGCAGGGGCCACGATCGCGTACGTGTTCGGACGGGCGATTGACCTCGCCGACGAATTTCCCGCCGGACTCAGTCCCGTTGTCCTGGTGCTGGCACTTCTCTATGGCGCTGCGGCGTTTCTCGGCTCGGCCCCCGGGCTGTTCGTCGTGGCGGGAATTGCCGGCGTCACGACGACCGTGCATTGGGTCGTCGTGCGGCGCCGCTCGGCTGTGCTGTCACTTCCGGAAGGTGCCGCCCCTCTGTTCGAAGGAGGAGGGCAGTCCACCCCTCGGACTCTGGAACAGTTGGCGGCGGCGCTGCGTTCGCCGATGTATCAGCCGCCGGCGGAATTCGAGGTGCTGCGCGCGGCGTTCCTGCCACGCGACGTCGAAGGATCGCTGTGGGTCGGACTGGTCGGCCCAACCGCCGCGGGAAAGACGGCCGCCGCACGCCACCTCATTCGCGAACTGCATTCGACTCACAAGGACCTCAAGGTGTTGTCCGGCCGATGCTCGGAGGACTCGGCGCCGTATCAGGCCTTCCGCGAAGCCCTCGCCGATGTCGGCGTGCCGTCCGCCTTCATCGCGGCCCGCATGCAGGGGGGCGGCATGACGGGAATGTTTGACCGCCTTGCCGATGAGATCATCCCCTTCTGGGACTTCTTCTCGGGTTACCGGGATGACGAGGACGAGGAAGACGACGAAGCCAATCGCGGCGAACTCTTCGCCGCCGTCACCAATGCGCTGCACACACTGGCGCAGAAGCATCGAGTCGTGCTGTTTCTCGATGATGTGCAGTGGATCGATGAAGGCTCGGCGGCGCTTCTGAAGCATCTGAAAGAGAACTTCACGCCACCCGCCGATTCCCCTCCGATCATTCTGTTGGGGGGACGCGATGCCGCGACGATGGAGCGCCTGGGAATGGAAGAGGCGATTCACCGGATCAGTCCGCCGTCGAGCGCGGACCAGGTGCGGATTCTTGAAGGGAGCCTGGGAATTGAACGCGGGTCGGCCCGAAGACTCGTGCAGGCGATGGGCGTTCTGGGCGACCAGGCAGGAGGGATGTTCTGGCTGATTCGTGCGGTGCAGGAGTTGATCTCCAACGACGGACTGGTGACGACCTCGCGCGGATTCACGCTGAAGAAGCAGTACTTGAAACGCGGTCAACTGCCCGTTCCCGCAGCGATGCGAACGAGCCTGGCCGAGGCCTTGCGGGCTTCGGCGGAATATCGCCCGGTACTCGAATGCGCCGCCCTGCTCGGGGAGGAATTCCGCGTCGAAGACGTGGCCGATTGCCTGAAGATGGACCGCTTGGAGTTGTTGCAGATCCTGCGACACCTGGACCAGGAACTGCACCTCGTGCGCGATCTGCCTCACGATCAGGAATGCTACGCCTTTTCGTCGGCCTTCGTCCTCGACATCGTGCGCGAGGATCTGGGAATTGGCGGTTCGTCCAACAGACCACCGTCGAAGATCGCGCGTGAGCTTCACGCACGCATCGGACAGGTACTGGAATGCCGCACTCCGCGCACGGCGGAACTGGTCTTTCGGATTGCCAGGCACTTCTCCCGCGCGGGGGCGTCGTGGTCTGAAAGGGCGGTGGAACACTGTCGGGCGGCGGCGCGGATCGCCCGGCTGAAACGAGACTTCAAGGAGGCTCGACGATTCCTCTCGATGGCCGAGAACTCGTCGCGACGTGCCCGCCGGCCGCTCAATCTCCGTCACGAACGGCTTCTGGTCGATGCCGCCGAGGCCCATGCGAGCGGCCGGAACGTCGTGCAGGCGGCGGAAGCGATTCTCCTGTCGATCCGTCAAGAGGAGCATTCCGATCGCGATCTGCTTTCGACGTCGGCAATTCTCTGCCGCGACGCGGCGAAGGAAACCGGCGACGTGCGATGGAGCGAGCAGCTTCGCGTTCTTGAACGACGGATTCACGCGCAGTCGCAGAAGACATGACCGCGTTTGATCGAAAGACGGCCGCCGCTCTTCGACTCGCCTTCCGATAGGGGCCGCGATGAGGGCGCCGCCGGGTGTGTGGAACGATACCTCTTCTCATGGGTCCGCTAACGAGTCCGTGGGAACACTGAAGAGAACGACAGGCCCCTTACCGGCCGATTTAAATGTTCCGGACAGGCGTGCGGGCAGCTCCATCTGCAACATGAGAATCTCGTGTCGGTCGGCCACGACGACCACAGCATCCATCCCAACGGCCGTGGACTCTTCCTTATGAAGACGGTCATGACCTGGTCGACTTCAACGAGCCGGAGAATTGCGTCGCCCTCTGCAAGCTTCCCTCGGCTCAGCCTGCCAACTCCTGAAGTCCCGGTCTCAGCAAATTTGGCGTTTGAAACATTCGGCAGCGAGAAAGCCTGCCTCACAGTGGACGCTGAAGTTGCCTGGATGCTCAAATTGCGTCGGTGTGCTCCTCGAAATGAGCCAAAGCCCTGCAACTTCATTCGGACCCAACTCTTCTTGCTCATTCTGAGTCGCCAAATGAGGTCTGGTTTCGACCCAAAGATTTCGCCTGATAGAGAGCTTTGTCCGCAAGGTTGATCAGATCATTGGCGGAACCGCTTCTGGTCGGAACGACGGTCGCAACTCCGATACTAATTGTGACATGGGCGCTGATGGGTGAGCTGGGATGAACAATTCCCAAGTCACCGACTTGCTCTCGAATGTTCTCAGCAACCTGCCTAGCCCCCGTTTGAGGCGTGTTGGGCAAAATCACCCCGAACTCCTCACCCCCGTACCGTGCCGCCAGATCGCCTGGCCGACGGATTCCTCGTTGGATCGCTTGGGCCAATGAACGCAGGCATTCGTCTCCTTGCACATGTCCGCAGGAGTCATTGAACTTCTTGAAAAAGTCGGCATCGATCAGTGCGAGAGAGAGCGGGAGGGAAGCTCGCTGGTGCCTCTTCCACTCCGTGTCGAGCGTCGCCCCAAAGCTCCTGCGGTTTGCAACTCCGGTCAATTCGTCCGTATGAGACAAGACCTCCAGGCGGTCCTTGGCTACCTGCAACGCAATCTCACTCTGCTTCCGCTGAGTGATGTTGTCATGCGCCACCACGATCCCGATTGACCCATTGATCTCGAATCGAGTCACACGCATGCTGAACCAACGCTGGTCCGTCGGCGAATGACACGGGTATTCCAAGTAGAAATCAGGCTCTGCACCAGAAATGACGGCTCGAATTCCGTGGACGGCAGCCCTGGCTTCCTCGCCGAGAGCATCCTGGCAAGCCTGTAAGTAGTTGGTGCCGGCCCCGCAACTGTCGGGTGACAGATCATTCTTCAGTGCAAACGCTCTCCACGCCTGGTTGGTGAATAAAATGGTCCCGCCCTGGTCCAATACGGCGATATGGGATTTCAGGGAGTTGAGAGTGTGTCGCAGGAGGTCTGCGGTGACGCTGTCCAATGGTAACTGGTGCATGATCCCGTAGCGCAGGAGGCATTTCGATGTCGCTTGAACGCACCAGCACGGTGTTCCAGCCTGGAGCAGTCATTCCCGAAGAGTATACCGCGGTCGGTGCGGATCGATCTCCGTTGTTGGCGTGGTCTGGAAAACCTTCCGAGACCAAGGGCCTCGCCTTGATCTGCAGCGCTCGCGCCACTTCCCGTGGCGACCTGGTCCATTTGGTACTCTTGTAACCGTTCACACCCCGGGGTGGTGCGGTACGGGAAAGTGGGCTTCGCGCGAGGGCCGGACTCGGCGACATCTGCGGCATGTCGCACGAGCCGTTGAACTCTGAGGACGTGATTGCCCGCCAGCATCCCGAGGCGCAGGCCATCATCCGCATTCTGCTCACGAAGATTGCCGAACTGGAGGCGCGTCTCAACAAGTCGCCCCGCAACTCGTCCCTGCCCCCAGCGCCGAGCATCCGCACGCCAAACCCGCTCCGAGGAAAAAACGCGGGAGCTGTTCCGGCTGTGTGCGCGGCATCGCGACGGGACGTTCACGCGTCGGTGTTCACGACCGATTCAGGAGCATCAGTTCTCTAACGCCCCCTCTCGGTCCACACACACCAATTGCGTTTGTGTTTGTCGGCGAGAAGGTGCTCGCGGCCCTGACAAAACGGCGTGCCTATCCGTTTCCTTGAAAGGAAGTCTCGTCAAGTGAGTCTGCATCCCCGGGGGGAGCGACCTCGTGTCCCCGTGGGCCGAGCCCACGTAATGGCTCCCATCACATCCTCGCCTTCAAGCCCCGGCAGACGGGACTCGCCCGGCTCACGCCAGAATCCCCTTCACCACTTGGCCGTGGACGTCGGTCAGGCGGTAGTCCCGACCCTGATAGCTGTAGATAAGGCGCGTGTGATCAATCCCCAGCAGGTGCAGCACTGTGGCGTTCAGGTCGTGGACGTGGACCGGATCGCGCGTGATGTTGTAGGAGAAGTCGTCTGTTTCTCCGTAGACCGTTCCCCCCTTGATGCCAGCCCCGGCCAGCCAGATCGAGTAGCAGCGCGGGTGATGGTCGCGACCGTAGTCGGTCGCGGTGAGGGTTCCCTGGGAGTAGACGGTGCGGCCGAACTCGCCGGCCCAGACGACGAGCGTGTCATCAAGGAGGCCGCGCTCGGCCAGCTCTTCGACAAGGGCAGCGGTCGGCTGGTCGGTGTCGTAGGCCTGGCTCTTGATGCCGCTCGGCAGGTTGCCGTGCTGGTCCCACCCGCGGTGATAGAGCTGAATGAAGCGGACGTCGCGCTCGGCGAGCCGGCGAGCCAGGATGCAATTGGCGGCAAAGGTGCCGGGCTTCTTCGACTCGGGCCCGTAACGGTCAAAGACGCTTGCCGGCTCGTGTGACAGGTCGGCCAGTTCC
The DNA here is from genome assembly GCA_020850695.1 of Planctomycetaceae bacterium. GTDB lineage: Bacteria > Planctomycetota > Planctomycetia > Planctomycetales > Planctomycetaceae > JADZEF01. The sequence continues at coordinate 26,440 of JADZEF010000071.1, read as the reverse complement.
GGGACGGCCCGCTGCATGCGGAACGCCATCTCGTACTGATCGATGCGGGCCTGCGTCTCGGGGTCCTGTGACTCCTCGAGCTTGAGCCGGTTGAGGGCCGCGACGTCGTCGAGGATCGCTCGGCGGCGGTTGCGCGTGATACCGGGGGGATCGGACAGGAACAGGACCGGATCCTTCCCCGGACTGAACCGCACTCCCTGGTGCCGCGGCGAGAGGAATCCCGCTCCCCACATCCGTTCGTGAAGCGGCTGTGCGTTGGTGGGACCGCTCGGCCGCGAGATCATCACGACGAACGCGGGCAGATCGTCATTGACCGAGCCGAGGCCGTACGAGAGCCACGCTCCGAGCGACGGCCGGCCCGCGATCTGGTGCCCGGTGGTGAGCATTGTCATCGCCGGGTCGTGATTGATCGCTTCGGTGTGGAGCGAGCGGACCAGGCATATTCGGTCGGCGATCCGGCCGATGTTCGGCAGAATCTCACTGAGCCAGATTCCCGAGCTACCGTGCTGCTTGAAGTTGAAAATCGACGGAGCGACCGGGAAGCGTCCCTGGCCGGCCGTCATGCCGGTGAGCCGCTGTTCGCCCCGCACGGTCGGCGGAAGGTCCTTGTTGAAGTGTTCCTTGAGCCCCGGCTTGTAGTCGTAGAGGTCGAGCTGCGACGGCGCGCCGGCCTGCGTGAGCCAGATCACCCGCTTCGCCTTCGCGGGGAAGTGCGGCACACCCGCGAGCCCGGGTGCGGCGAGGGCATCGCGGCCGAGCAGCGACGCGAGGGCGGCGACGCCGATCCCTGTCGATGTCCGCCCGAGGAAGTGGCGGCGCGTCATGTTGGGGAGCGAAGCGCCCGGCGGAAGCTCGAACGGAAGTTTCTTCAGGCTCATCGCGATCTCACTCCCGGGTCACGGCTTCGTCGAGGTTCAGAATCGTCGTGGCGATCGTCGTCATCGCGGCCAGCGCAACCGGGTCCGTTCCGGCTGCCACTGGAGAGGTGCCGACCTTGAGCAGCTCGGTCGCCGCCCCCGGTTCGGCCGTGAAGCTCTGCAGCGACCGTTCGTGAGCCCGCACGAGGATCGCCAGCTCGGCCGGTCGCGGTGCGCGGGCCAGCAGACGCCGGAACCCCCACGTGATCCGCGATTCGACCGTCGCTCCGCCGTCGGTCAGCATCCGTTGCCCCAGCACGCGCGACGCCTCGACGTACGTCGGGTCGTTCATCAGGTTGAGCGCCTGGAGCGGCGTGTTCGTCCGGGGCCGCCGGACCGTGCACGCTTCGCGGAATCCCGCGTCGAAGACCAGCATCGACGGGTGCGGGACCGACCGCTTCCAGTAGGTGTAGAGGCTGCGGCGGAAGAGGTTCTCTCCCTTGTCTTCCACGTAGCGATTTGTCCCGCTCCCGGCGGTGACCTGCTCGTAGAGTCCCGGCGGGTGATACGGTTTGACCGACGGGCCGCCGATCTTTCGGACGAGGAGCCCGCTCGCCGCGAGGGCCTGGTCGCGGAGGAACTCGGCCTGAAGCCGGAACCGCGGCCCGCGGGCGAGGAGCCGGTTCTCGGGATCGCACTCGCGCAGGGCCGGCGTGAGCCGCGACGACTGGCGATAAGTCGAGCTTGTGACGATCAACCGGACGAGGTGCTTGACGTCCCAGGCCCGCGTTTTCCCTGGTTCGCCGTCGCGGAACTCGACGGCCAGCCAGTCGAGCAGCTCGGGATGGCTCGGAGCTTCGCCCTGGGCGCCGAAGTCTTCCGACGTCCGCACCAGCCCGATCCCGAAATGCGACTGCCAGAATCGATTGACCGTGACGCGCGGAGTCAGGGGGTTCGCCGGATCGATCAGCCAGCGGGCGAGACCGAGGCGGTTCCGCGGAAGCGACTCGGCCATCGGCGGGAGCGTCGCTGGCGTGGCAGCCGTCACTTGCTCCCCCTTTTTGTCGTAAGCGCCGCGGATCAGGATGTGAGTCGGCCGTGGCATCGCCAGCTCTTCCATCACCAGCGTCGTCGGCACCTGGGCTTCCAGATCGCGGATCTGCTGCGTCAGGGCGGCGACATGCATCGCCATGCGGCGCCGCTCGGCGTTCTTGTTCACAAGGAACGCGAGCAGCTGCTGCCTCTCGTCTTCGGAAAGGTCCTTCGCATCCTTCTTTGCGAGGGCCGTGATTGCCGGACCGGCGATCAGTTCAGGCTCGACTTCTGTGGCGGCGAGCCGCAGCTCGAGCGCGGGGGTCATCTCCGTCGCGCGGAGCGAAAACTCCCACGTGAAGGCGGTCGTCGTCGCGTCGGTCAGCGCGGTTTCGAGTTCGACGACCGCCATCGAAGCGCCGGCCTTCAGCGTCAGAGGCGAATCAGACCCCGCCTTCGGTTTCAGCACCTTTGTCGTCTCGGCCTCCGGCAGCGAGCCCTCGATCTCCGATGCTCGCAGCTCGAGGGGCAGGGGGGACTTTCCGGCTTCCGCCGGAACGCGCGAAACCTTCCACTGCCCAAGATGAACCGGAGCCTTCGCTTCCTGTCCGGCCGCTGCGACCAGTTCGAGCCGCAGCGCCGTGACCTTCGCCGCCGGAAACCGGCATGTCACCGAGAAAGCATGCGTCCCGGAAGCGAGAGTTCCGATCGGTACAACGTGCGTGTCGGCCCCCGCTGCAATCGACTCCTTTCCGCGCGTGGCCGACGTGATCTCGGCCGCCTGCCAGGCGACGTTCGTCTGCTGCAACCGCGCCGCCCAGTCGGGCAGACTCGCCAAGATCGCGGCGTTCATCACCGGAACCTGCGCCCGTATTCCGTCGACTTCTTTCTGAAGTCCGGCGATCTTCGATTCCTGCTCGGCCGACGGAAGCCGCAAGAACGGCGGCGCGTTGACGCGGATGCCGGCGCCGTAGTTCCCGAGCCCCCGTTCGTTCACGTTGTGATAAAAGGCGTACAGCCCGTAGAAATCGCGCTGCGTGAAGGGATCGAACTTGTGGTCGTGGCAGCGGGCGCAGTTGAAGGTCTGCCCGAGCCAGAGCGTGGCCGTCGTTTCGACGCGGTCCGCACAGTACTCCACGAGGAACTCCTCGGGAATCACGCCCCCTTCTTCGTTCATCATGTGGTTCCGGTGGAACCCCGTGGCGATCCGCTGCGACTGTGTCGGCGTGGGCAGCAGGTCCCCAGCGATCTGCTCGATCGTGAACTGGTCGAACGGCATGTTCGCGTTGAACGCTCCGATCACCCAGTCGCGCCAGGCATACATCTCGCGGTCGCGGTCGACCTGATATCCGTTGGTGTCGGCGAAGCGGGCCGCGTCGAGCCAGTCGACCGCCATCCGCTCGCCGTAGTGGGGCGAGGCAAGGAGCCGATCGACCCAGCCGGCATACACGGCATCGACCTCATCGCGCCCCTGCGGCTGGGCTGCCGCGAGGGCCTCGACGAACGCGTCGACGTCGGCTGGCTCGGGCGGAAGCCCCGTCAAGTCGAGCGACAGCCGGCGGAAGAGCGTGACCGGATCGGCTTCGGAAGACGGCACGAGTCCCTCCCGCTCGAGCCGCGCGAGAATGAACCAATCGATCGCATTCCGGGGCCACGCCGTCTGCTTCACTTCCGGCAGCGCCGGCCGAACCGGCGCAGCAAACGACCAGTGCGCCTCATACTCGGCCCCTTCGGCGATCCACCGTTTCAGGAGCGCCTTCTGCTCGGCCGTCAGCCGCTTGTTGGACTCCGGCGGTGGCATGACCTGGCCCGCATCCGCCGACGCGATTCGCTTGACCAGTCCGCTCGCCTCGGGCTTGTGAGGAACGATGGCCGGCTCGCCCGAATCGGCCTTGCCGATCGCCGCCTCGCGCTGATCGAGCCGCAGCCCCCCCTTGCGCGAGCTTCCGTTCGGTCCGTGACACGCAAAGCAGTTCGCCGAAAGAATCGGACGGATATCCCGATTGAAGCGGATCGGCTCGTCGGCCTGCCCCGTTGCCCCCAGCCATAGGAGCGTCACAGCACTCGCCAGAATCAAGAGTCGTCGCATGCCTGCCCCTGCGTGAGCACCGCAAAGTCCGGAAGTCCGAAAGGCCGGACCAATTCGATCGTCGAAAGCCCTGAGACAGTTGTCAACGTCGCACCCTCCGGGACGGTAATCCACTCTCCGTGAGACGCTTGCTGAGCGCGACGCAGCGGTAGTGTCCCTCTTTCTGGCTGCGCGTCGCGGCGTGAGACTCGGACGGGTATTCTCGCTTCTCCGAGAGATGCTCGTCCGCGATCCCGGCGGCCACTATGAACGACTCGCGTCCCACCAACGTCCGCTACATGGTCCTGGCCGCTCTCTCGGCGGCGGCGGCCATCGCGTATGTGCAGCGGCCGCTCATGGGAGCCGCCGCCACGGTGGTGCGTGTCGAGCATCGGTTCACGCTCACCCAGATGGGCGTGTTGCTGAGCAGCTGGCTCTGGTCGTATGCCGCGCTCCAGATTCCTGCGGGACGTTTGGCCGATCTCTGGGGCGCGCGGCGCTCCCTGGCGCTCTACTGCGCGGTCTGGTCGCTGGCGACAATGGTGATTCCCTTCGCCTCGTCATTCGCGTTGATGTGCTTGCTCGGTTTCGTCTTCGGTGCGGCCCAGGCCGGAATCTTTCCCTGTGCGGCGATCGTCGTGCGGCAGTGGTTCCCGCCGCAGAGCCGTGGATTCGCCACCGGATGCGTCGCGGCGTTTCAACAGGTCGGCGGTGGGCTGGCTGCGATCCTCGGCGGATTCTGGGTCGCCGCCTACCTGGGATTGTGGCAGCCCGAATGGATGGCTGCCGAGAAGGTGCCGGTCCCTGTGCTTCCCGCGTGGCTGGTCACTTTGTCCGAGGACTCGAGCGGAATCGTCCGCCGGCTCTTCCACTGGAGCGGCATGTTCGTCTGGTTCTCCCTCCCCGGGCTGATCTGGTCGGTGTGGTTTCTTCTCTGGTATCGCGACAATCCCGACGACCATCCCGCAATGAACGACGGCGAGCGCGCCCTTCTTCCTCGCGATCTGTCCCCGAAATCCGCCGTCGGAGAGGGGCCAGTGGCGGCACCGACGCGGGAAGACAACGTCTGGTGGGCGATGCTGACGAGTCGCACGATGTGGCTCATTAGCGCGCAGCAGTTCTTCCGCGGATTCAGCTACATCTTCTACGTCACCTGGTTCCCGACGTACCTGAAGAACGCCCGCGGGCTTCCGGTGGAGAAGTCGGGAATGATCACGGGATTGATGTTTCTGGCGGCGCTCCTGGGAGCACTGCTCGGCGGAGGCATCTCGGACGGGATCCTCGCGCGCACGGGGAGCCGTCGAATCGCCAAGCAGGGAATGGCCTTCGTCTCGCTCGTCGGAGCGGCTCTGTTTCTGGCTTCGTCCTATCTGGTGTCCTCGGTGGCGGCCGCCGTCACCGTCCTGTTCATCGGATCGTTCATGGCGGCGCTCGCCGGGCCGATCGGTTATTCGGTCACCATCGACATTTCGGGACGGCAGACCGCAACGGTGTTCGGAGGCATGAACATGGCGGGCAACATCGGTGCCGCACTCTTCCCGATCGTCGTTCCGTATCTGCTCAACGTCCCCGAACGACTCGGGCTGAGCTTCAGCGGATGGGACCTCGTCCTCTTCGTGTTTGCGGGCACATACTTCGCGGCCGCCGCCTGCTGGATTCTGCTCAATCCCAACGGCACAATCTTCGACGACGCCCGCGACCTCTGAGAGAGGTCCTTCCAGTCTCAGAGGACGCGCTTTACCGGGAAGAGGGAGACAGACGATGTCCGAGACGGACAGTGAGCCGCGGCTTCTGCTCGCGGGCGTGGCGCGGGCGATCATCACGCCACCGATCGGCATTCGTCTTGTGGGGTACACGGTTCAGGAAGGCTGCTCCCAGGATGTCGAACGCGAGCTGACGGCCACCGTCCTGGTGCTGTCCGACGGTGTATCGACCGTCGTGATCGCCGGGCTGGACCTGCTGTTCGTGCCGATGTCGTACTCCGACCGGATTCGGAATGCCATCGGCCAACGGCTGGGGATTCCGGGCGAGAACGTGCTGCTCAACGGCAGTCACACGCACCTCGGTCCGATGTTTCCCGGCTGGCAGCAGGAAGAGTCGCCCCAGCATGAATTGCAGGAGAGGTACGCGCGATTCCTCGAGGACGTGCTCGTCGGCGCAGCGGGAACCGCGTGGGCAAAGCGGCAACCGGCGCGGCTTGGGACGGGGAAGGGATCCGCTCCACTGGGAGTCAATCGTCGCGAAAAGCTTCCCGACGGCCGCGTCATCATCGGCGAGAACGTTGAAGGCCCGATCGATCGCACCGTCGAAGTGATCCGCATCGACGATCTGGCGGGCCAACCCATCGCGGTCGTCCTCTCGGCCGCGTGCCACACCGTCGTGCTGGGACCCAAAACGCTCTCCTACTCTCCCGACTTTATCGGACCGGCGCGCGATCTGATCGAGCCGGCGCTCGGCGCACCGTCGTTGTTTCTGCAGGGAGCGGCGGGGAACATCAACCCGGCCTGCGGCATCGGAAGCGGGGGACCGGAGCAGTTCGAGGACATGCGCCGGCTCGGCCTGATGCTGGGGGGGGAAACGCTGAAGGTCTGGGCGCAGATCCGGACGCATCACCACCGCGGTCCGCGGCGGATCGTCCAGTCGGTCGCGACGATCTCGACGTGGGACTACGAGCCGACTCCGCAGGCCACGGTGCGTCATCTCTCCGTGGCTCGCCGCCGACTGAATCTGCCACTGTCGCCCTTGCCCGATCTCGCGACGGCCGAGGCCGACCTGGCGCGGACCCGCGCCGCACGCGACGCAGCTATGGCCGGAAACTCGCTCGGCACGCAGAACGTCGCCCGGCGGATGTTCGCGTGGGCCGAGCAGCGCCATCGGCTCGTGGCCGCCGGTCAGCGGATTGTAACGCGGGAAATCGAGCTGTGGGCGATGCGGATGAACGACGTTGCAATCGCGAGCGTGTCGGCCGAACCACTGACCGAACTGGGACTGGAAATCAAGCGCCGCTCGCCGCTGCCACACACTCTGTTTCTCGGCTACAGCAACGGCTGCATCGGCTACATCCCGCCGCCGCAGGCGTTCGCCGAAGGGGGGATGGAAGTCGTCGAATCGCACTACAACTATCTGCTGGCCTCGCAGCTCACGCCCGAATGGGCGCCGACTGTCGTGGAGGCAACACTGGAGATGCTAGCAGGGCTGGATTAGAGCGAGTTACCGCCGCGTTTTCCGTAGTCCGGCCTTCCAAGGCCGGACAAAACCTCGCGTCCGGCCTTGGAAGGCCGGACTACGAAGCGGAAAACCGTCGGCAATGCACCATAGTTGCCGCAGCTCTCAGCAGTTCTTCGCCCTTCTCTCGGAGCGTAACGAATGACGGAACGTCCTTTTGAGGGCCGAACGGCGCTGGTGACAGGCGGTGCCCGCGGCATCGGTCGGGCGGTCTGTCGCATGCTGGCGGCGGAAGGGGCGCGGGTGGCGGTCAACTTTCAGCGGCAGGCGGCCGCAGCGGCGGAAACGGTGCAGATGATCGAAGCCAGCGGCGGGAAAGCCATTGCGATTCAGGCAGATGTTTCCAACGCGGAAGACGTCGAGCGGATGATGGCCACGGTGCGCCGGGAGCTGGGTCCCGTGGATCTCCTGGTGAACAATGCGGGGATTGCCGAATCGAAGCCGCACACGGCGCTTTCGTTTGCTCGCTGGCGCGAGATGTTCGCCGTCAATGTGGATGGGCCGTTTCTGGTCACATGGGCGGTCAAGGACGAAATGATTGAGCGGCGGTTCGGACGCATCGTGAATGTCTCGTCGTTGGCGGCGCGGATCCTCAAACCCGAGATGATTGATTACGCCACGACCAAAGCCGCGGTGATCGCCTTCACGAGGCATTGTGCCGCGGCTCTCGCGCCGCACGTGCGGGTGAACTGCGTCGCCCCGGGACTGACCAACACCGACTTGGCGCAGGGAGCCAATCCGAGTGCCGTGGCGGGGCTCATCGCCGCGACGCCGCTTGGACGGATGGCGGAACCGGCGGAGATTGCACGCGTCGTGAGGTTTCTGCTTTCCGAAGAATCGAGCTTCGTCACCGGACAAACGATCTTTGCGTGTGGAGGCCGCGCGTGAGGCGGATCACCGCACGCACCGTTAAGGAGAGACTGACATGTCGTCGAACGACTTGATGGCGAAGTTCGCCGAGCGGCGGCCGAAGAGCATCGTGATGTTTGAACGCGCCCGGAAGGTTCTGGCGGGAGCGGTCGGACACGACCTCCGCTATTCGCTGCCGACGCCGATCTACATCGATCATGGCCGTGGAGGACGCAAATGGGATATCGATGGCAACGAGTACATCGACTTCCTGATGGGCAATGGCGCGTTGCTGCTGGGACACGGCGATCCGGAAGTGCTCGACGCAATCTCTCGCGCTGCGGCGCGGGGTACGCATTTCGGTAACGATCACCCGCTGCACATCGAGTGGGCGGAGCTGGTTCAGAAGCTGATACCCTGCGCCGAGCGCGTGCGGTTCACCAACTCCGGAACGGAAGCGACTCACCTGGCGCTGCGGATCGCCCGGGCCGCGACAGGCCGCAATCGTATCCTGCGGTTCGCGGGGCACTTTCACGGCTGGCACGACGACGTCGTGCACGGCTTCCAGCCGCCGTTTGACGCCGATGGATCGCTCGGCGTGCCGCCGCACTTCCGGCAAGGGCTCATCACGATCCCGGACGGCGATCTCAGCCATTTTGAAGAGACGCTGGCGGCGAACGACGACATCGCGGCGGTGATTCTTGAGCCGTCCGGTGCGTCGTGGGGACGCGTGCCGATCGATCTGGACTGGCTGAGGGGCGTCCGGGAAGCGACGGCACGACGCGGAGTGCTGCTGATCTTCGACGAGGTCGTAACCGGGTTCCGATTCAGTTCCGGGGGGGCGCAGAAGCTCTACGGCGTGACGCCCGACCTGTGCTGCCTGGCGAAAGTGATGGCGGGGGGGATGCCGGGGGGCGCGGTGGCCGGTCGCGAGTCGGTGATGCGGGTCTTCGACATCACCGGCGATCCCTTTCATGACCGGCACCGGCGGGTCGTGCACTTCGGAACCTTCAACGCATGCCCTGCATCGGCCGCCGCCGGGATCGCGGTGCTGCGCCGGATCGCCGACGGTAGTGCCATCGAACGTGCCGACGCGGCGGCGCTCCGACTCAGAAACTCCTGGGACAGCGTCCTCGAACGGCACGGGATCGCCGGCTATGCCTACGGTATCGCGTCGACGTATCACGTCTATTTTGAGACCGATCCCGGACGGGTGCGTGGGGCCCGCTCGCGCCGGGATCTCCAGACGACCGACGCCGCGCGCCTCAAAGGCATGCCCGGCCCGCTGATTGCGCAGTATCAACTCAGGATGCGATTCGGCGGCGTGGACAACATGAGTTCGACCGGCGGGGTGACCTGTGCAGCACACTCGCCCGACGACATCGACTTCGCAACACGCGTTTTCGAGGAGACGGTCTTGGCGCTTCGTGATGAGGGGCTCATTCTCACTCTCCATTGATCGACTCATGCACAACCTCCGGGTCGACTCCTCCCGCATGGATATCGCGCCATTGCTGCGTCCTCGTGGACATGCCGGTTGATCCATTTTCTGAGGTCTTTGAACACAACCCCAGCAGGGACCGGCATGTCCCTCTTCCTGTCAAGTAAGCTCTCATTCGCCGGATGAGCCTGAAAATCCAGGTCATTGAGTTGCGAAATACATCGCACACGAAAAACCCGGTTGCGGTCGATGCCCGTTGACGTGTCGTTCGATGGCGAAACGCAATCCGTGGCATAGAATCGACACTCGATTGGAACTCTCCAAAGACCACCCCTGTCAAGGTGAGCTATGTCACGGACATTGTCCGGCGGTGTTGTGTTGATGGGCCTGGCGGCGGCCACGGCGTTATGGGGCGCCGATCCTGCTCCGCCTCAATGGAGCTACTCGCCCGCGCTGCTGCGTCCCTTCTGGGAAGGGGACGAGGTCGAGGGAGAATCGGTCCTGTTCATCAAGGACGAGAAGACCGGCGAAGCCCGTGCCTCGCTCCTTTTCCCGGTGACGGAGATCGTGGCAGTCCGAAGCTCGGCGGGCGACGTCACCTACGAGAATGGCAAGGACTACGTCTGGAAGCCGAACTCACGCGAGATCGTGCTTCCCGCAGGCTCGAAGATTCCCTCGCACACGACGCAGCAACTGCGGCGGCCGGCGAAGTCCCAGAAGTACGAGCTGACGCACCGCGACGGAAATGGAGAAATCTACTTCGGCGGCGAGCTCGAATATGCCGCCATGCAGACATGCTTCACCTACAAGCATGCGCCGGATCTTTGGAAGGGGCCCGTTCCGAAGTTCAGCCACAGGAGCCTGCCGAGGTCGGTGGCGAAACTCGTCAGCCGCGAGCCCCTCACCATCGTCACGCTGGGAGACAGCATCTCGGCAGGGGCCAACGCGTCGGGACTGTTCAACAAGGCGCCGTATCAGCCTCCCTATCCCGAATTGGTGCGCCGCCAGCTGTCCGAACGTTTCCGCAACGCCAACACCATGCACAACCTGTCGCTCGGCGGATCGGACACCGGCTGGAGCCTCACGCAGATCGACAAGGTCGTCGAGCAGAAGCCCGACCTGGTGATTCTCGCCTTCGGCATGAACGACTCGGCCGGACGGGCGGGCAAGGAATACGGGGCGAACATCAAGAAGGCGATCGCCGGCATCCGCGAGAAGCTTCCGCAGTGTGAATTCATTCTCGTCGCGTCGATGCTCGGCAATCGCGACTGGATCCGGCTCAAGCAGGAATACTTTCTCGAATACCGCACCGCGCTCAAGGAACTGGTCGAGCCGGGAATCGCCCTGGCCGACCTGACATCGGTCTGGGAGAGCTTCCTGGAACTCAAGAAGGACTGGGACCAGACGGGCAACGGCGTGAACCATCCCAACGACTTCGGCCACCGCGTCTACGCCCAGGTCATCACCAGCCTGCTCGACCCGCGCGGTGTTCCGGACACCGAGGTGAGTGAAGCAAAGCCCGTGACGGCAGGACCGCTGCGGTTCGCCGAGCAACGTCTCCTCGCGGCTTACACTTATTCGTACGCCTGTGCGACGGCCGATCTGGATGGCGACGGCAATCTCGACCTGACGACCTCGGACGCCGAGTCGAACAGCAACCTGTATCTGCTGCGGGGCGACGGGAAAGGGGGCTTCAAGCAGTCGTTCATTCAGAAGTATGCGGGGCTCGACGAACAGCCGATCCGCCTCGAACGGCACGCAATCGGCGACGTCAACGGCGATGGTCTTCTCGATGTGGTGATTGTCGACAACCTCAAGGGAGACGTCCGCTGGTACACGAATCCCGGAAAGGACGCGATTGCGAAGCCTTGGAAGGTGAACCGGGTTTCCGAGCCGCGCGACATTCCCGGCGCGTACGAGGTCTCACTGGCCGATTTCGACGGCGATGGAGACCTCGACGTCGCCGCTTCGAGCTGGGTGGGCGGCAAGCGGTTCGACTGGTTCGAGAATGTCGGGTCGCCCGGCAAGGGAGAGAAATGGGTGCGGCACGTCATTGAGGACATGGTGGGCGAGACCCGCACCATCGTCGTCGGCGACTTCAACCGCGACGGCAAACCCGATCTTCTCGGCACCGTCCGGACGGCTCACCAACTGGTCTGGTACGCCAATCCCGGAAAGCCGGCCACCGAAACGTGGAAGAAGTCGGTCATCGACGACAAGACTCTCGCGCCGACGCACGCCCATGCGGTCGATCTCGATGGCGACGGAGACCTCGACGTGCTGGCCGCCTTCGGGCTTGTCGCCCCGGCCACCGGTTCGGCGCAGTCGCATCAGGTGGCCTGGTACGAGAACGTCGGCAAGCCCGGACTCGCCACGGAATGGAAGAAGCACGTCATCGGCGACAACTTCCCGCAAGGTTTTGAAGCTGTGGCAGGGGACCTCGACGGCGACGGCGACCAGGATGTGGTGGCGACCGGCTGGGCAGGAACGGGGAACATCACCTGGTTCGAGAATACCGGCGACCCGAAGACCGGCTGGAAGCGGCACCTGATCAAGGACAAGTGGCCGAACGCGGTGACGGTGATCGTCGCCGACTTTGACAAGGACGGCCGGTTGGACATTGCGGCCTGCGCGGAACGCGGGGCGAATGAAATCCGCTGGTGGCGTAACATGGGGCCCGCCCACTGACACCTTCTGCAGGAACTTCCACGATGATTCTTGATTCGCTCGACCGGGCGGCGACGTACTACGGCCTTGGCAATCGCATTGCCATGGCGCTTCGCTACCTTCAGGAGAACGACTGCACGAAACTCGCGGCCGGGCGCATCCCCATCGATGGGGACAACGTCTACGCGCTGGTGCAGGACTACACCAGCAAGAAGCGCGAGGACGGCGTGTGGGAAGCCCATCGCCGCCACATCGACGTTCAGTTCGTCGCGGCGGGCGTCGAAGAGATGGGTTACGCGCCGCTGGCGTCGTTGACCGAGCGGACGCCGTATGACGAGAAGAAGGATTTCGCCCTGTTCAACGGGCCGGGAAACTTCGTCACGGTGCCCGCGGGACACTTCACGATCTTCTTCCCGCAGGACGGTCACATTCCAGGGCTGGCTTCCGAAGGCCAACAGAGCCCTGTGCGGAAGGTGGTGGTGAAGGTCGCCCTGTGAGGGAGTTGTCGCGGGTGGGAACTCGCTCTCTGTCGAGTTGAATTCCCGCTGCCGCGCTAACTCAGCGTTCCCGCTTCAGTCCGCGCCAGCGTGATCAGCATGACGTCGGGGAGGCTCTGGACGCCGACCTGCTTGAGCATGTTGACGATTTGCGCCGTGGTGTATTGCGCGTGCGTGCAGACGTGAAGCAGGATGTCGGCCCGGCTTGTCGGGTGCCGCTTTCTAATCCCCGAGCTTGTGCTGACTTTGTAGACCGTCTCGTCGAGGCCCTCGTCGGTGAGCGTATCGAGATACTGCTTCCACCGCGCTTCGAGCTGGCTCCACTGAGTGCGGAGTTCTTCCATGGAGGCGATGGGATGCTCGCCCAGCTGATTGCCGGGAATCCTGCCCGGCAGATCGCCGGGGACGACGGGATTGTCGTCCCCCAGGAGCGTCTCGATCCAGATGTATTCCGCAGCGTAGAGATGGACGAGAGACTGCCAGATCGAACCCTGGCCGATCGGGAAGGGTCGTCGCAGGTCGGCCTCGAAAAGCGTGTCGGCAGCCTTGATGAGCCGCGCGTTGACCCAGGCGCGATGGTTGTGCAGCCTTCGGATGACGTCGATCGCCTTCATGCGTTCGCCTCGATGTCCTCGCCAGGAATCGAACCTGGTCTACGACCTTCGCAAAGTCGCGTGCGATCCGGCACACTCCGGGGACGATTGTATCACGAAAGATGTCAGCGCCCCGCCGAGGAATCGAACCCCGTCGAGCGGTTTAGAAGACCGCTGTGCTGTCCATCACACCCGCAGGGCAAAACACTGTAAAACAAGCCGTTTGACGCACACTCACACAACCGCTACGCTGTCCACTACAACCAGTGACTACAACCGATTTTCGGGGGAGTGGCATGGCGAAGAAAAAGGCGAAGGCGTTCCCGCTGACCCTGCATCGAGGCTCGGGCCAGTGGTGCAAGAAGCTCAAGGTGCTGACGACCGGCAAGTGGCGTATCTGCTACTTCGGACAGGATCGTCAAAAGGCTCTTGAGAGATACCTCGCCGAAAAGGACGGCATTCAGGCAGGACAGGTTCGCGGACCCGCTGGGGCGACGTCGGGAAGCTCTGCGAGCCTCGCCATGGTGCTCAACGCCTTCCTTGAATCGAAGCGGCGGAAAGTCGACTCCGGCGACATCGGCGAGCGGCAATGGAAAGAGTATTACGAGACTGCGGTGAGGCTCCGCGACCATTTCGGCCGCGACCGCCTCGTGGAGACACTGACGTCAACGGATTTCGGCGTCTACAGGGCGGCGCTCGCCAAGAAGCGGGGGCCGGTGGCGCTGGCGAACGAGATCCAGCGCGTGCGAACCATGATGAAGTATGCGGTGACGTCGAAGCTCATCGCGAAGCCCGTCGACTTCGGGGACGAGTTCAATAAGCCCGACGCGAAGCGAATCCAGAAGGCTCGGAACGAATCCGGCTCCCGGATGATCGAGGCAGAAAACATCCGGAGAATACTCGCCAAGTGCGGCCCGCAGTTGAAGGCAATGGTGCTGCTCGGCATCAACGCGGGATACGGGCAAACGGACTGCTCATCGCTCCCCCTGTCGGCTCTCGACCTCGTCAATGGGTGGGTGACGTTCCCGCGACCGAAAACCCACGTCCCCAGGCGTTGTCCCTTGTGGGATGAAACGATTGCGGCATTGAAAGAGGCGATTGCCTGCCGCCCCGAAGCGAAAGACCCTGCCGACGCCGACGCGGTATTCCTGACGCAGCGAGGGGTGCGGTGGGTGAGAGTCCAGGCGAATGACGACCCGATGAAGCCCGCGACCGTCACCGACTCCATCGCCACGGAGTTCACGAAGCGGCGTCGGGCTCTCGGGCTCACCAACGCGGGCTCGTTTTATGCTCTCCGTCACGTCCATCGCACAATTGGCGATGAGGCGAACGACAGGGCGGCGTCCGACTACTTGATGGGGCATCGTGACAGTTCCGTTGCGGGGCGATACATCGAGCGGCCTCCGTCTGACGCTCGGCTCCGCGCCGTCACCGACCACATCCGCGAATGGTTGTTCCCGCAGTCCAGACCGCGTCCGAAGGGTACTGTACAGGGAAGCTAGTTTCGGTGGCACTATTCGGGATGATTGCTTGCGGTTGACTCCGGTTGATTCACGTTGATTAGCGTTGATTCACTCTACATCACTCTAATTCACCGTCACAAGGCGTCACAACGCGACACAAGCGGCCACGAGCGGATCGCCCACGCTGAATCTAATAGGTTCGGCGCGGGCCTTTTTGTTGGAGGAGACCCGCTTACAACTTTTTCTGGGGGCATTTACAAAAGTCGAAGACTCTGGCGGGAAAGGACTTGTGGCTCCTTACAAGCGTTTCGGTTCTAAACCGGCGGAATCAAGCTGTACGAGGCGTATGACGAGCACTATCCTCGGAAATGAAGTCTCGCGGCAGCAATGGATGACTGCTAGGACGGGGACGATGAACGTTCCAAGGAGCGAGAATTTCACTCACGGAGGGAGGGACAATATGACGTTTCCTAGTCGCGTACGGATCTACTCGCATGGCTCTCAAGACCCCTCGTCAAGTCGGTGAACAGATCGGTTGCAACGCAACCAAGGTGTTGCTCTGGATTGCATCCGGAGACCTCCAAGCCGTCAACACGGCAGTAAGTGCCACGGGGCAGCGGCCCCGGTGGCGAATCACAGAGGAAGCCATCGCGGACTTCCTTCGGCGTCGAAGCTCTGCTCCGCCGTCCCCTGCACAAGCTCCCGCACCCCGTCGCCGTCGCTCGGCTGATGCTGCGGTGCCGGAATACGTCTGACGCTTTTCGGAAGCGGCTTCCGTAATTCAGCACTGCTAGTTGGTGGTGTTGTTTCCGGCTGACGTCCCGCGTCCCGTCACGCACCCACTACGTCCCCCGCACGGCGGCAACGCTGGGGATGCTCCGTCTTTGCCGCACGGGAATCGAACCATGTCCATCGAGAACGAGTGCGAAAATCTCATCCCCGAAGTCGGTGACAGCATCGAGGTGCTCGGCCAAGACGGCAACGAAATGTACGCCGAGGTGCTCAGCATCGTCGGCAACCGACCGTTGACGCTACTCGTGGACGTCAACGTCCACTGCCTTCAGCAACCCCTGCGGATGCTCGCTCGGATCGAGTGTGAACATTGGGTTGTCCGGCTGACCGACGAACAGATTGCGGCGTCTAACGCCTGCCTCCCTTGTCCATGAAAACGACGCGAGCCACGCGGGTAGACGTGGCTCGACATCGGCAGACGGGTTTTTCTGCAACAGGTACTCCCATTATGAACTTGGCATTGCGATACGACAACGGGGAGATGGTCCGTTCTCTCCCGGAATTGGCAGAAGCGGCGAACGAGTCGCACCTGTTCGTCATCGAGCACGGCAGGAAGACGGTGGAGCAGGCGAGGATGGCCGGTGCCGCTCTCGCCGAAGCTAAGCAACGGGTCAGGCATGGCGAGTGGCGGATATGGCTACAGCGGAACTGTCCGGGCATCGGATACCGTACTGCTGCCCGCTACATGCAGATCCATCGAGACCTTCCCGCACCAAATGTGTCTCGCGTGTCACATTTGGTTGAGGATGACCCGCAGTCCATTCGGCAGGCACTCGAACTGGTGCAGAAGCCAAAGGCGGCTCCGTCAAAGACAGGTGCGAGGTGCGGGCCGTTCCGGGAGTGGTCTGAGGATCAGCGGCGGGAGTGGATGGGGCAATCGTGGGGCTGGGAGTCGGTCTATGAACAAACTCTCCTGCTCACAGCGATGGATTGGACCGTCGAACGGATTGCCGACCTCCTGTTCGTTGAAGTCGACATCGTCAACGCCGTTCTGAATCCGGTTGCTCCCACGCGATTCGACTCGGAATGGAACGGCAGGAACCTTTTCGACGAGCACGTTGAGCAGGTGTCTGCCGCCTATCGGGCCAACGTCGAATCCATGATTTGTGGCGCACTTCGCTCCGACATTCGGAAGGTGCTCGCTTGCAGCCGCGAAGAACTTCCACCTGGGGTGGCGGCGGAACTGCGGGGCGTTCATCGCCACTACGAACGGCGGTGCCAGTTGCTGGAGCAACACGACTTATTCAAGTCTCCAGTCTGTTCTGATGCCGACGATAACCTCACTCTCTGGGTCATGGCGTTCACGGATTGTCGGGCCGCTCTCAGGGTTGAGACCGTCAAGCATCCGGGGCGAATGTCCGAGTGGTTCGATGACGTTCGTAAAGAGGTGGTGACGGCTCGGACGCGGGGGTGCGAATGACTCTCGCCAGCGGCATGACGCCGAAGCCTTCAGGAGCGAGCCCTCAGTCGACCAGGACGCCGGTGCCGACGGGCTATCCGAAGCGTGACCCCTACTTCGCTCACCGATTCGTCCGTCTGCTCTCAATGTGCGGTGCGGCTCAGGATATCGGTCCGGAGGGAGCGTGGCTCCTATCTGTCATCGCTCACCAGGAAGACGCCATCCGCTATTCAAGGCCGGTGACGTTCTACAACGGGCAATTGATGGCGCTCTGCGGATTCGAGTCCGAGAACCGGCTCAATCGGTGCCGGAAGCGTGTCGTCGATGCAGGCTGGCTGCACTACACCCATGCACTCAAGCGGCGTCCGGGGGTTTATTGGGTCATTGTCCCGCCAGGTGTGGCGTCCCACTCAAACTATTTCCCCTCCGTTTTGGAGGGGAATCCATACCCACAGGGCACATCACCAACAGAATGCCCCTCCATTTTGGAGGGGAAAGAAGAGTTTCCCCCCGTTTTCCCCTCCGTTTTCCCCTCCATTTTGGAACCCCAAACGGAGGCCCTCCATCCCTCTTCCCTTCTTCCCTTCAATCCTAAAGACAAAGAAACCCCCTTACCCCCAAAGGGGGAAAGGCGGGGGAGTTCCAACCTTTCGTTTGATGGAAGGAAAGCAGAAATCCCGGAAAGGCTGAACACCCCAGCATTCCGAGAAGCGTGGGAACTCTACTGCACGCACCTCACAGAGAAGCGAGCACGGATGACGCCGACCTCCACCAAAGAGCAGTTGGCAAAGCTATCCGAGATTGGCGAGCAGCGTGCCATTGCGGCAATCAAGCACTCCGTCGCCCAGGGCTGGAAGAGCATCATCGAACCGAGTGAAAGCCGATCCGGCAAGACAGGAAGCCAAGTCAGCGAATGGCAAGCCGAACGCGATCGACGGAAGGCAGACAGAGACAAGCGACTCGGACTATCGACAATCGGCGAGGCGCTGGGAAAGTCGGCAATCAACAATCCGGGTGGGAAGTAAGCAACCGCGTCAAAGTTCCGCAACTACTGAGGAACGACCATGTCGAAGGAACCGAACTACATTCGCAAAGTCGCAGCCGAGCACGAGCGGCAGGGACTCAAGCCAGGACTGCACCACGTCAGCATCAAGCACGACGACTGGTGCGACCACCTCAAGGGCGGCGTGTGCAACTGCGACCCGGACGTTTCTATCGTTGCTCATAAGGCGGTGATGGCGAGGCTCGACTGGCTCCGCCGGAAGGGATGGACGCAGAACTGATGAGCGAACGATTCACCATCACATTCCGCAGTTTGCCAGGGTGGAACGCACCAGCAATTCAACGGGTGAAGGCACTACTCAAGTTCTCGCTGCGGGCGCTCGGCCTGCGATGCGTCGACATTCGTGAAACGGATAGCGGCGAAACGTTTCAGAACTCAGAACAGGAGAACGGCAATGCGGTACTCGATGAAGGACATGACGGGCGTTTCTCTGGCTCAGATATCCCAGAACGGCGAAGCGTGGATGGATGACGCTCCGACGCTTGTGGCCGAATTGGTGGAAGCGGCGGAATCCGAAACCGCTCGCCGCATCGGCAAGCAACCGCCAGCGGATCGGGAGTGCAGGCTCGACAGGTGGACCAACGAGGACATAGCCGACGCGCTCGAACTGGTGGGAACCCTGACCGTCGACCAACGCGACGACATCGAGGGATTCGCCATCGAGATTGAACTGTCCCTCATCGCGGAAGCCTGCAACCGACTCAGGAGACTATGACAATGCCGACGCGACCGAAACGATTCGAGCTACATCCCCCTCGTGACAGACATCGTGAGCGGGACCGAATACAGGGAACGCCAGCGGAAAGAGGCTATGACCATCGGTGGCGATTACTCAGGGCGGCTCACGTCGCCGAACATCCGCTGTGCATCGAGTGCGAGCGGGAAGGCGTGGTGCAACCTGTCGAGGTGGTCGACCATCGAATCCCGTTCAATGGACCCGACGACCCGCTAAGGCTGGACCCATCGAACCTGCAAAGCCTATGTCGACGACACCACGGATTGAAGACGCACCGAGACCTACGAGGCGGATAAGCCGACGCACCAGCAACGCATTAGACGCACGCTCAACCGTCAGGACGATAGAACATAGCCACCGACGCGGGAACGCGGCAGAACGCAACCTAGGCGACCAGGCGATATGTCGGGGGAGGGGGACATATAATCTTCCCCATTTTACCATCTGCAACCGCACGCCAGCCGCGTACGCGCGCACTTCACTTTTCGTTTAGGGGGATCAATGGGACTTCGAGGAAAGAGCGGCAAGGGCGTTGTGGTGCGTCATCGGGGCGATAAACCGCCAGCGGAGACTAAGCAGGAGGCTACGCTCCCGGACGCGCCGGAAACGCTCTCAGACGGTGCGAAATCGTATTGGGAGACGCTGTCAAAGCAGCTCATCGAAGCGGAAATGCTCGCGGGGATCGACCTCGCGGCGTTCGCTCTCTTGTGTTCGTCGCTCGATGAAGTCGACCGATGCGAGGCGGTGCTGCGGAAAGAGGGGTTCACTGTTCTCGCCACGAATAAGAGCGGGCACACAAACGTCACTCGGCACCCTGTCGTTTCCGTTCGCAATACGGCTCGGACGGTGGCGGTCCAGTTATTGAGCAAATTCGGCATGTGTCCAGGCGTTCGTGGACTTCGCGGCGTCACTCCGCCAGCGGTGGGCGGTGACTCTGAGGAAGCCGAGAACGATCGTGTGCGGCGGATTCTTGAACGCAAGTTTTTCGAGTGAGACCCCCAATGGCGAGCGAAATCAAAGTCGAAATGAAGGAATTGCACCGCTACATCGAGGCTCTCGGGGCGCACACGATTCTCCCCGCACCGATGACGGCAGAACACTATTTCACCTGTGCGGTTGCCGCTCTCTGGTTGGCGAACACGCTCTTGAAGCCGGAATTGTGCGAGGAAGACAGCGCGGAACCGTTTGAGTGGCGGGAGGCGAAGCTACATCAGCAGGCCGTCAACCTCGCTGCGATAGCGGCAGAATTCCTCAATCGAGTGATTCCAGATTGGATGCGGAACCCGAACGACTACTACCGCGCGGTTTCGCTTTCCTGCCACATCCCGGAAGAACATATCCCCGATTTCGAGCCGATCGGCGAATAGGGTACACCCCCGAAACCCGCGAAATCGTCAACGCGGTGTGCACGCGGTTGCAGATATGACCGACCCAGAGACGCGACGCACCCCTCTCCCCTATCGCATGACGCCGACCTGTCCCCACTCATGGCGAGTCTATCGCACGCGGAGCGGCAAACTCCGCGCGGTTAGATATCGCAAGTGCGTCTTATGCGGCGAGCACGGCAAAGAGTCGATTCCGTTGTCTCAAGTGCGGAAGTATGGCGTGGTGTTACCAATTGTCGCTCGAATCAGTTCACCTCTTATCGACTCGCTCCCTGTGCTTAGGGAAGATGGTGTTGTCGAGGCTAACTCCAATGAGGTTTCTATGTGCTACTTGTCTGCCGCAGACCTCTCCCAACGCTATGCACTCTGCGAGGCGACCCTGTTGCGGCTCGCAAAGAGCGGCCGTTTCCCAACGCCTATCAAGGTGGGACGCCAGTATCGGTTCAACCCTGCCGAAGTGGCGGCGTGGGAACGTCGTCAGCGTGAGACCATCGAGCCGATGCCGATGGTGATTGAGACCCTGCCGTCCGAAGAGGTGACGAAATGAAGAGTACGAAAAGCGGCATCCCAGGCATCCGCCTCGTGGGCAACCCGGTGCCGACGCTCCCTGTCGCCGTACCTGTCGCTCAGCCGCTCAGTACGCCGACGACGCCGGGCGAAATGCTCGACGTGTTCTCTCTCACGGGCGTCCCTGTCGACGTCGAAGGTGTGACGCCGACGACGGAGGCGAAGTGATGCGACCCCGCACGGTGAAGCTCTCGGGTGTTGCTGCTGGACTCGGAAGGGTGTTCCGGCTCGGAAGCCGTCGCTTCCGTCTCGACGTCGGCGCGTTCGATGAGTGGTGCTCATCCCCTCAATCGTTCTTCTCGCCGGTGTTGTTCGGACACGATGAGAAGCAGCGGGTGAAACTTCGCGGACTCGTGAAATGGGATGCCTGCGTCCGCAACCTCAAGGTGTCGTTTCACGTTGACCTCACCGACTACAACGGCCGGATGGCGGCGCTGGCGACGGAGTGCGGATTCATAAACGGACTTTCCGTCGGGTTCGAGTGGCAACCGCAGCACGCATCCATCGAGATCGACGACGTGGGCGTCTTCACTCGTGTCCGCAAGGCTCGCGTGACGGAGTGCAGTCTCACCGATTGTCCCGCGAACCCGTGGGCGTTCGTGACGCTGGCGGGACGAAAGAAACCGACCCGGAAGGTTCTCCCGGAAGCAAAGAGCGACCGCTCGGCACTGGAGTTCTTCCTCAAGCTCCACGACATCGACCCGACGCCGACGCCGGTGCGGCCGGAACCGCCTACCGATTACACGCTGCTCTGCCGCATTCACGATGCGTGCGCTGACCTACGCCACGGACAAGCCGTGGTGCTTTGACTGTGACGACCTCTTTTCAAAGGTGAACGGCCAATGACGACGACTCTCTCAATCCCCCCGCGACTCATCAAGCAATTCCAAGCCGAAGAACGCGAACGCCAGGACGCCGAACGCCGCGACCTCGTGGCCGAACTGACGCAGCTCGACGCTGACGAGCCTGCCGTCATCCGCCAGCACACTGACGCCGTGGAGACCGCCAGGGCGACCCGCGACCGGCTCAAGAGCGAGTACGAGACGGCCGAGCGTGCCTATCTCGAAGCCGAACAAGCAAGGCGGGCCGCTCTCTATCCATTCTCCTGCCGTCGCGATGCGATTCGGGCGACGCTCTCCACGGAACTCCGCCACCATGCCGTTCTCGAAGGACTCGGCCACGTCGCCGACCTGCGAGACCGTATTCGCAGTCTGCCTACTCCTGCCGGGGATTCCCAGCGGGCCGACGCCGACGAATACAGGCGGCGCTCTCGTGTTCTGGCATGGTGCGGTGAGGCAACCGCTCAGTTGACCGCTCTGGACTCTCAGGACGTCGACCACGTCAAAGCCGTGCGGCGGATTCTGGAATCGGAACCCCGTTGATATCGAGGTGTGCCTTTGGATGCGGTGATACGAGGAATCGTTCACGCCTCGTGTCTCCCGTCTGACCCGTCGACGTCTCTCCCAGGCGTCGGCGGGGTTTTCTGATCACGGACCCCAATCATGACAATTGCTCCCCCGAATCCGCTCGCCAATGGGTTCTATCCCTATTGGGATCGCATCAAGGCCGACCGTCTGCGCGGGAAGCCGGCAATCGACCATGCCGACATCGAGGATGCGGAGTATGACCGATTCGTTGAGTCAAACCGGCGGCGGCTCGCTCTCCGGAAGCGGGAAGCCGAAGCATCCGCACGGCTCGCCGCTCAACGCCGGGAGATGATTGCCGACCGTCTGCGGGCCGAAGGGCGAATCGCGGGCTCTCCCTCGCTCGCATGGTATGGAGTGAAGCTCCCCAGGTATGCCGTCGTCTGGGACACGCCGACCGACTCCGAAGTGGTGATCGAGAACGTCCCCTATCGCGAGGCGGTGGCTCGTCACGCTCTCGATTCGTTTCTTCGCTCAGACTCGGACGTGCGGTTGACCATCGACCATGACTACAGCCGCGTCATTGCACGCCGTTGCAATGGGACGCTGCAACTGGCGGCAGACGCCACCGGCGTGCGGATGGCGTTCGCGCTGCCGTTCGACGGCGGGACGTCGGCTCAGCAGGAAGCACGGGAACGGCTCGCAGCGGGCCAGTTGCGATCGGCCTCGTGGACGCCGGACGTGCCGAAGTCGAAGTACGAAATCCGCACCGTGCGAGGCGTCACCTGTGCCGTCGTCACGTCGATGCAACTTGTCGAATGCTGTCTGACCGATTCTCCCGCCTACTCCGAAACGAGGGTTTGACTATGTCGATTCTGAAGCGACTTGGTGTGCCGACATTCGAGCAATTTTTCCTCTCGTCACCTGTCGGCCAGGAGATGCTCGCCAACGCCGAAGCGGAGCGGGTGACGGAACACAAGGCGCTTGTCGATGACATCGCCGCTGCTCAGAAGTCGCTCGCCGACGTGCATAAGCGTGCCTCCGTCGAGAACGACAAAGCGGCTGCGGCGGAAAAGAAGGCGCGTGACGCTCTCAAGGCTGCGGCAGAAAAACGCCACTCAATCAAAGCGGCATTCTCGCACGAGCGAACGCAGCTAGAGAACCGCATCGCCACTGCACGACGTCGACTGCGGGAACTTGCCGACGACCGCATCGGGGAGTTCCTTGAATCGCTTCGCGATGAACTGGAGACGCTGCGACGCCGCACCCCTGAATACGAGTATGAGCGACGCTACAGCATCCTCCGAGGCTCATTCGACGTTGCGGTGCGGGGCGATGCGGAGTCGATCAAGCGGCGGCATTCCTACGTTCTGGAGCAATACCGGCAGGGCGAGAAACTGCTGGAAGTTCCCGCCGACAAGCTCGAAGACGTCATTGCGGGAATCGTGGATCGCACCCCCGCAATTCGCATGGAACCGCTCGACACGGTTCGCGTTGACGATCCAAAGCCGACGTCCGAGCCGATGGTGGTTCTGAACTGAAACGCACATCAACCCGCGCCGTCTCGGGCGCTCTCTCCCGGCATCCGAGGCGGCGGCGGTTCTTCTCTCAGGAATGCTCTCGTGGAAACCGGAACGGTGTGCTCAGTGCACGTTGATAAGGGCTTCGGATTCATCCGACTTTCCGACGGATGCGGCGATGCGTTCTTCCATCATCGCGACCTCCGCGACGGGCTCGCGTTCGATGAGCGACTTATTGAACGCCGGGTGCAGTTCAACATCATCGACGGGCGCGGCGGCAAGCCACGGGCGATTGATATTCGGGCCGCACGGTGATTGCACGCGGCGTAGCGTGTGCCGTCGCCGTTGCGACGTTGAGACCGTAGCGGCGGCGGCTCTTGAGACTCTGTGAGGGAACCATGCAGCGATTGCATCATCGCCTCGTCATTTCATGGGAGCGGCCTCTTTGTTCAAAAGGGACTTGGTGGATCTTCACGCGCGGATGCTTCGACGACTGTTTTGCCGATGCTCACACGCTGCCGGTGAGAATCAATCACTCCCCCCAATGGACCGTCGGGCGCGTTCACGCTCTTGAGAACGGCGATGCCGGGTTGATGGTGACGTTCTCGTTCTTCGACTCCGCGCTCGGACGCCACGCAGAGAAGACCGTCGAACGCGGCGAACTTCCCGGCATGAGCATCCGGTTCCGCCATCGCGAAGCTCAATGGGAGCGGATCGGGAAAGCGCGGGTGCGTCGGGTGCTGCGGGCCGCGATCGAAGATATCAGCGTGGTGGCCTATGCCGTCGACAAGGCGACGATTGACGCTCGACGGATCTAACAAAAGGTGAACGATGGCGACTTGCAATGGTACTCCGCCAGGAGTCGGCGGCGGCTGTGGAAACGGCGGTTCGCTCGGCGAGGATGGCCTCTGTTGGGCGCTCACTAACGTCTGCTGGCGGGATATCAACACATGCGGGACGGTCAGCACGAACGGCCGCGTCGTCATCTCAGAATGCACGGATCACACGCAGTGGCCGAAGTGCTCGGGACCGGGAATCATCACCTATACCGATTGCAATGACGAGGTGGTGACGGAGACGCTTCGATTCAGTTCCCATTGTGTCCCGGATGGCTGGCGTTGGTACGACTCGTGGGACGGCGGGAGCATCGCGTTCACGGTGCCATGTGACGGGAGCTTTGGACCAGATGACATCGACCTCGTCATCGACGGATGCACCACGACCGTCGACACGGCGACCATCACCTGTGACGGGCCGCTCGGCTATGCGTCGATGGAGTTCACTTTCAGCGGGACGTGCGGGGAGTGCGCTATTGAAGGCTGTGGCGCGTTCGGGGCGGAGAGTTGTGAGGTGCCGTCCCCGTGCGGAGGGTGCGATTCGCCGCCGACAACGGCATTCGCCACGGTCACGTCATCCTGCGGTGCGGTGAACGGTGCGACCGGATCCGGAGACAGGGACGGAGACCAGTACGAGGCGACGCTTTCCGCGTGCGGCCTGACTGCAACGCTGATCTGCCAAGAGAGCGGGTTCAATATCTCAATGTCGCCTGCCGAATGTTTCCTAACGCCTTTGACGGCGGCAACAGGAGCCTGCGATCCGTTCTCGTGGTCGGCATCGTTTCTCTACATCAACGGTGGCTCTTGCACCTGTTGCGACACGGGTTCAATCACCGTGACGTTCACGGAGTGAAGTCGAGTTTGCAATCAAGGCAGAACCGCTCGACCCCACGGGCTTCCTGCTGCTCTTTCGGGTGCAACGCGGTGTTAGTGGTGCCGCATCGAGGGCATCGAGGCAGTTCATCATCAAGCGGCCTGCCGCTCGCGTTGACAAAGACCGTTGACCGCCAGATCGGACCAAGGAAAGCAAGGCCGAACATGACGACGCACGCCGCGACGACCGACCACGAGAACATCCTGCCGGGTGAAACTCGGATCATTGAATGCGACTCCCTCGTGGGCCGGATGCGGGACATCTGCCGGGGACATGACGACGCCGGGAATCCCGTTCTCACCGTGCGACAGTGCAACGCTTATCGGAGAGAATGGGGACTGGACGAGCTACCCAACGCAGAACCTACCGCAAAGGTTCACAAGGCGAAATTCGTACAAACAAACATTAATGAACGTCCGCGAACGAAACCCGCGAAGCCGTGGCGGAAGCCGGGCGACCGCATCAGGGGACTCGGCGACGTCTTGGCGCTCGTGCTGCACTGGTGCGGCATCCGTCCCGTGGTGAAGGCGGTGACGAAAGCCACGGGCCGCTCGTGCGGGTGCCAGCAACGCCAGGACGCTCTCAATCGCCTCGTGCCGTTCGGGGGTGGCGAGTGAGCGAACCCGATGCCTGCTGAAAGGTCTCCGTCGCGGTAGCCTTATCCCAACGCCTGCCGTCTCACTCGCTCTTTTCCTCGCCAAGCTGGCGGCGGGACGCTTCTACCATGATGGACCGAATGAAATCAGACGGCGACATTTTGGCAGCATCGGCAGCGCGTTCCAGAAGCTCCTTTTCCTCCGCCGTCAGCTTGACCGACAGGGAGAAATCCCGGCGACCGTATTTCTTGCGGGGCCGTCCGCTACTTCGTTGTGCTGCTTTCTTCATGGTGAGGCATTCTCCCCACGTCCAGATTTGTAGGCAACGATGCTTGCATTTTCGTAGTACACTCGTAACCTAATCAGGCGACGGAAGCGACGTGGGCAAGACGGAGCTTCCCGAACAACTCAGCACATCTCCCGCCGTCTTCTCGGCGGAGACTCTAACGCCCGCACGCTGTGAGCACTTGCCCTGCTCCTCGTGTCGGGCGTTTTCCTTTCACCCCGTAGGAGCGGGACGTCCAGAAACGAAAAGAGCCCGGAAGCTGCTTGCGACAGCGACCGGGCCAGGTGTCACGAACCAGAACCCTGTGAGGAACCATTCCGTGAACGATTT